>CAXTHY010000080.1:0-8081 GCA_964244175.1 uncultured Jatrophihabitans sp. | reverse complement strand
GACGCTCAGCCGCGGGTCGTCGAGTCGCTCGCCGCTACGCAGGCCGCGCCCGACGGCCGCGTCGATCTGCTGGTGCGGGATAGAACACACGACGCATACCGGTAACGGTCCGCGCTCGGCGCGGCGTTGCCAGTCGGCTGGGTTGTCGGCCAGCTCGAAGTCGATCACCCCGACCACGCCGAGTCGCGCGGCGTCACGCATCGCGTCGGCGACCCACGCCTCGACCACACCGGCCAATTCGGCGGTCAGCTGCGCGACCGCAGCGAAGCACGCGCGCTCGCGCAGCACGCCGGTGGCGTGGGCGCCGTTGCCGATCCGGTCGAGCGCGGCCTGGTTGAGCCAGGCCGTGTGCAGATCCGGCGTCATCAACAGCGCCGGCCGGGCCAGACCGGCCAGCAGGTCCTTGTGCGGCGGGTCCGGCCAGCGCAGGTCATTCGCGCCGTAGGCCAGGACGGGCCCGGTGCCGTCATCTGCCCCCGCGAGCGTCAGCTCAGCGGCCCGGGCCGCGGTCGGTGCGCCCGACAGGTCAATGCTGTTGCGGCGCAGCGCCCACTGCCGCGAGTGGACGTGGCAGTCCCAGAGCCCACGCAGCAGCGTGGCCCCTTCGGCGTCGAGGACATCGGCCGCCGGCTCCCCGCCACCGTGCGCGGCCACGGCCACGATCCGCTGACCGGCGACGCCGACGTCGACCAGCGGGCCGTCGAGGCCGAGGCGGACGGCCCGCAACGACACGTCGTGGTGCATCACCCGAGCATGCCGCGTACGTCAGTGGAATCGCGCGGCGAGCACGGCGACGTCGTCGTCGGGGCGGCCGCCGACCATGTCGGCAATCACGGCATCGATCAACGCACCCAGCTCGAGGCGGTGGTGCGCGTGCACCGCGTCGAGCAGCAGCCGTTGGCCGACGTCGATGTCGCGCTCGCGGTGCTCGATCAACCCGTCGGTGTACAGCAGGAGCGTGGCGCCCGGCGGCACGAGGTAGGTGTGGTCGCGGCGAACGGTGTTGGGCACGACGCCGAGCAGCACATCGGTCGTGGCCGTCAGGGCGCTGACGCCGCCGTCGGGTTCGACGAGGATCGGGGCGGGATGCCCGGCGTTGGCCCAGCGCAGCAGGCTGGCTCCGCCGGGCTGCTGCGGCGGATCGACGCTGGCCACGATGATGGTCGCCAGGGTGTTGATGTGCAGATCGCGCACCGCCCGGTCGAGCCGACCCACCACCGCCGACGGCACCTCTTCCCGGTCCCAGACGAGGGCACGCAGGACGTTGCGCAGCTGGCCCATCACCGCGGCCGCGACGATGTCGTGCCCGACGACGTCGCCGATCACCAGGGTCGTCGACCGGTTGGGCAGCACGAGCGCGTCGTACCAGTCGCCACCGACCCGATCCTGCTCGGCGGCGGTGAGGTACCGCGCGGCGAGTTGCAGACTCTCCGGCTCCGGCAGCTCCGTGAGCATCGCCGCCTGTAGGGCGAGGGCGACACTGCGATCGTGGCGACCGGAGCGCTGCAGCTCGAGGTTGGCCTCGCGCAGCCGCTCCGATGCTTCTGCGGCCGCACGGGTCGCGGCGGCGACCACCGCGGCGCGGTCGACGGTCTCAGTCGCCAGCTGGTGCGCCGTCGCGGCGGTGACCGCCCGCACCGCCACGGCGGCGTCGAGCACCTCGTTCTCGACCGCCGCGGCCTCCGCCGCGGTCGTCGCCGCGACGGCGGCCGCCGCGGCGGCCACCGCGCGGGCGACCAGCACTGCGGCGCGGGTGGTCTCCTTGGCCTTGTTGGCGGCGGCGGAGATGACGGCCGTCCCGACGCGGACGGCTTCGCGGGCGGCTTCGGCGTCGCCGCCGGGCAGCACCGATTTCGAGAGCGTCGCCGCCGCGACCGCCGCGGTTGTCGCGACCTGCGCGGCCAGTTCGTCGGCCTGGATCTGGACCGCCGCGACCGTCCGCGCAGCGGCATCGGCCACCTCGGCCGCCGCCGCAGTCGCCGCCGTCGCGCGGGCCGCGCGGGCCTGGCGAGCGGCGTCGGCCGTCCGGGTCGCCGCCGCGATTGCGGCCTGCTCAGCCGTGTTGGCGGCCTGCACCGCGACGACCTGCGGCTCGACCGTCAGCTCCTGAGCGACGGTCGCGATGGTGGCAGCCTCATGACTGACGGCCGACGCGACGGCGGCCGAGGCTGATGCCGCGCGCATGATCGCGCCGTACTCGTCATGCGCCGCGACCGGGTCTCGAAGACGCGGCGGCTCGAGTTCGGCCATTGCCCGCTCCACCGGTTGCGCCAGCTCAAGGGCGCCGGGCCCGCGAATGTTGAACCAGACCGTGGTGGTGCGATGCTGCCTGCTCGTTCCCCACGCTGACGCCAGCGAGTCCAGCACGCCGAGCCCGCGCCCGGTGGAGCTGGCGGAATCCGGCGGTCCGGTCGGATGCACAAGCGCGGCCGACGGGGCGCGATTGGCCTCGCCGCTGCCGGTGACAGTCACGGTGACCGCACGCGCGGCATCCACCGTGACGCCGACGTTGATCATGCCGACGTCCTCGTGCCGGATGACATTGCTGACGAGTTCGGAGACCAGCAACTCGACATCGCCCTGCGTCTCGTCGCTGACCGCGTTCTCCTGGAGCAGCTGACCGACGCTGCGACGCACGAAACTCGGCGCCGCGGGGCCGACCGGCACCGTGAACGACGAGCTCTGCAGGTCACGCTGCTCGGCGGCCGCGGTGAAGGCCGCCGTCGACGCCGTCGCGGTCGTCAGCCCGGCCAGCACCGCGGCCCGGTCGAGCAGCGTGAAACCGACAACCGGCTCGTCGATCGTGTTGGTGATGACCACCCAGTTGTCGGAATGACGACCTTGGCGGCGCCGGCGCCGCCACAACTCATCGGCCACTGCCTTCGCCGCATCCGGCAGGTTGGGTGATCCATGGCGAGGCTCGAGCTCGACGACCTGTGCGCCGGGCGCGAGCTCGGCGGTGTCCTCGTGCACGGCGACGGTGACGGTGTCCTGCCGCGCCTCGACCTCGACACCGACGCGACGGGTCTCGGGGTTCTCGGCCGCGCGCCGCATCTCCTCATACACCTCGAGCACGAGATCCGTCGCGGCCTCGGCCCGCAGACCGACATGATGCATCGCGTCGATGAGCCACGGCAAGGCGTCGTCGACGGCGCCCACCTCGTAGGTAGCAGACCAGACGGGACGGTTGTCCGCCGTCGACTCAGCCACCGAGACACACCACGAACGTGACGGTCATGGCCACCCACTGCTGCACGATCACCGGAGTGCTCGGCTTGAGCTGATGCTCTCGACCCAATTGGGCGGTCGTTCCGGGCTGGCTGGGTTCCAACCAATGGGAGCGTACCGATGTCCGCGCCGCGCTGAACAGGTGCCCGCGAATCAACCGGATGACCGATCGACTGGAACTGGTCGACGTTCAACGCGATCGAACGCGGTTAATGAGCGATAATGGTGCGTGCGTGAAACAGCTGAGACGTCGAATGTGCGAACCCCGAGCCGACCGGTGCGATCGAGCGGGCCCAAGAAGGCGAAATGGACCGACCCGGCACCGAAGTACGGCCCCACCGCCGACTACGGCGATTGTGAAGCTGCGGTCTGCGACTCCGGCGCCCGCACGACCTGCAGCGCATGCGACGGTCACTACTGCCTGGGGCACGCGGCCCACGGCGCCCACGCGTGACCTCCCACGTTGTGATCGAATGAGCACAACACCGCAGTCGCGCGACGACAGTCGGCCGGTCGCCCGTCGTCGGCCGGTGCCGTGAGCGGCATCGGTCTCGACGGGACCACGTACACCGACGAGCAACTGCTGGACCGGATCCAGGCCGACGGCGCATTTCTCATCGTCCGTGGACCGGCCGAACGTTTGCGGGCCCACGAGTGGGGTGCCGAACTGCGCTCCGCCGCCGCCCACCGTGGCATGCAGTTGGCGATTCGAGACCTCGGCGAGGTCATGCTCCTCTGCGACCTGAACCGTACGCACCCGTCGATGGGCGCCCCCGACGACGAGCTGGGCCGGCGACCCGATGCCGCGGCGACGTCCGCGGCACGGGCCGAGCGGGGGGATCATCCGAGTCGCGGCCCGCAACTCACCCTCATCCGCGGGGGTCTGCTCGACGACGAACCCACCGACAAGCCAACCCGCTCCCGCCAGCAGGAAGGGTCCTGACCGCGTGCCGGCCAACCTGTCGACATTGCTATGTCGACATTGCTATGTCGACATTGCTATGTCGACATTGCTATGTCGACATAGCACTCATCGAGACGAGCTGACTGGTGGGCACCGCCTCAGCCACCCACCGATGCGCGCCATCTCCCTGAGTGAGCAGCACACCCAGGGCCTCGGCCACCGACTTGCCGACCATCTCGGCGATGTCGCCGACATCCTGATTGCCAGCCATGATCCGTTTGAAGGCGCCGTTGCGGACGGCGAGTTCGTCCCCGACATCGATCGTCAATACGACGTTGACGGTGTGCTGGCTCATGCCCGTATGGTCCCGCACAATCGGCCCGGACCACGCCCGATCCGACCCCGCAAACCGGTGAGCCGGCTGGGCGGACCCGGGTAAATCGGTCCGGAGCCCCCCAAGTGTGCTAAACCTGATGTATACCGCTCGCAGGTTGTGCTGGTCCGCCCCCCCGATGGGGTTCCCCCCACGGTGGCACCTCGGGCCGCAGGATGCTGATGACAGCATCCGTTGAGGCACCTCATGAAACCCCGCGTCCCGGCTGCCGGCACTCTCGTCCCTACGGCGGACAGCACGCCCACCGCCCGGCAGAAGGTGGACAAGGCGTTCGCCTTCGACCGCGGGGCGACTCGCCTGCTGTACCTGGCCGAGTCGCGGGTGGTCCGAGCCGAGGCCGATCTGGCCGGGTTCGTCGATTCAGCCGCAGATCCGCAGCGGCGCCGAGACCTGGAACACGCCGTCGAAACGGCCACCGCCGAACTCGCCCTGTCCACCGACTACCGGACGCGGTGTCGCGAGGCCCTGGACGGGGCACTCGACGGGTTCGGCGCGACCGAGACACCGGTCGCCGACGTGCGGGTCGGCGGGTATTCGTCGAGTTCGGCCGCCGCGGCGGTCGTGGCCGAGGCAACGGCTATCGCTGCGGTGGCCGAGGAGGGTTTGGCGGACGAAGTCCACACCGGGACCATTGCGGCCGCGCGAATTGCCGAACAAGCCGTGGCCGACGCCGCCGCGACGGTGGCCGAGGCCGCCGAATCCTCACGCCGGGCCCGACAGACCGCAGACGCGCTCGCCGCCGCGGATGTGGCGGCGGAGGCAGCGGTCACGGCCGCCGAGGTGCAGGTCCAGGCCGACCTCCTCGCCGCGGTGACTGCTGCCGCCGCCCAGGTCGCGGCCGATCAACTCCCGCACTCCGACAGCGCGGCGTCGGCTCGGACCGCAGCGCGGCTGGCCACGCAGGTCGTGGCCACGGCGCAGTCGAGGGCCGCCGAGACGGCCGCCGCGGCCCACATCGTCGCCGCCGCCGTCACGGCCGATGCGGCGGCCGTTGCCATCATCACCTCGGCCGCCGCGGCCTCGACCGAGCACGACGTCCGGACAGCGGCGCGCGCCGTCCAAGCCGTCGCCGACGTTGCCGCACGAGAACTGGCGGTCATCACCTCGGCCCGCGATACCTGGCAGCTGGGGACGCCGATCGTCGTACCCCCGCCGGGAGACGACACCAACGCTCCCCGAGGCGCCGAGTACGCGGCCATAGGCGCGGCAACGACGACAGCTGCCGCGGCCCAACAGGCGCGGGCGGCTCGCGCGAGCGCGGCCATTAAAGCGGCCTACCTCGTCGCCGAGGCGGCCGCCCGGACGGCTGATGCTGTCCAGACTCGCGCTATGGAACTCGCCGTCGCGGCGGCCGCGCTGGCCACCGCCGCCGCCGAGACCGTCTCGACCTCGACGCCGGACGCCGAACTGGATCTCGTCGCCGAGGCGGCGCTGCGGGCGCGGTCGGCCGTGATCGCGGCCGCCATTGCCGGCGTCGAGCAAACCACTGTCGCGGCCGCGCGGGTCGCCCGCTCGGTCGCGGCTGCGGCCGAGAGCGTGGCGGCGCGCAATGCCGCCGCCGAGACCGTCATCGAGGGTCGGGTCCGCGACACCGCGCTCGCGATGGAGGCAATGACAGCCAACACCGCGGTGCAACTCGCCCAAGCGACGCGGCAGCGGGAAGCTGCGATCGCGTCGGCGACCCGCGCCTCGGCGGCCGCCGAAGAACGGTTGTGGGATGCCAACCATCGTCTCGACACTGCGAGGCAACACGACCGTGCGGTCGCACTGGCTCTGCAGCAGGCCATGCACACCGAACTGCCGCAGCCGGCCGGGTTGACGTTGGCCGGTCGTTACCGCACGGCCGACGCCCAGGACCAGGTCGGTGGAGATTGGTATGACGCGCTCCTGCTGCCCTCCGGCTCGGTCACCTTGATGGTCGGCGACGTCGTCGGACATGACATCGCCGCCGCGGCGATGATGGGCCAACTGCGCAACATCCTCCGCACACTGGTGTGGGAGCGCCCCGAGCCGGCCTCGAAGGTCGTTGCTCGACTGGACGAAGTGGTGCGCGACCTGCATCTCGCGACTCTCGCCACGCTGATCCTGGTCAACGTGGACGCGCCGTTGGCCGATCAGCCAGCCAGTGTCGCCACACTCCGCTGGGCCAACGCCGGGCACCCCGCACCGATCCTCGCCCACACTGACGGCACCGGGCTCATCCTCGACGACGCGACCGACGTCATGCTGGGCGTCGACCCCAACATCGACCGATTCGATCACGCACACCCGGTACCGGCGGGCGCCACGTTGCTGCTCTACACCGATGGCCTTATCGAGAGTCGGTCGCAGCCGCATGATCGTGGGCGGCAACGGCTGCTGGAATCGGTTCGCGCGCATCACGATCTCGACCTCGACGAGCTGCTCGACGCCGTGCTCGCCGACATGATCGACGGCCAACCGACCGACGACATCGCCGTCCTGGCTGTCCGATTCAGCGGCGGGCGGTCGGCCGCGCATCCGGCGTGACCGCCCCGTCCGTCGCGCTGACCCAGTTGCTGAACCGGGCCGCGCGGCGGCGCAGTCGACGGGCGTGCCCGATCCGCGCAGGAAGTCGAACACCGAACTGAGCGGCGCGAAGAAGATCATGAACCGGCGGATGAAGGCGATGTCCCAGTGCGTGGGCCGGCGCAACTGCTCGCCGTGCTCAGCGCGTCGGTAAGCGGGTTTCTCATGACAGATCCGTGAGGCCAATCCGGCCCGGAGGGCCAAGGTCGGGACGCAGCCGCCGTCAGCGCGCCAGCGCGTCCTCCACTGCCTTGACGAGCGCCGGGTCGGCCGGGGTGACTGAGGGCGCGAACCGGGCGAGCACCGAGCCGTCTCGCCCGATCAGGAACTTCTCGAAGTTCCACAGGATGTCCGGATCTTCGTTCGCCGAGATCCCGAAGCTGCGCAGCCGCTCCCGGTGCGTCGCAGAATCGCCGCTCGCGTGCGGGGCCGCCTGGGTCAGCGAGGTGTACAACGGGTGCTTGTCGGCACCGGTCACGGCGATCTTGGCGAACATCGGGAACTTGATCGAGTAGGTCGCCTGACAGAACTCGAGGATCTCTTCATTGGTCCCAGGCTCCTGCCCGCGGAAGTCGTTGGCCGGGAACCCGAGCACGTCGAAGCCCCGATCGTGGTAGCGCTCGTACAGCGACTCCAGGCCTTCGTACTGCGGGGTCAACCCGCACTTGGACGCCACGTTGACCACAAGGAGGACCCGGCCCGAGTAGTCGGCCAACGAGGCCGGTTCACCGCTGATGGTCTCGATCGGGATGGACTGCAGTGCGGTCACGAGCGCTCCTTCGACACGACGATAGTCCGGTTGCGACTCTACGTCGGAGGTCGTGACCTGGGCGGTGGCTCAGCTGAATCGCTCGACCAGCTTGATCAAGAGTAGCGATTTGGGGTCTTCCGACCGGATCGATACTGCGATCAAGGATATTGACTACACCCCCCGGTATCCGAGGGGTGTAGGGGTGTAGCCCCAACGGGATTCGAACCCGTGCTACCGCCTTGAGAGGGCGGCGTCCT
>CAXTHY010000079.1:11829-19340 GCA_964244175.1 uncultured Jatrophihabitans sp. | reverse complement strand
ACTCAACGAAGATCCATCACCGACCCCCACGCACGCTTACACACGGAACTGGGTCTGAGACGCGAAGCGGCGAGCGAGCAGACACCAGCCCGAAGGTGAGACGACGACGGAACCATGGTCGGGGTGGGGTCCGTCGCCCGCGAGCGAGCTGGTTGCTCGCGGGCGGCGCGGCCGAGGACGGCCGCAGCGGGATGGTGACCTCATCGCCGGAGTTGTTGGTATAGATCGCGATCGAGCGGGCGTCGGCCAGCACCGCGGCGTCAAGCTCGGCGTTGGCCGCCGGCGCGACCTCGACAATCGAGTGCACACCGGTCGGGGCGATACGCCGCACTGCGGTCGCGACGTCGTCGGCCCGGTAATCGATGATGTGATCAGCACCGGCGGCCGCCGCCAAGCGTCCAGCTGGATGCGCACCCGGACCTCCCCCGGCCCCGGGTCGGCGATCGGCTTGTCGACCAGCGTGAGCACGTCGGGATCACCGGTACGGGTGTAGGCCATGGCACGCATGAGGACTCTCCGACTCGGCCAGCCTGCTCGCGCCGCCCGGCGCTTCACCGACCGTCGGCTGCCAATTTCGCAAGCCCGACCCGAACGCGTTCGGCGGCGTCCGCGAGATCGCCGCTGCGCCGCACCAGCAGCCGTCCGGCCATCTTCAGCTTGTCGCCGTTGCGTCGCGGTATCGCATGGATGTGGACGTGGGACACGGTCTGCGCGGCGGCCGCACCGTCGTTGAGCACCAGGTTGACGCCGTCCACCGGCAAGGACGAGCGGCGCAGGGCCAGGGCAATCCGCTGCGCGACCCGAAACACCTTTGCGCCGTCGTCGGGGTCGAGGTCGGCCAGTCCGGACGCATGTCGACGCGGGACGATCAGGGTGTGCCCGGCGGCGAACGGCCGGATGTCGAGGAATGCCACAACGTCGTCGTCCGCGTAGACCCGGATCGCCTCGGCGTCACCACGCACGATCTGGCAGAACAGGCAGTCGGGTTCGCTCACCGATCCCACCCTGCCAGGTTAGAGCCCGAGTTCTACCCGTGGGTGGATGTGCCGAGCGCGGCACCGACGAAGGATCGTGGCATGACAACGACACGAACAGAGGCAGTCGTCACGGTCCGCGGGCTGCGCAAGACCTATGGCGGGCGCGTGGTCGTCGACGATCTCGATCTCGACATCGACGCCGGCGAGGTGGTCGGCCTGATCGGCGCCAACGGGGCCGGCAAGACGACGACCGTCGAGTGCATCCAGGGCCTGCGCCGCCCGGACGCCGGTGCCCTGCGCGTGCTGGACTGCGATCCGGTGCGCGACGCCGAGCGGCTGCGTCCGCTGCTCGGTAGCCAACTGCAGGATTCCGGGTTGCCGGATCGACTACGGGTGAGCGAGGCGATAGAGCTGTTCGCCACTACCCGCTCGACCCGCGGCGCTGACCTGCTCGAACGCTTCGGACTCGGCGCCCGGCACCGCTCGGCGTTCGCCTCACTCTCGGGCGGCGAGCGCCAGCGGCTGTTCCTGGTGCTGGCGCTGCTGAACCGCCCGCGCCTGGTGATCCTGGACGAACTCACGCAGGGTCTCGATCCCGCGGCCCGCCGCGAGGTGTGGTCAGCCGTGGCCCAACTGCACGACGAGGGCACGACCGTACTGCTCGTGACGCACGAACTCGACGAGGCTGAAACGCTCTGTGGACGGGTGATCGCCATGCGCGGCGGCCGGGTGCTGGATCAGGGCCGGCCGGCCGACCTCGTGGCCCGGCATGCCGGCTGGGCGATCGTCCGCTTCAGCGCCACCGAGCCCGGACTGGCCGACGCGCTGCGCCGGTTGCCCGGCGTCGGCGACGTCCGGGCCGCCCGGGGCCGGATCGAGGTTCGCGGCGAGCGGCAGGTGATCGCGCAGGTGGGTGCCGAACTCGTCCGCCGCGGCCCGGTGCCGAGCGATCTCGATGTCGAGGTGCCCGATCTGGAGGCCGCCCTGCTGCATCTACTCGACGACGAACCGACGTCGACCATGACACCCGAGCGAGAGCTGGTGACCCGATGACCGCCGCAACCGCCACGGCCGTTCGCCTGATCAAGGCCGAGTTCCGGCTGACCGCACGTGACCCGCTCGTGCTGACCTTCGTCTTCGTCTTCCCGCTCGTCACGATGCTGATCATCGGCGGCGCGTTCGGCACGGATCCCGACCCGGCCTTCGGCGGCACCAACCCGTCGCATTGGTACGTCGCGTCCTACTTCACCGTGGTGATCGCCGCGACCGGACTGGTCATGCTCCCGGTCCACCTCGCGTCCTACCGCGAGCGGGGCGTGCTGCGGCGGTTCGCCGCGGCCGGCTTCCCGCGGTGGTCGTTCGCCGTGGCCGAGCTCGTCCTGGGCCTGGTCACGATCCTCATCGCCGGCGTGCTGCTGCTGGCTGTGGCCGCGCCCGTGTATGGCATCCCGAGCGTCCACCACCTCGGCCGCGTCGTGGCCGGGCTGGCACTCGGCTCGGTCGCCTTCGTCAGCATCGGCGTCCTGCTCGGCACCGTGCTCCCGTCAGCCCGCGCCGCGCAGGCCGTCGGCCTGATGCTCTTCTTCCCGTCGTTCCTGCTCGGTGCCGGCGGACCCCCGCCGAAGGTCATGGGCACGGTGTTGCAGGACGTCGGCGACGCCCTGCCCCTGACCTGGGTGACGTCCTCGATCCGCCAGCCCTGGTTGGGCATCGGGACGCCGACCGGCACGCTGGTCGAGGTCGGCGCACTCGCTGTGGTCGCGACCGTGCTCGCCGTGCGCCGCAGCGCGCTGTAGATCCGTAGCATCCGCACCGTGTCCGACATGAGGCGCACGCCCGAGCCGCTCCCCCGCCTCGCGGGTTGGGGCGTCCTCGGCGTCCTTGTCGTGTTCCTCGGCGCGGGCGCGCTGCGCCGCGTGCCCGACAGCCCGGTGCTCGGGTTGGTCGGGTTGGTCGTGGCGGGGGCGTTCGGCGCCTGGACGATGCTCGGCCGGCCGGCCTTCATCCTGCCCGCCGCCGCCACGTCCACGGTCGGGGTCGCCCTGCTGGCGAACGGGACGTCCTCAAGCGTGGCCTGGTTCGGGTTACCCGTACTCGCCGCGTGGTGCGCGCTGGCTGCTCCCCTGGTCGTGACCATCGGCTACGGCGCCGGCGCGATCGTGGTGCTGGTCGGCGAGGCGATCTTCACCACGCCCGATCCGGGCTGGGCCGCGTGGGTGGGAGGCACCTGCTTCGCCATCGTCGGTTGCCTGTTCGGCCGCCGCCAGCGCGACCTCGTCGTCCAGCTGCGCGAGGCTCAGGCCGGCCTCGAACTGCGTGCGCAGGCCGAGGAACGCAACCGCATCGCCCGCGAGCTGCACGACGTGATTGCCCACAGCCTGACGGTGTCGCTGATGCACGTGACAAGCGCGCGCCTCGCCGTCAGGGACGACCCCTCGGATGCGCTACGCGCGCTCGAGGAAGCCGAACGGCTCGGGCGCGACAGCCTCGACGAGGTGCGCCACGTGGTCGGTCTGCTGCGCCGTCCCGACTCGCCCGATCCCACCCGCCCGTTGCCGGGCAGCCTGGACGTCCCCGCGCTCGTCGAGCGGTACCGCAACGCCGGCGCGGACATCGACGCCCACATCGACGGCGACCTGGACGTGGTTTCGGGCACGGTCGGTCTGGCCGCCTACCGCATCCTGCAAGAGGCGCTGACGAACGCGACCAAGCACGCCCCGGCCGCCCCCTCGACCGTGCACGTCGCCGTTCGGTCCGACCGCGTATGCCTCGACGTCGACACCGCAGGCCCGCCCGGGCGCGGGGCGGGGCTGGGGCTGGTGGGCATGCACGAGCGGGCCCGGGCCCTCGGCGGCACCGTCACCGCCGGCGCGGGCGGCCGCGGTTGGCTCGTGCACGCCGAACTTCCGTTGGCCCACACGCCGTGACCCCCGACCCGTCATGACCAGAGTCCTCATCGTCGACGACCAGGAGCTGCTGCGCGCCGGGCTGCGGGGCATCCTCCACGCCCGGTACGGCTTCGACATCGTCGCCGAGTGCTCGGACGGCGCGCAGGTGCCCGCCGCGGTCGCCGAACACCGTCCCGATGTCGTGGTGATGGACGTCCGGATGCCGGGCGTCGACGGCGTCGCAGCCACGCGCGCGCTGCGCGAAGATCCGGCCGCCCCGCCAGTACTGGTCCTCACGACCTTCGACGACGACGAAGTCCTGGCCGGCGCACTGCGCGCGGGCGCCTCCGGGTTTCTGCTCAAGGGCGTCCCGGCCGACGATCTGCAGCGCGCGGTCCGCACCGTGGCCGAAGGTGGGTCATGGCTCGACCCGGCCGTCACCGGCCGGGTGCTGACCACCTACCGTGCGGTTCCGGCGCGGGCCACCGGAGCCGGCCTCGACGAACTCACCGCCCGCGAGCGTGAGGTGCTGGCGATGATCGGCCACGGCATGAGCAACGCCGAGATCGCCGCCGAGCTGGTCCTCGGCGAGGGCACGGTCAAGTCACACGTGAACCGGGTCTTCGCCAAGCTGCACCTACGCGACCGCGCGGCCGCGGTCGTGCTGGCGTTCGACAGCGGGCTGGTCGCGCCGCGCGGGCGCTAACCCGTCGGTTTCGCCGTCGGCGAGCGCAACCGCCCGTAGTCGTCGAGCAATTCGTTGATGCGCTTCTGCGCCTCGCCGATCTTCACCGGATCATGCGTGTCGTAGGCGTCGTTGAGCGCGTTGCGTGCCTGGTCGAGCTGGGTGAGCACCTGCGTGACGGTGGACGGCTGGCCCGTGGCCGGCGGCGTCGTCGGACTCGACGACCCGGTCGCAGCCGGCGACGACGGCGAGCCCGACGGCGACGCACTCGGTGTCGCCGAACTGGACGGCGTCTTCGTCGCCCCGCCGTTGCCGGTGGTCTGCCCGAGCTGGATGGACGATCCGGTACTTCGGTTGAGCCGGATGTCGTCGAGCGCATCCTGCAGTGTCCGGCCGTATCCGATCTTGTCCCCGTAGGTCACCAGCACCCGCTGCAGGGTGGGGTACGACGACGTCGAGTTGCCCTGCACGTAGAGCGGCTCGATGTAGAGGAACGATTCGCCCAGCGGCAAGGTGAGCAGGTTGCCGTGGATGACCGACGACTGCCCCTGGCCCAGCAGACTGATGTCCTGCGAGATGCGGTCGTTGGACTTGAAGACGTTGGCCACCTGCGCCGGCCCCTGGATGTTGGACTTCCCCGGCACGGTCAGCACGGTGAGCTTCCCGTAGTCGGGCCCGGGGTCGCTGTTGGCCGTCAGGTAGGCGGCGAGGTTCTGACCGCCGTTGACCACCATCGGTGTCGTGAGCTGGAACTGGGACGTGCCGCCGCCGCTGGTCGGTGGATTCGCGAGCACGTAGTACGACGGCTGGTCGGCAGTAGAACCCGCTGACGCGAACGGGTCGGTCGGCACCGCCCACTTGCCTTTGGCGTTGTACGCGTCCTGCGGGTTGGTGATGTGGTACTGCGCCAGCAGACCACGCTGGACGTCGAACAGGTCCTGCGGGTAACGCACATGCTCGCGCACCTCGGGCGGCATCGACTTGCTCGAGTCGACCAGGCCCGGGAACACGCTCTTCCACGCTTTGAGCACCGGATCCTTCGTGTCCCAGTCGTAGAGGTGGACGGTGCCGTCGTACGCGTCGACCGTCGCCTTGACCGAGTTCCGGATGTAGTTGATCTGGGTGTCGGCCTGGCCCTGGCGCAGCGTCGTGCGGGTAAGGTCCGACAGGGACTGGCGCTCGGAGTACGGGTAGTTGGCCGTGGTCGTGTAGCCGTCGACCATCCACATGATGTGGCCGTTCGTCGTGTTCACGAACGGGTAGGGATCACCGTCCACGGTGAGGAACGGCGCGACCTTCTCGACCAGCTTCTTCGGGTCACGGTTGAAGATGATCTTCGCCCCGTTGGCGCCGACCGCGTCGTTGAGGATGAAGTTGGTTTCCTTGTAGTTGACGGCGAGGGCCAGCTTCGTCAGCGGACTGCTGAGCGAGACGCCGCCCTTGCCGCCGTACGTGATGTCGGCATCGCTGTTGCCGCCGTTGTTCTCGCGCTTCTTGCCCTTAGCGCCGACGATCGAGTAGTCGGGCAGACCCTGCCCGAAGTAGACGCCCGGCTGCGTGTTGTTCAGCGGCCCGACCGGCGGGATGTAACCCTCGGTGTACTCAGCCCCGTTCGTCACGTCGCTGTTGGCCTGCGCGGCCACGAACCCGTAGCCGTGCGTGTAGACGGTATGCAGGTTGATCCAGTTGTTCTGCGAGCCGCTGAGGTTGGCATTCGGGGCCAACTGGCGGACGCCCACGACGTAGTCATGGGTGTCGGTGCCGACGGTGTACCGGTCGACGTCGAGGATGCGCGAGAAGCCGTAGGGCACGGCGATCTTCTGCGAGTTCAGCACGGTTTGGCTGATCACGCTCGGGTCGAGGACCCGGATGTTGTCCAGCGTCGCGTTGCTCTCGCCGACGGTCGCGCGGTTCGGGGTAGCCGTCGCCTGGTAACCCACATAGCTCAGATTGCCGGCGGTGGTCTTCGTGTTGGTCACGATGTTGTACGCCTGGCGGGTGGCGTTGATGTTGCGCTTGATGTACGGCGCTTCCTTGTCGCTGGCGTTCGGCTTGACGCTCACCTGCTGGACGATGGCGGGATAGATGCCGCTGATCAGGATGCTCAGCACCAGCAGCACGACGAAGCCGATGGCCGGCAGCAGGGCGCTGCGCAGCCAGATGCTGGCCAGCACGCCGAGCGCGAGCAGGATCGTGATCCAGAACAGAATCGTCTTGGCCGGCAGCGCGGAGTGCACGTCGGTGTACGAGGCGCCAGTGAACTTGCTGCGCGTCGAGAACACGAAGCCGTAGCGATCGAGCCAGTACGCAACGGCCTTCAGCGCCATGAACACGAACACGAGCACGGTCAGGTGCCGACGCGCCGACAATGTGATCTTCGGACCCGGAGTCTGCAGCCGGATGGCACCGGACAGGTAGTGGATGGCGATCGACACCAGCAACGAGACGATGATCGCGGTGAATCCGAAGCTGAGCATCAGCCGGTACGCCGGGTAGTCCCACGCGTAGAACGAGATGTCGCGGCCGAACTGCGGGTCCTTCTGGCCGAACGACCCACCGTTGAGCCACAGCTGCCAGGGCATCCAGTCGCTCTGGGCCGACGCTCCCTCGGCCAGCAGGGTCAACACCATCACGCCGCCCAGCAGCAGCTTGCGGCGCGGCTCGACCATCGTCACGTAGTGCTGCAGGTTCTGCTGCTCTTGGGACATCGGCCGAAACGGCGGCCGCATCAGGTACGCCACGACCATGTTGGCGCCGATGATCACCGCCATCAGCACGCCGAACACGAAGAACAGCACGACGCGTGTCCACAGAACCGTCGAATAGACGTTGCGGTGCCCGACGGAGCCGAACCAGAGGAAGTTGATGTACACCCCGGCGAACTGCACCAGCAGGATCAGCAGCACGATCAGCACGCCGATCACCGACAGCGCGATCTTGGCGCGGCGCGACAAGATCACG
>CAXTHY010000079.1:2506-11819 GCA_964244175.1 uncultured Jatrophihabitans sp. | reverse complement strand
TCACGGATGGCATGGACGGCCGCATCGACACGGGCACTCCTTGCAGTGCGCTGACCCCGGAAGGTGTCCGGGCAGTCAACGTACCTGGCGCGTCTTCGGTTCCCCCTGAGGCGTCGGCGTTCCGGGTGTCGGCGACGATAGGAGGCGTGACCGACACTCCCAGGCCCGCCGCTGAGCTCGAACCGGCGCTGGCCGAAATCGAGGCCCACGTCCACGCCGGCGGTTGGGATCGCCCGCGGACCCTGTTCGCCCTGGTGCGAACCGCGCAGCTCGTCGCCGACGACCCGGCCACCGCGGCGCGCCTGGGCATCGACGGTCCGGCCGCGCCCTTGACGCCGGTGGAGCAGGACGAGCTGCCCGACGAGCCCCTCGACGAGGTGCTGGGCGGCATCGGCTGGCCCGATGAGGTCGTCGGCTGCGCCCTCACCCAGGAGATCGTCGTGCTACCACCGGGCGCCGAAGGCGACCTGACCGGTGACGCGGACGTCACCCAGGCCGTGAACCACCCCCAGCGGCGCGAGGCGCGGCTGACGGTAGGCGTGCTGCGGGACGGCACGAGCGCGGCGCTGCTGCGGCTGCGCGCCACCGGCCCCGAGGGCGATGATCTGGTCACCGGTCCCGACCTCGCGCCCAATCTCGTCGCCGCGCTGCTCGCGACCCTGGAGTAGCCGCCTCAGCAGCGGGGAACTGCCTGACCTTTCTCGATCTTGACGAGATCCTGCACCGCGTCGTGCAGGGTGCTCACCTTCACGACCTTCAGCCCGGCCGGTGTCGCCTTGCGGACGTCGTCACAGTTGCCGGCCGGCGCCAGGAACACCGTCGCGCCCTTGTCCCGCGCCGCGATCATCTTCAGTGCGATGCCGCCGATCGGTCCGACCTTGCCCTGCGTGTCGATCGTGCCGGTGCCGGCGATGAATCGACCGTTGGTCAGATCGGTCGGGCCGACCTTGTCCATGATCCCGAGCGCGAACATCAACCCGGCCGAGGGTCCGCCGATCTCGTTGCCGAGCCCCAGGTCGACCTGGTACGGGGTCGCGCAGACGCTGCCGACCGTGACCCCCAACGAACCGCCCTTGCGGCCCTGCACCGGCGGCCCGAGCCTGACCGTGACGACCTTGGCGACCCCGGCTCGCGTCAGCGCGACGCGCGCTTTGGTGCCGGGCGCCTCGGTGGACAGGACCTTGGTCAGGGTGTCCGGGGTCGTCGTCGGTTGATCGTCGATCGTGGTGAGGACGTCAGCCGGCTGCAGCAGACCGCGGCTCGCGCCGTCGCTGCGCACGCCGATGATCCCGAACTTCTTGGGGTAACCGAGTTCGCACGCCGCCGCGACTGTGGCGTTGTCCTGCGAGTCGGTGAAGTCCTGCGCGTTCTGCTTGTCGGTCTGCTGCTCGCTCTCGCCGGGCGGATACACCGACGACGTCGGCACCACGACCTGATCGCCGGCCAGCCAACCGGACAGCGCCTCGAACGCCGTGATCGACCGCCCGCTCACGCTGACCGTGGTCAGGTTCAGGTGGCCCTTGCGCTGCGCCGGTTTGCGCCCGTCGATACCAATGATCGAGTTGCCGCGTCCGTCGGTACCCAGCGTGTTGATCGTCGGGCCGGGCGAGAGCACGACATACGGGACCGGCATCGTCACGGCCAGGATGAACAACACGAGGAAGAGCACCCCGGCGACGATCAGCGTGCGCACCCGGCGACTCAGGCCTGCGACGGCGGTACCGCCGGGAATCTTCTCGAGCGGGACGAGGGACAGCCGGGCCACCTGCGCAGCGTAACTGCCGTCGTTGCGGCCCTGGGCCGGTCACTCCGGAGGGCGGGCCAGTGGCCCGCGATCCTTCGAGCGCGCGGTCTGGACGAGGGCGTCGAGGTAGTCGCTGTGCGCCTGCATGGCCTCGTGCGTCTTCAGGGCGCGCGCCGGCCGGGACCGCACCCACGTCAGCACGGCGGCGAGCAGCGTGAGGACCACGGGGATCGACAGCCACAGCGCCCAGGTCACCTCGCGGACGCTACCGGCGGCAGCCTGTTCGCCGTCGGCGCAACGCGGATCGATGGGCCGGGCCGCCGGAACAACCGGCGGCGCCCGCTCGTCACTACTACCGTGAGCAGCATGAGTGGTTTCCCGTTCGGATTCGGTCCCGGTGACGGCGAGTCCTCTGATCCGAATGACTTTTCTGCGCAGCTCCCGATGTTCGCCGAGCTGCAGAAGCTGCTGTCGTGGTCCGGCGGCCCGGTCAACTGGGATCTCGCCAAGCAACTCGCCGCCCAGACCCTGGCCGGCGCCAGCCGGAGCGTCACGCCGGCCGAGCGCAGCGCGACGGCCGATGCGCTGCGGCTGGCCGACCTGTGGCTCGACGACGCCACCGACCTGCCGTCCGGCGTGCAGACCGTCGAGTCGTGGACGCGGCTGGAGTGGCTCGAGCGCACCCTGCCGGTGTGGACGTCGCTCTGCGACCCTGTCGCGGCGCGCGTCGTCGCCGCGATGTCGAACGCGATCCCGGCCGAGCAGCTCGAAGCGCTGGGCTCGGGCAACCCCCTGGCCGGGATCATGAATCAGGTCGGTGGCCTGATGTTCGGCGCCCAGGTGGGCCAGGGGCTCGGCGGCCTGGCCCGCGAGGTCGTGTCGGCGACCGACATCGGCATCCCGATCGGACCGAGCGGCGTCGCCGCCCTGGTCGTCGAGAACATCGCGTCCTTCGGCGCGGGTCTCGAGCGCCCGGCCGACGAGATCCGGCTCTACCTGGCGCTGCGCGAGGCCGCCCACCAGCGGCTGTTCAGCCACGTCCCGTGGCTGCGCCAGCGCCTGCTCGACACCGTCGAGGCGTACGCGCGCGGCATCACCATCGACATGAGCTCCATCGAGTCAGCGATGTCGGGGATCGATCCGATGAACCCCGAAAGCGTCCAGGACGCGCTCGCCGGCGGGGTTTTCGCGCCGCAGCAGACGCCCGAACAGCAGGTGGCCTTGCGCCGCCTCGAGACCCTGCTCGCGCTCGTCGAAGGCTGGGTCGACGCCGTCGTGGCGGCCGGAGCGGGTGACCGGATGCCCGGTGCCGACGCGCTGCGTGAAGCGTCGCGCCGCCGGCGGGCGACGGGCGGGCCGGCCGAGCAGACCTTCGCCACGCTGGTCGGGCTCGAGCTGCGGCCGCGGCGCCTGCGCGAGGCGGCGGCGCTGTGGTGGAGCGTGACCGAGAAGCGCGGCATCAGTGGCCGCGACGCGATCTGGTCGCACCCGGACCTGCTGCCGAGCGCCGACGATCTCGACGATCCGCTGGGCTTCGGCGACAAGGCCGGCCCGATCGAAGCCGACTTCACCGCCCCCGACGACCTCAGCGGCCTGGACGACCTGCCGTAACCGAGCCCTAACCCTGCCCTAACCCGCTTCGGCGTCGGCCACGGTGTCGTGGTCACCGGATTCAAGATCGTCAGGTTGGCCGCCGCGCCCACGCCATCAAGGTAACCGCGAGCGCGCTCGGTGCGCGGGTAGCGCTCGACCAGGCGCCAGAACTCGGGCCCGTGGCCGAACTCGATCAGGTGGGCCAACTCGTGGACCAGGACGTAGTCGCGGACCCAGACCGGCATCTCCTGCAGCCGCCGCGAGAGCCGGATAGTGCGGTCGGTCGGGGTGCATGACGCCCACCGGGTACGCATCGCCGGTACCCAGCGCACGCTGACCGGACGCGCCTTGCCGTCGAGGTAGCGCTCGGACAGTTCGCGGGCGCGGCGGGCGAGCTCGGCGTCGCCGTTGCGTCGGCGGGTGCCGGTGCCGGCCACCCGGGCGACCATCCGGCCCACCCATTCGTCCTCTTCGGCCGAGCTGAAGCGCGCCGGGATGAGTACCACGATGCGATCACCGTCGCGATAAGCCGACACGGTGCGCCGCCGGCGCGCGCTGCGCCGCACCTCTACCGGCGCTTCGGCGCCGTCGGTCATGGCCACACGCGACACGCTAGCCGCCCGGTCCGACATCGCGCCGCTGCCACGCTCGGCCGACACCAGGGCGGGTCTGTCCACAGCTCCGCCGGATCTTGTCCACACCGTTGTCCACAGGTGTGGACATTCACTTCAGGGTTACCGTGGCGTTACCGGGGCGATCACCGCGCGTCGCCGAGCGCCTGTGGACAACTGCCATCGGCCCGTGCCGGGTGTGCGAACGTGTGCCGATGACCGCGCTGGATCCGGTCGACCCGGCCCTCGAGCTCATGCTCAGCCCGGCGACCCGCCTGCTCTGGCGCTCCCCTGACTCCGTCCACCTCGAACTCGGCAGCCAGGCCACGGTCGTCGACGGCCTGCCGGTGTCGTTGGTGCGCCGCGTCGCCTCGCCTACGCCTCCGCCCGCGGCACCGTCCGCGGCACCTTCCGGGCCGGTCGACCCCGCGGCCGGCCACGCGCTCGCGGCCCTGACGCAGGCCGGCTACCTCTGGGCCCGCCCGCGCGCCGCGGACGACCCGCGCGCCACTCCGCCGGCCCCGCGGCTGGCCGGCGAATTGACGGCGCTCGCCGCCCGCCACGGCGAGGACGCCGCCGCCGTGCTGGCCGCCCGGCGGCACGCGAGCGTCGCCGTCACCGGTTCGAGCCGGGTCGCCGCCCACTTGGCCGCGATCCTCGCCGCCGCCGGCGTCGGGCGAGTCAGCTGCCTGACCGAAGGCACCGTCCGGCTCCACCAGGCGATGCCGGGCGGCGTGTCACCTGGCGACGAGGGTCAAACCTTTGTCCACGCCGCGCACCAGGCGGTGCGCCGCGCCGCTCCGGACACCGACACGACGCCGCCCGGCCTCGACGAGCGGCCCGACCTGACCGTGCTCGCCGTCGACTCGCCGATACCGGACGAACGGCGCCGTGCCCTGCATGCGATCGACGCACCTCACCTGGCGGTCGCTCTGGGCATCGACCACGGCGTGATCGGCCCGCTCGTGCTCCCGGGGCTGACCAGCTGCCTGCGCTGCGCCGACCTGCACCGCCAGGACCGCGACCCCGCCTGGTCGGCGTTGGCCGTCCAGCTCACCGTGGGGCGCCGCCACGGCCCAGTTTCCGACGTCGCCGTGGCCACCGTCGTGGCCGGGGCCGCCGCGATGCAGGCCCTGGCCTTTCTCGACGGCGGCGAGCCGGCGGTTCTCGACGGCACCGTCGAATTACGCCTGCCCGACTGGCGACTGCGCCGGCGCAGCTGGCCGCCGCACCCTGAGTGCGACTGCCACGGGCCGCCCGGCGAGGGCGGCTAGCTGACCGCCTCGGCGCC
The DNA here is from genome assembly GCA_964244175.1 of uncultured Jatrophihabitans sp. GTDB lineage: Bacteria > Actinomycetota > Actinomycetes > Mycobacteriales > Jatrophihabitantaceae > Jatrophihabitans. Next base: position 6,580 of record CAXTHY010000079.1, on the reverse strand, counting down.
CGCCGCGCCGGTCTTCGTGTGGACGGCGGCACGCCGTGGCCGGTCACAGCCAGCTATTAGGCACAATGACTGGTGTGAGCGATCGCAGCGGGGGGCGCCGGACCGGCGACGACATCCCGCAGCGGCGCGCCGCCCGCACCGCCAAGCTCGCGTCGCTGCCGCTGGGCGTGGCCGGCCGGGCCACGGTCGGCTTCGGCCGCCGCATGACCGGTCGGTCGGCCGAAGAGGTCACCGCCGACCTGCAGGCGCGCACCGCCGAGCAGCTGTTCACCGTCCTCGGCGAACTCAAAGGCGGGGCGATGAAGCTCGGGCAGGCGCTCTCGGTCTTCGAGGCCGCACTGCCCGAGGAGAACGCGGCGCCCTATCGCGAAGCGTTGACCAAGCTGCAGGAAGCTGCGCCGCCGATGCCACGTGCGACCGTGCACAAGGTCCTCGACGAGCAGTTCGGGCGCCGCTGGACCGAACGCTTCCAGCACTTCGACGACGTCCCGGCCGCGGCCGCCAGCATCGGGCAGGTCCACAAGGCCGTGTGGGCCGACGGTCGCGAGGTCGCGGTCAAGCTCCAGTACCCGGGTGCCGGCGCCGCCCTGATGGCCGACCTGACCCAGCTGAGCCGGATGGCGTGGCTGTTCGGCCGCATCTCCCCCGGCCTCGACGTCAAGCCGTTGCTGGCCGAGATCAAGGACCGGGTGCTCGAGGAACTCGACTACGCCCGCGAGGCCGATGCCCAGCGGGCGTTCGCCGCCGGCTTCGCCGACGACGAGCAGATCGCCGTCCCGCGCGTGGTAGCCAGCGCCCCCAAGGTGATCGTCACCGAGTGGATGGACGGCCGCCCGATGTCGTCGATCATCAAGAACGGCACCGCGGACGAACGCAATCGAGCCGGATCACTGCTGGTGCTGTTGCACTACTCGGCGCCGGCCCGCTGCGAGCTGCTGCACGCCGACCCCCACCCGGGCAACTTCCGGCTGTTGACCGACGGCCGCCTCGGTGTCGTCGACTTCGGGGCGGTGGCGCGGCTGCCCGGCGGCTACCCGGCGTCCGTGGGCCGGCTGACCCGGCTGACCGTCGACAACGACGCCGACGGCGTGTTCGCGCTGATGCGCGAGCTCGGGTTCGTTCGGCCGGGCATCCAGGTCACCGGCCGGGAGATCCTGGACTTCCTCGGCGCCGCCGCCGATCCGCTGCGCGCGGAGACGTTCACGTTCAGCCGGCAATGGATGCGCGGCCAGGCCGCCCGCATCGCCGACCCCCGCCGCGACGAGGCCAAGGTGGGTCGGCTGCTGAACCTGCCGCCGTCCTACCTGCTCATCCACCGCGTCACCCTCGGCACCATCGGCGTCCTGTGTCAGCTTGAGGCCACCGCGCCGTTCCGGTCGATCGCCGAGCGGTGGTTGCCCGGCTACGCAGAGGGCCTTGATGACTGAGACCGCACCCCGTGAATCGATCTTCACCTACGGCGCCCCGACCCTGAAGTTCGGCGACGGCGCCTCGGACGAGATCGGCTACGACCTCGCGCAGCTCGGCAGCAAGCGGGCGCTGGTGATCACCGATCCTGGCGTCGCCGCGACCGGGCTCCCCGCCCGGGTGGCCGAGCAGATGGCCCGCTTCGACGTCGAGGCGGCGGTCTTCGACGGTGTCCGGATCGAACCCACGGACGAGAGCATGCAGGCGGCCATCGACTGGGCCCGCGACAACGGCCCCTGGGACGCCTTCGTCGCGGTCGGCGGCGGGTCGAGCATCGACACCGCGAAGGCCGTCAACCTGCTGCTCACCAACCCCGGCGAGTTGATCGATTACGTGAACAAGCCGGTCGGCGGCGGCCAGGACCCCGTGCAGGCGCTGCACCCGCTCGTCGCGGTACCGACGACGACCGGCACCGGCTCCGAGAGCACCACGATCTGCGTCCTCGATGTGCTGTCCCAGCGGGTGAAGAGCGGCATCAGCCATGCCCGATTGCGTCCGACGCTGGCCGTGGTCGACCCGATGCTGACGATCAGCCAACCGGCCGGCGTCACCGCCTCGGCCGGCATGGACATCTTGTGCCACGCCCTCGAGAGCTACACCGCGCGTCCGTACACGACCGGTGCCCGCAAGCAGCCCGAGCAACGCGTGCCGTACTGCGGGTCCAACCCCATCTCGGACATGTGGTCCGAGCGTGCGCTCGCGCTGATGTCGACGAGCTTCCGGCGGGCGGTGCAGCACGGCGACGACCTCGACGCGCGGCGCGACATGGCCCTTGCCGCCACGTTCGCGGGCCTCGGGTTCGGCAACGCCGGCGTGCACATCCCGCACGCGAATGCCTACCCGATCGCCGGGCAGGTGCGCGACTTCCGGCCGGCCGACTACCCCGACGGGGAGGCGATGGTGCCGCACGGCATGTCGGTGTCGCTGACCGCGCCCGAGGCCTTCCGGTTCACCTTCGACGCCGCACCCAATCGGCATGTGCGCGCCGCGCGCCTGCTCGACCCCCGGGCCGACGGCCGGTCCGACGAGTCCGCGCTGCTGCCCGACGTGCTCACTGAGTTGATGCGCGCCATCGGCATCCCGGCCGGGGTCGGGGCGGTGGGCTTCGAGTCGGCCGACATCGACGACCTCGTCGAAGGTGCGCTCAAGCAGCAGCGGTTGCTCGCCACCGCGCCCAAGCAGGTGACCGCCGACGATCTCGGCGGCATTTTCGAACGTTCGCTGTCCCTTTGGTGACCGCGTGATGCAATGAGGCTCATGGACGCGGTGTGCTCACTGTGCAGCCGGGCCGCCGACCCGGAGCGGGACGGCGACCCGCCGCTGACGTGGTGCGCCGACATCGTCGAAACCAGCGAGGGCCCACGGACACGCTGGGTCTGCGCCGAATGCACCCGGCGCTACGTCCGCTCGATCGAGGCGAAGCTCGACCAGGAGTGGTGGTGACGATGCCTGGCCCTACCGGACCGGCATCTCGCTGACCCGACGCGCGTGCCGGGCCTCGGCGGCGCGCGCTCGCACCGATGCGCGGTGCCAGCGGCGCTGGGCGGCGAGTTCCTTCGCCAGCCGCGTCTCCCGCGATCGCCGCTCTTCGTCGCGCATTCGGTCACGCGCGAGGGCTTCGTACATGGTGTACATCTTCGGGCTCCTGAAGTCGTCGGTGCTCGTCATGGTGTGGATGAATAGGTGGTGCACGGCGGCCGTCATCGGCCGGTTCGGGCTGGCGTTCACGCGGCGACCACGCTGCGGTCTTGCTTGCGCGGGCGGCCACGTGGACGCTTGCGCGCCACGATCGCGCCCCGCTCGAAAATCTCGCCGCCCCAGACACCCCAGGGCTCGCGTCGCTCGAGCGCGCCGGACAGGCAGGCCAGCCGGGCTGGGCACTGCCCGCAGAAGCCCTTCGCCTGCTCGAGTTCGGCCGGTGTGTCGGCGAACCAGAGCTCCGAATCCTGCACGCGGCAGGGCACGTCGTCCGGGCAGAGCTTGGAGAGCGGGTCCAGCGGGTCGAGCCCGATCGAGTCGGTCGCGAAGTCGCTCGGACAGGTCGTCAACACGTCGGGTCACCTCCTTTTCTCGTTGCCGGGTTTGCTGAAGTTGCCGGGGTTTGCTGATGTTGTGCGGCCGAAACAACAAAAAGGCCGCGGTTCCCAAGTAGGGAGCCGCGGCCTCGAGGAGAGCCAGTCGCTGATGTTGATCAGCGTGGTATTCCTCGAGGTGGTGCGGCCGGCTTGGCGTCGACGGTGCGACCGGTGATCATTTCCGGTGCATCGCCCACGGGCTGCGCGATGGAGTTGTGGTCGGCGACGACGCCGGCGACGCGGGACAGCGCGGACCAACCGAGGGTGCGCGGACGCGAAGCAGCCGTCGTCGAGTACGTCAGGTTGCTCATTGCGTCCGCCCCCTTTCGGTTTTGGTCGAACGCGTGCGGAATCACACGGCTCGGGCGTCGGTGACGACAGGCTAGCCAAGTCGCGAGTTGGGTCGCAAGCGAATTACGGCGAAACATCTCGACTCGCGCGCGTACTCCGTTTGGTGGCGGCGATGGAGTACAAACCATCCCGACACGAGGAGCTCATGATGACCACCACGCGGCGGGGCGTTGCCCTGAGC
>CAXTHY010000079.1:0-2496 GCA_964244175.1 uncultured Jatrophihabitans sp. | reverse complement strand
GAGCACCGTTCTCGCGGTGCTGTTCCTGACGTTCCTCGACACGACGATCGTCAGCGTGACCCTCGGCGACCTCGAGCAGGATCTGTCCGCGGGCATCATCGCGTTGCAGTGGGTCATCAATGGGTACGCGCTGGTCTTCGCCAGCCTGATGCTCGTCGGCGGGTCGCTGGCCGACCGGTTCGGCCGCAAATGGGTGATGCTCGCCGGCATCGCGGTCTTCTGTGTGGGCTCGCTGATCTGTGCCGTGGCCTCGAGCGTCGCCCTGGTCATTATCGGGCGGGCGGTGATGGGGATCGGGGCCGCCGCGTCGGAACCGGGGACGCTGTCGGTGATCCGCCAGCTCTACCCCGACCGTCGGCAGCGGGCCCGCGCGCTCGGCGCGTGGTCGGCGATCTCCGGGTTGGCGCTCGCCCTCGGCCCGGTCGTGGGCGGCATCCTCGTCGGGGCCGGCGGGTGGGAGGCGGTCTTCTGGTTCAACCTCGCGGCCGGTGTGGTCCTGCTCGTCGCGGTGTGGTCCTTCGTGCCCGACAGTCGCGATCCGCAGCCCGGCCGCATCGACTTCGCCGGGTTCGTGCTGGGGACCGCCGGGATCGGGTGCGTGATCTTCGCGGCGATCTCCGGCGAGTACCGCGGCTACGGCACCTGGTGGGTCGTCGCGCTGTTCGTGGTGGGGGGCGCCGGTCTGGCGGCGTTCATCCCGGTCGAGTCGCGTGTGCCCAACCCGATGCTCGACCCGGCGTACCTGCGGATGCCGGTCGTGCGCACCGCCCTGTTCGCGGCCTTCGCCGTCTACTTCGGTGTCTTCGCGATCTTCTTCCTTACCGCGTTGTATCTCGACATCGGTCTGCACTACTCGGGCTGGAAGCTGGCCGGGATGTTCGCGCCGATGGCGGTCGCGATCGTGATCGGCTCGCTGGCGACCGGGCCGTGGGTGGCGCGCTCGGGGTCGCGGTTGCCGATGGTGATCGGCTGCACCGTCGCCGGCGTCGGCATGCTCGTGGCGCGCAGCGAGCTCGGCCGGGGTGCCGGGCTGACCTTCGCGCTGCTGGCCCTGGCCCTGGCCCTGGCCGGCCTCGGGTTCGGGGTGACGGTCGTGCCGCTCACGTCGGCGGTGCTGTCACATGTTCCGGCCCGGCACTCGGGCGTCGCGGCGTCGGCGACGAACACGGCCCGCCAGCTCGGTGCGGTCGTCGGAGTGGCGGTGCTGGGCGCCATCGTCAACGCCCACCTGACGTCCGCGGTCGACGAGCAGTTCTCCGGACCGATCTTCGGTGGCGCGGCCCGCGACGCCGTGCTGAAAGCCCTCGAGACCGGCGGCACACCGGGTTCGGTCAGCCTGGACACGATCCCGATGCCGTTTCTCACGGCGTTCCTGGTCGGCCTCAAGATCGCGCTGTTAGTGGCCACCGGGCTGATCGTCGCGGCCGGACTGGCCGCCGCGCTGACGCGGGAACCAGGCGTCACCGACGATGCCACCGTCGAGAGCGAGCCGGTAGTCAACTGATCTCAACCGGAGCGACGTCGACCGGGTCGGCGCCGCCGAGAACCGCGAGCAGCGGATCGGCGTAACGCGTCAGCTTCGTCGGTCCGACGCCGGAGATCTGCGCCAGCCCGGCCCTGCTGATCGGCTGCGCGTCGGCGATCGCCACGAGCGTGGCGTCGCTGAAGATCACGTAGGGCGGCACGCTCTGCGCCTCGGCCTGCGCCTTGCGCCACGCCCGCAGCCGGCCGAACAACTCGGCGTCCTCAGCCTCGGCCGCCCGCGGTTTCTTCTTCTTCGGCGCCGCGGTGAAATCGCGCGCGGCGCTCGGGCGCAGACCGTCCAGAAAGCGGCTTGCACGGCGGGCGCGCCGCTGCCCGGGACTGCGCGCGAGGGCCCACGACAGCGCCAGGTGCTCGCGGGCCCGGGTGATACCGACGTAGAGCAGCCGCCGTTCCTCCGCCAACTGGGCGGGGGTGGTGGCGTGCTGGATCGGCAGGGTCGAGTCGGTCAGGCCGACGAGGAACACGGCGTCCCACTCGAGCCCCTTGGCCGAGTGCAGCGAGGCCAACGTGACCCCTTGGACGGTCGGGGCGTGCTGGGCGTTGGCGCGTTGGTCGAGCTCGGCGTTCAACTCGTCCAGGTGGGCGTCGGGGACGACCGCCACCAGATCGTCGGCCAGCGTGACCAGTGCGGCCAGAGATTCCCACCGCTCACGGGCGGCGCCGCCGGGCGGCGCGTTGTCGGGGTACCAGCCCAGCCCCGACAGCACGCCCCGCACTGCGTCGGGCAACGAGTCGTCGGAGTCCTGCCCCGCCCGGGCCGCGCCGCGCATCAGCAGGCGGGCCTCGCGTACCTCGGGGCGGTCGAAGAACCGCTCGCCGCCGCGCAACACGTAGGGCACGGCGACTCGTGACAGGGCGGCCTCGTACACCTCGGATTGGGCGTTGACGCGGAACAGCACGGCGATCTCGGACGCGGGTGTGCCGGCGTCGATCAAGTCCCGACACCGCGCC
>CAXTHY010000078.1:0-19479 GCA_964244175.1 uncultured Jatrophihabitans sp. | reverse complement strand
GCGCTCATCCAGCGCCGCGACCGCCCCGACCCGGCCACCTACATCGGCTCGGGCAAGGCCAAGGAACTGCGCGACGTCGTCCTGGCCCACGGCGCCGACACCGTCATCTGTGACGGCGAGCTGACCCCCGGGCAGTTGCGCCAACTCGAAGGTGTCACCAAGGTCAAGGTCGTCGACCGCACCGCCCTCATCCTCGACATCTTCGCCCAGCACGCCCGCTCCAAAGAGGGCAAGGCGCAGGTCGAGCTCGCCCAGATGCAGTACCTGCTGCCGCGCCTACGCGGCTGGGGCGAGTCGCTGTCGCGCCAGGTCGGTGGCCGGGCGGCCGGCGGCCTGGGCATCGGCGGCCGCGGCCCGGGTGAGACCAAGATCGAGATCGATCGTCGGCGCATCAACTCGCGAATGGCTAAGCTGCGCCGCGAGCTGGCCGGCATGAAGACCGCCCGTGACGTCAAACGCTCGCGCCGCACGCAGCGCCAGGTCCCGGCCGTGGCCCTGGCCGGCTACACCAACGCCGGCAAGTCCTCGCTGCTCAACCAGTTGACCGACGCCAACGTCCTGGTCGAGAACGCGCTGTTCGCCACCCTCGACCCCACCGTGCGCCGCGCCGAGACCGGCGACGGGCGCCTCTACACCCTGACCGACACCGTGGGCTTCGTCCGCCACCTGCCCACCCAGCTGATCGAGGCGTTCCGCTCGACGCTGGAAGAGGTCGCCGAGGCCGACCTCATCCTGCATGTCGTCGATGCTGCCGACGCGGACCCGGAGGCCCAGATCAAGGCCGTTCGCGAGGTCCTTACCGAGATCGACGCCCTCGGCGTGCCCGAACAGCTGGTGTTCAACAAGGTCGACACCGCCGTGCCCGAGACGCTGCTGCGGCTGCGCGCGCTGGCGCCCGACGCGGTTTTCGTCTCCGCCTACACCGGCCACGGGCTGGACGAGCTGCGCGCGGTCATCGAGCAACGCCTGCCCCGACCGGCCATCGAGATCACCGCGCTCGTGCCGTACACCCGCGGCGAACTGATCGCTCAGCTGCACGAGCGCGCCGAGGTGCTGCGCACCGAACACACGCCGGGCGGGACGCTCGTCCACGCCCGGGTCGACGCGGTGCTGGCCGAGTTGCTGCGCCCGTTCGCCGCCGCCGCCGTTCCGTAGGCACGGCGTATCCTGGGTAGGTCAGCACGATGAGCCGAACGGCCAGGAGGCCGCCCGATGGAACTGTTCACACCGTGGCACCTGTTCATCCTTGCCGTCGTGGCGCTGGTGCTCTTCTTCGGGTGGAAGCAGCTTCCGGACATGGCCCGCTCGCTCGGCCGGTCGCTGCGGGTGTTCAAGACCGAGATCAAGGGCATGAGCGAGGACGACAAGGCCCGCGAGGCCGCGAAGGCCGAACCGGCGGCGATCGAGCCCCCGCCGGCACCGCCCGCCATTGCGCCGCGCCCGCGTCCGACCCCTAACGGCCAGAGTGCCGGGTCGGACTCCGACCGTTCGGCCGGTGCCCGCTAAACCCAGCCCGTTCCGCCGGGTCGTGAGACCTCGTGCGGCCGCGGCGATCGCCGTCCTGGTGGCCGCGAGCATTCTCGGCGTCAGCGGCACTGCGGCGGCCGCCCCGCCGACGCCGATCACCGCCTCCGATTGCAAGCGCCAACCGAGCGCCGCGGCACCGGCCAGCACCTGGGCGCAGGACCGGCTCGACCTGGCCCAGGCCCAGACGGTGACGCAGGGGCGTGACGTCCGCACCGGCCGGCCCGTCCGCGTGGCCGTGCTCGACAGCGGGCTGGACCGCACGCATCCGCAGCTGCGCCATCTCGATGTCGCCCCGCAGCTCGACGCGATCGCCAACGACCCAGGCAAGCAGTTCAGCGACTGTGCGCAGCACGGCACCTGGGTCACCGCGGTGCTCGCAGCGCAGCGGAACTCGACGACGCGCTTCTTCGGCATCGCACCGCAGGTGCGCATCGTCCCTATCAAGCTGACCAACGGCGAGAAGGTGGCGTCCGCCGATGTCGCGCGGGCCATCAACCTGGCCATCGACGCGCACGCGCAGATCGCCAACCTCTCGCTCGGGTTGTCCGTCGACGTCGCCGCCGTGCGCAGCGCGATCGCCCGCGCCCAGCGAGCCGGCATGCTCATCGTCGCCGCGTCCGGGAACGACGGTGAGCAGAGCAACAGCCTGCCGCAGTACCCGGCCGCCTACTCGACGCAGTACGACAACGTGATCGCGGTATCGGCCACCGAGAAGGGCGACGCGGTCGCCAAGACCGCCGGGTCGGGCCGATTCGTCGACCTCGCCGCACCGGGTGGCGACGTACAGACCATCGGCGTCAACGGCGGCTACACGGTGCAGAGCGGCACGAGCTTCGCCACCCCGTTCGTCTCCGGCGCCGCGGCGCTGGTGCTTGCGGCCAACCCCGGCATGACCCCCGCACAGATCCGTACCCGGCTCGAGCTGACCGCCGACCCGCCGGCGGAAACGGTGCCGAGCCCGAGGCTCGGCTACGGCATCGTCAACCCCTACCTCGCCATGACGGCCGTGGCCGCCGATGCCACGGCGGCCCCTGCGGCGTCGGCGGCGCCGAGCCCGCTCACCCTCGGGGCGCCACCAGCCGCGCCCGACCGGCACCTGCAGAACGTGGCCCTCGGCGCCGGCGTGGGATTGCTGGGTCTCGCCGCCCTCGTCATCACCGGCGCGGCGGTGCTGCGCGGCGACCGATCGAGTGGCCGACGCCGGCCGAGGTGATCAACAGCCAGGCCGGTAGCGGACCGTGACCGATGGTTACGCTGACCCCGTGAGCTCGGACCTGTCCCGTGGCGGGCGGTCGGTCGCGGCGCTGCTGACCGCGGGACTCCTGGTTGCGTCGTCGCTGGCCCTGGCCGCCCCGGCCGGGGCGTTTCCGGCGAAGTCGTGGTGGTACGGCGAGTTGAGCATCGCCAAGGCCCAGCAGGTCAGCAAGGGCGCCGGGGTGACCGTGGCGGTGATCGACTCCGGCGTCCAGGCCAGCCTCCCTGACCTGCGTGGGCAGGTGCTGCCGGGCACGACGTTCATCGGTGGTGGCGACGCGCGCACCGATCCGCCCGACCCGAAGGCGAAGTACTTCGGCCATGGCACGGCCGTCGCTGGCTACATCGCGGGTACGGGCCGGGGGGCCGGCATGGTCGGCATCGCGCCGCAGGCCAAGATCCTGCCCGTCCGCGCGGCCTATGCCGACGAACGGGCCGACCCGCTCGCGCAGGAGCACGGCATCCGCTGGGCGGTTGAGCACGGCGCGAAGGTCATCAACATCTCTGCGGCCGGCGCGTCACCCTGCCCCGCGGCCATGCAGTCCGCTGTCGATTACGCGGTGCAGCACGACGCCATCGTCGTGGCCGGCACCGGCAACGCTCCCGGTGTCCAGGTGGGCTACCCCGCGAACTGCATCGGTGCCATCGCCGTGGGCGGCCTGGCCTACTCCACCGGCTTCAGGGCGTGGTCCAAGTCGACCACCGGGCCCGAGCTCGATTTCGTTGCGCCGTCCGAGCACATGCGTGACCTGCTCCTGACCAACCAGCTGTCCGACCCCGTCGCAACCGGTACGAGCATCGCCACCGCTCTGGTCTCCGGGACGTTCGCGCTGTTGCGGGCCAAATTCCCGACCGAGTCGGGCCGCCAGATCGTGACGCGCGCCTTATGGAACGTGCACAACGGCCTGGGCGGCAAGGTGTTCGCGAAGCGGATCAACGATCAGCTCGGGTACGGCGAGATCCTGCCGAGCTTCGCGCTGACGCGGGCACCACCGGCCAACGCGGCCAACCCGATTTACGACGCGATCGCCAAACACCTCAAGGCATCGTCGGCGACGGCGTCGCCGACCGCGAGCCCCGCATCGTCCGGCTCGAGCGCGGCCGCGGGGTCCAGCGCTTCCGACGGGGGCGGGCCTTCGCCGATCCTGGTCGTACTGCTGATCGTGGCGGCGATCGCCATCGTGACCGCCCTCGCCGTGGCCGTGTCGCGGTCGCGCGCCTGACGCCGGTAGCGTCGTGGGCTAGCTGATGACGGTGGGCACGTCGTCGTCGTTGCCCCACACGTCCTCGTCCTCGGACAGCCAGGTCGAGCGCTCGCGCTCGTCCTCATCGCCTTGCCCACCACCGTGCATGGGCATCATCATGCCGCGCCCGCCGGCCGCGCCGACCACGCCGCCAGGAGTGCCGGCGCCCGCGCCGAGACCGCTGCCGCCGGCACCTGCGCCCGCACCGGCACCGGTGCCGGCGCCGAAGCCGCCGTTGAGCGCGCCCGCACCGGCACCGACACCGCTCGCGTCACCGCCGCCGAGGCCACCACCACCTGCGCCGAGACCACCACCGTCGGCGCCACCCAGCCCGGCCAACGAACCGCCGGTGTCGAGGCCGGCGCCGGAACCGCCGGTGCCGAAGCCGGGCCCGGAACCGCCGGGCACGCCGATCCCGCCGCCGCCACCGTGGAAGGGCGCTATCCCACCGGGTCCGGTCGGGTGTTGCCCCGGGTTGTTCAGGCTCGGGTCGGTCGACGACGGATCGGTGTAGTCGGGGTTCTTCCAGGTCGGATCCGTCGGGTTCGGATCGGTCGTGGTGGGGTGGTGCAGGGTCGGCTGCTGGATGTGCGCCGGAGTCGCGTTGCCTGCGTGCGCCGCGCTGCCCGCGCCCCCGACATTCGGCGCGTCGCCCGCGCCCCGGGTCTTCGGTGCCGGGGGCGGCGCCCCCACGCTCGTGGTCGCTGCGCCGCTCTTGATCTCGGTGGGCACCGCCTTCGGCATGATGGCGAGGTTCTCCTGGAAGTTGCCCATCAGCGCCTTGTACGCGTTCGCGGCGCCGCGGTCGTCACTGCCGGAGAAGTAGTTGCCGATACCGCCCATGGTCGACTCGTCGTGGCCGTACGAGTCCTTCACCGACTGCAGGTTGGCGCCCATGTTGGCCAGCGCCGAGCCCATGTTGGCGGCGTGGGTGCCCTGGCTCGACACCGTGGCGTACAAACCCTGCAGGATCTTCGTCGCCTGGTCGGCGTCGTCGCCTTCCCACGCGCCCGCGATCTTGCTGAGCGCGGTGGACAGTTTGGTCGAGTAACCGGAGGCCTTGGTTGACACCTGCGACCAGGTCTGGGCCTTCTGCTTGAGCCCGTCCGGGTTGGTGCCCTTCATCGCCTTCTCGACCGCGGAGCGCACGTCGCCTCCGCCGCCGCCAAACAGAGCGGTGACGGGCATCGCCACGACCATGACGTCGTGCAACGCGTTCGACAGGCCGCTCTCGGCGTTCGGGCCGTTACCGCCGTCTCCGGAGCCGCCGCCGTGGATCTCGCCGGGATCGTAGTAACTCGTGTGCGGGAAGCCGTCGCCTCCGCCGCCGTCCGGTGTCTTGGCCATGGTCAGCCCACCCCTCTCGCGGCCCCCGGGCCACTCGTGCCGGCGCCGCCGTTACCGGTGCCGTCGGCCGCGGCCTTGTGCAGCTTTTCGTTGGTCTCGTAGTTCGTAATCGTCATCTGCAGCATCGAGATGGCGCCTTGCAGGCCGGCACTCGACTGCTGCAGGGCCATCGTGATGGCCCGGGTGCGCGCGTCGACGTACTGGGCGATCTTCGGACCACCACCGTCGATCAGCTGACCGAGATCCGGCGAGATCGTGGTGGCGTCCTGCAGCTTGCTCGCCGCGCTGTCGCTGTGGCCCATCTCGGTGCTCAGTGCATTCAACTCGGTCAGCGCCTGCTTGAGCGCCTTGATGTCGACGACTGTCTTCTTCGTCATCGTCGCCTCACGTCCACATCTTCAGATTGGTGGCGACCGTGTCGACGTAACCGTGGTGGGCGTCGTGCGTCAGCTTCTTGATCTCGGCCAGCAGGGTCGCGAGATCGCGGGCCGCGCGTTCCCAGGCCGCCTTCTTCTCGACGTACATTGCCTGCGCGGTGCCCTCCCAGGACCCGACCATCGGCGCCAGGCCGGCCTCGAGCTTGTCGAGCAGGTCCTGCAGCGACTGGTGCCGCTTGCCGAAGTCGTCCGCGGCGGCCGCGAGCTTGTCGTGTTCTACGTAGATCATGTTCGAGTACCTCCGCTCAGCTCAGGATCTGGCCGCTCATGGTGACCTGGTCGGCGTTCTGCTCGCCTTCCTGGGCCACGTAGATGGAGTGCGTGCGCAGCAGCGCCGAGCACATGTCGGCCAGCGAGTTGCGGATCGTCCGCGCATCGCCGGCGAACCGGTCGTGCATCTTGGCGTGGGCGTCGGCGGCGTCGCCGCCCCAGGAACTCAGCATCGTGTTGACATCGTTGTGCAACAGGTTGAGCACGTGGTCGATGTCGTCGATGGTGTTCTGGATCTTCGTGGCACCCGTGGCCATGACCTCGGTGTCGACGCGCAACAAACTCATCTCCCATTCCTCTCCGGCTACCGGGCGCGTGATCGCGCCGAGCGGCCGGCTGTCGGCGCGGGGCGGTCACGAGATTCGCCGCCCCACGCGGGCGCGGCATCAGGCCCAGTTGCTGCGGGCGGCGTTCTCGGCGCCGGTGTAGTTCTGGTGCGCCTGGCCGACGGCCTGGGCAACGCTGTTGAGCACCTGCGACAGCGCCTGCGCGGCGTCGTCCCACTGCTTCTTGCACTGGAGGTAGGAGTCGCGGGCGTCGCCACTCCAGGTGTTGATCATCGGCTGGAGGTCGCTCTCGAGCTGGTCGAGCGTGGCCGTGAGCTTGGCGTAGTTGTTGCGGATACCCTGCTCGCCGCCCTGGAGGGCGTCGAAGCGGACGCTGATTTCACCCATGGTGATCGAATGTCCTTCCGTGTCTCGGTGGCGTCAGCCGTTGATCTGGCCGGCGAGGCCGGACAGCGTCTGGGTCTGATCGGTTTCCTGTGTGCCGTAGGTGCGGTGGGTGGCCACCAACGCCTCGTGCATGTTGCGCAACGCAGTGTTAATCTTGTTAGCCTGCTGCTCGAACGCATCGTGGACCTGCATGAACGAGCTGGCCGCCTCACCACGCCAGCCGCCCATCATGGTCTCGACCTCGGAGCGCAGGTTGCTGATGTGGCCCTGAATCTGACTCGCCGCGTCATCGACCTTGGCCGCGCCCTGGGCCATGGTCTCCTGGCTGGTGGTGTATTGCTGAGCCACGATGGCCCCCTTCTGGTAGTTGACGGTGGTGCGTCCCAATCAATCTGACAGCACGGCTACGAGCGGTGCAAACGATCTCCATGGGTAGTGGTACCCATGGGGGAGTGCGTGTAGCCCGTGTTTAGCGCGACTCGGCACGCTCAGCCGGAGGCCGGCCGGCGGGCGAGCGTCGGGTCCAGGGCGGGGCCGTTGCGGATCAGGGGCAGTAGTTGCCGGGGCAGCGTCGTGGCCGTCGCCGCGTCGTACTTGAAGCGCGACAGCGCGTCGCCGGCTGCGGCGAACTTCTGGCCCTCGCCGGCGACCAGGAACGTCGTCGTAGCCCGATCGTCGGACTTGACCAATGCCGCGCCGCCGTTGGGGAGCACGACCTGATCGGCGAAGCCACGGGCCGACCCGACCGACTCGGTAGCGCCACCGGTGGCGGACTGCGGTAGCGCCCCGGCCGCGAAGGCGAAGCTCGGTGAGGTCGAGTTGTGAGCGTAGATCGCGCAGACCCCCACCCGCTGCGCCGCTGAGGGTGGTGTGCTGATCGCTGGGGGCAGCGCGCTCAGGGCGGTGACCAGATTCGCGCCGTCCTGCGTCGAGCGGTGGGACAGGATGACGTTCTCCTGGGCCGCCAGCTGGGGCAGGGGCACGCCGCCGGGCCCGATGCGCAGCGTCTGAATGACCCGCTGGTCCACCAGCGTGGGCAGCGCCTGGAAGCCGTCCTGCAGCAGGACGTAGACGGTCTTGGCGTTGTCGGCGTCCTTGACCAGCTGGCCGACGCGCGCGCTCGGCAGCAGCAACGACCGCTCGCCGGCGCCCGGCACCGGCGGCGCCCGCAGGGCGGCGCCGGCGGGCACACCGTCGAGGAACGCCGTGCCCACCGGAATCGGGGGTTCGGTGAGTTGCAGGGCCGCGGCGACGTCGGCGTCGATCGCCAGTCGGCGGTGGTCGACGAGTACGTAGGTGCTGTCGCCGCGGACGCCGCGCACGAGCACGGGGGACGCGGCCGGCAGCGCACCGGACCGGCGGGCCGAACCGGCGTTGACGACCGTCCGCACCCGCACCTGGGTGGTGTCCGGGTCGGGCGCCTGGGTCGAGCAGACCGACCACGGACCGGTGACCAGGTTCGCGGCCTGCGGCACAGTGAATGGCAGTCCGCGCAGCCCGATCGGGTAGCCGGGCTTCGCACTCTTGATGTCGCCGGCGTCGACGTGCACGACGTGCGCCGTGGCGTCGGACGCAAGTGCGAGCACGGCCGAGGTGTAATTGACGACCGGATGCAGCTCGTTGTGCTCGCCGTCGTAGAGGTAGATCGCGCCGGTGTCGTTCTCGATGATGATCGCGCCGGCGTCCTTCCAGGAGTCGCCGGCGTCCGGGCTGAACTTGCCGATCAGCGCGAAGACGACGACCACGAGCACCGCGATCATGATCCCGGCGACCGTCAGGACCGTGAGGCGGCGCATGGGCGGTTCGACGACATTCGGCTCGCCGGTGACCAGCGCCGCCAGGGCCCGCCTGTTCTGGAAGCGGTAGGCCTGCAGTTGGTCACGGCGGGTCTGCACGGCGCTCCCTTCCGGCGGCGGTCGGCGGCGGCGGCCCACAGCGTTCTGCAGTCCGGTGCGCCTGACACGATACGGCGCCACGATCGGCGGCCCGACCTGCGATGATCAGCGCCTCGAACCGCCGAGACTGCCGGTGGCTGAGCCCGAACGGAGGCGCGCGTGGCGCAGCCGACCCTGGCGCAGTTGGTCCTCGTCGAACTCGCCGCCGCGGCCGCGGCCGGTGGCATCGCGCTCGCCGGCGGCCGGCGCGGTGCGTGGTTCGTCGCCGGTGTCGCGGTGGGCGCGCTCGTGCTGATCCCGGCGATCGTCCCGCTGCGTGGTCGCTGGCTCTATCAGCTCGCTCAGTCCTGGGCCGGCCTGCGGCTGCGCCGACGCCGGATCGCCGCGGGCAGCGGGCTGGCCGGCCTGCTCGGCGACTACCGCGTCGAGTCGGTGGCGGCCGGCAGCCGCGGCGGCGTGATCGGGGTCGTCCGCAGCGGCACCACCTGGAGCCTGCCGCTCGCGTTGGGCCTGGACTCGGTGTTCAACGACGACGTTCCCGTGCCGTTGCGCCTGCTGACCGACCTGCTGCGGGTCGAGGACGTTGCGCTGTCGAGCGTGCGGCTGTTCACGCTCGTGGCACCGGCGCAGACCAGCGCTCGCGCGCCGGCCGGGCCGGGCGCGCCGGCGACGCCGCTCGCCGCGCGGTACTGCCTGATCACGCTCGACTCGCGGCGCGCCGCCGACGCCATCGCCGCCCGCGGCGGCGGCACGCTCGCGGTCCACCAGATCCTGCGGCGCAGTGCCGTGCACGCCGAGCAGGTGCTGGCCACCGCCGGGCTGACGGTGCACCGCTTGGACGAGAACGCCGTCGCGAGCCTGTTCGCCACCTGGATGGGGCCGGCCGCCACGCCCACCCAGGGTGGTGACCAGCCTGAGGAGTCGTGGACCGGCGTCCGGGTGGCCGGCACGTGGTCGACGGTCTTCGCGGTCACCGGCGCGGGCGATGACGTCGTCGACCGCGTGTCGCGACTGGCCGCGCTCGCCCCGACCCCGGTTGTCGGCACCAGCCTGGTGCTGCAGCCGGTGGGCCCGCGCGGCCGGATCGAGGCCACCATGCTCGTGCGGCTGAGCGCGTCCGCGAGCGGGCCGCGGGCCGACGCCCTCAGCGCGCTCGGGCTGTTGGCTCAGGCGTTCGACCTCGACCTCAAGCGGGTCGACGGCGAGCAGGCGACGCTGCTGCGGGCGACCACGCCGCTGGGCGTCGGGGAGCCGGTGTGAACCGGGGAGTCCCGACGTTTGCGGTCACCCCCGGCTCCGCAGTGGCGGCGCCGGTGTCGGGCGTGCGGTTCGGCACCGCAGCGGTTGGACCCTTGACGCTGCGCCTGTTCCGGCTGCGCGGTACCCGCGTCGTGATCACCTCGGCGTTGTTGCCCGCGCAGCTGATCGTGCTGCGGGCGGCCGCCGCAGGCACGCCCGTGCAGGTGGTCACCCACCGCTCGCAGGTGTGGGAACCACTGCTGGCCCACGACCTGCGGACGCACCTGATCACCGAGTCCGAGGTGCGGTGGGCGAGAGGTGGCGCCGAGCTGCTCGTCGACGACCAGCCGGTCGGGGGGCGCGGGGCGAGCGAGCTCGGCCCCTGGCAGTGCCGCATCGACGTGCGCGCCCGCTGGACGCCGACCGAGATCGACTCGTTGGTGCACACCGACGTAGCGATCTTCGGTGCCGCCGCGGCCGAACACGCGGTGCGGATCGCGGCGGCGTTCGGCCTGGCGCAACAGGCCACGGCCGACCTGGCCCGGCTCGACGACCGGTCGTTCGGCATCGCGCGCCGGGGCCGGATCGAATACGCGAGCGTCGATGCGACCCGCAGCGAGCAGGAGGTGCTCGACCGGGCCGGCGGGTTCGGCCGGTTCGGCCGGTGAGGCAGGGCGGCTGGGCTCAGCTGACCCCGTGCCGGACGCGTCCGTAGACGCCTATCACCGCCAGCGCGAACGGGATGACCGACAGCACCAGCAGCGCCTCGAGGACGTCGGCGGTGCGCGACCACCCCGGCGTGTAGCGGCGCTCGGGCAGGGCGACGGCCGCGCCGAACAGGATCAGCGCGACGATCACGGCCGGGATCGCGAACGCCAGCAGCCGGTTCAGGCCGTGCGCTTCGACGGTGCCGGACACCAACACCCCGAGCAGCGCGATGACCCCCGAGCCGAGCAGCAGCGTGCGCTGCGCCCGGCCGGTGAACAACCGGCCCCGAAGCAGGATGATCACGCCGAGTACGGCCGCCAGGATCCGCTCGCTCACCCCACCGTCGGCGCACATCACCAGCGCCGATCCGGCGATGGCCAGCGCGACGCCACCGGACAGGCCGGTAAGAAAATCGTCGGCGCGCACGGCCCGACCCAGCACCTCGGCCGCGTCGACGGCACCGGACTCGCGGCGCAGGTCGGCGGCGTCGATCGGGATGCTTGGCATCGTCAATCGCGACAGCCGAAACGACAGCAGCGGCAGGATCGGCGAGATGGCCAGGGCGGCCGAGGCGACGATCGCCGCGGTGCCGGCCGGGGTCAGGGTCGTGCCCGAGGCGATGGCCGTGCCGATCGCCGTCAGCAGCGAGACCGCGGTGACGGCCACGAAGCCGGCGAAGCCGAGACCGACGGCGAGCACGAGAACGACCGCGACGAGCGCCGCGGCGCAGACGGCGAGCAGCAGTTGCGGGGCGCCGAAGCCGACGACGCGGTGCGACCCGCCGACCGCCGTCGCGCCGCACACCACGGCGTAGACCAGCGCGAAGCTGCCGGCGGCCAGGGCCGGCACGCGCCGGTGATAGATCCGCCCCAGCGCCACCGCGGTGAGCACCAGCAGCACCGCCCCCACGCCGGTGGTGACCGCGCTGGCCACCCAGCCGGGGCCGATGAACAGCGCCGTCAGCGCGGCGAACGTGAGCAGCGCCCCGGCGACGCTGGCGCTCGCCCGCATCGTATGGACCGGCGTCCAGCGTGCGGTGCGCTGCAGCACGCCGTCGGAGATGGCCTCGAGCACGTCGTCGTAGGCGAGCTCGGGCAGGCGAGTCGCGCGGGTGCGCAGTTGCAGCATGTCGCCGTCGCGCAGCCGGCTCGCCGCCACGGTCTGTGACGGGTCGAGCGGGGTCTCGCCGCTGCGTTGCAGCACCCAGCCGCCCTCGGCCGCGCCCTGGTCGGCCGCCTCGCGGCCCAGGCCGGAGACGACGATCGTCAGCAGGTCGGCGATCGTGGTCTGCATCGGGACGGCGAGATCGACCCGCAGCGCCGGTGAGATGATAGTGAGCCGGCAGGTATTGGTCACGACGCTCGCCGTCATGAGGCCCAGGCCCTCGTGAGCATCGCAGGGCCGCCCGCGGCCCGAGGAACTGTGGGGTCCCCGCGGAAGCGCAGCTCTTTCCATGCGCCTTCGCGGGGTGCAGGTGCGGAGCGGGGGACTGGGTCGGGGGGTACCGCCATCCTGGGCTCCGTTCCACTTGCTCGCGGTCTGCACATTACGATCGCTGCGAGCGCGGCCGATCATGACCGGTCACTCGCTGTCGCCGGTACGTTAGTCGTCAACGGTAACGGAGGCCGCGGATGGGAACTGCGCTGTTCCGTCGGCCCGCGCGCAAGAGCGGCCCGCGCGAACCGCGTGGCGAGATCGTTCTCGAGTCCCCACCCGAGCTGCCCGAGACGGTGAGCGGCGGCGGTGGCATGCAGATGCTGCAGTACCTGCCGATGCTGGCCGGCGCCGGCGCCACCGGGCTGCTGGTCACCGGCAGCGGCGGCAAACCGATCACGTATCTGGCCAGCGGCATGATGGCGCTGTCGATGGTGGGCATGGCCGTAAGCGGGATGGGCCGCTCTTCGGGCGAGAAACGCCGCCGCCTGGACGGCGACCGGCGGGACTATCAGCGCTACCTCGAGCAGGTGCGTCGCCGGGTGCGGCGGGCGGCCGAGCAGCAGCGGGCCTCGGCGCAGTGGCACCACCCCGAACCGGACGCGCTCTGGTGCGTCGCGCTCGGCAGCCGGTTGTGGGAACGACGTCCAGGGGATGAGGACTTCCTGGCCTGCAGGGTCGGGCTGGGCTCCAGACGCCTCGCGGTGACCCTGGTGCCCCCTGAGACGAAACCGATCGAGGATCTCGAGCCGGTGTCGGCGGCCGCGTTGCGGCGCTTCGTCCGCACCCACCGCTCGGTGCAGGAGCTGCCGGCCGCGCTGGCCCTGCCGGCCTTCGGTCGGCTCGTCGTCACAGGGGACAGCGAGCAGGGCCGGGCGATGGTGCGCGCGATGTTGTGCCAGCTGGCCGCGTTCCATGCACCCGACGACGTCATGATCGCCATCTGCACCGCCGGTCCGGAGGCCGCGCAGTGGGAGTGGGTCAAGTGGCTGCCGCATGCCCTCAGTCCCGAGACCTACGACGCCGTGGGGCAGGCCCGGCTGATCAGTGACGACCTGATCAGTCTGGAGGCGATGTTCGGCGACACCCTCACCGCGCGACCACGCTTCAGCGCCGGCGCGACGCCCGAAGGGCCGCACGTCGTGGTCGTCGTCGACGGCGGCCAGGTCTCACCCGACGCGCAGCTGGTCGACGCGCTCGTTGGTGGCGTCACCGTCATCGATCTGTTCGGCCGCACCGGCACCGCCTCGGGCAGCGGCACCGCGCGCCTCGAGCTGGACGGGTCGGGTCTGTCGCTCACCCGCCGCGGCAGCGGCAACCGTGACGAGCAGATGCACCTGGGCACCGCCGACGCGCTGAGCATCGCGCAGGCCGAGTCGTTCGCCCGCACCATGAGTCACTGGCGGGTCTCGACCGCGTCGCACGAGCCGACCGACGCGCTGGCGATGGACCTCAGCCTGCCCGACCTGCTGCATCTCGGCGATCCGCGTCTCGTCGACCCCGCTGTCACCTGGCGCGCGCGGGCCCCGCGGGACCGGCTGCGGGTGCCGATCGGTCTCGGCGCCGACGGCCAGCCGATCGAGCTCGACATCAAGGAGTCGGCGCAGGGCGGTATGGGCCCGCACGGCCTGGTCATCGGCGCCACCGGATCGGGCAAGTCCGAGCTGCTGCGCACGCTCGTGCTCGGCCTGGCACTCACTCACTCGTCCGAGACCCTGAACTTCGTCCTCGTCGACTTCAAGGGCGGCGCGACCTTCGCCAGCCTCGACGTCCTGCCGCACACCTCGGCGGTCATCACCAACCTCGAGGACGAACTGATCCTCGTCGACCGCATGAAGGACGCCATCCAGGGCGAGCTGGTGCGCCGCCAGGAGGCCCTGCGCGCCGCCGGCAACTATGCGTCGTTGCGCGATTACGAGCGTGCTCGCGAGCAGGGCGCGGCCCTGGAGGCGATGCCGTCGCTGTTCATCGTCGTCGACGAGTTCAGCGAGCTGCTCTCGGCCAAGCCCGACTTCATCGATCTGTTCGTCATGATCGGCCGGCTCGGCCGCTCACTGGGCGTGCACCTGCTGTTGGCCTCGCAGCGGCTGGAAGAGGGCAAGCTGCGTGGCCTGGACACCCACCTGTCCTACCGCGTCGGGCTGCGCACGTTCTCGTCGATGGAGAGCCGGGTCGTGCTCGGCGTGCCCGACGCCTACGAGCTGCCCAGCGCACCCGGCAACGGCTACCTGAAAGAGGGCACCGAAGGTCTCGTCCGATTCAAGGCGGCCTACGTGTCCGGCGCGTACACGACTTCGGCCACCGCCGGGGTCGACCGGCACGACGTGGGGCGCCAGGTGCTGCCCTACCAGGCGGGGTTCATCGCGCCGCGCGAGGAGCTGGCGCCGGCCGAACCCGAGCCCGTCGAGACCGACGACGGCCCCGAGGAGATCCTGATGGACATCCTCGTCGACCGCCTGCGGGGGGCGGGGACGCCGGCCCGCAAGGTGTGGCTGCCGCCCCTGGACACGCCGCCCACCCTGGATCAGCTGCTGCCGCCGCTGACGGACACCGAGCTCGGGCTGCGTCCGGTCGACTGGGATCTCGCCCCGACGTTGACTGCACCCATCGGGTTGATCGACCGGCCCTTCGACCAGCGTCGCGACCCGCACTGGGTCAACCTCGCGAGCTCGCATTTCGTCGTCGCCGGGCGCCCGCAGAGCGGCAAGAGCACGGTGCTGCGGACGCTGGTCGCCGGGCTCGCGCTGACCCACACGCCCGAGCAGGTGCAGATCTACTGCCTCGACTTCGGTGGCGGCACGCTGACCGGCCTGGCCGACCTGCCGCACGTCGGCTCGGTCGCCACCCGGCTCGAGGCCGAACGGCTGCGGCGCACAGTGGCCGAGATTAACGTGATGCTGGCCGAGCGGGAGCAACTGTTCACGCAGCACCGCATCGACTCGATGGCGTCCTACCGGCGCCTGAGCGCGAACGGCACCGTGCCCAAGGACGGCTTCGGGGACGTCTTCCTCGTCGTCGACGGGTGGGGCACCGTCCGCGCTGATCACGAGGCGCTGGAGACCGCGATCACCCAGATCGCGGCGCGCGGGCTCGGTTACGGCGTGCATGTCGTGCTCTCGATCCAGCGGTGGATGGAGATGCGCCCGGCGTTGCGTGACCTGATCAGCAACCGGCTCGAGCTGCGCCTGGGTGACCCTTCGGAGTCCGAGTTCGACCGCCGCGTCGCCGCCGACGTGCCCGAGGGCAGTCCCGGGCGCGGGATCACCGCGCACAAGCTGCACTTCCTGTCGGCGTTGCCGCGCATCGACGGCACCGAGTCGGTCGACGACCTGGTCGACGGGGTGGGGGAGCTGGTCACCACGGCCCGCGACGCCTGGTCCGGGCCTCGGGCCCGGCCGGTGCGCTTGCTGCCGCGCGAGCTGCCCTACGCCGACCTGCCGGCGATCGACCCGGCTGGGGCGGCGCTGCCGATCGGCGTGGACGAGGACACGCTCTCGCCGGTGTTCGTCGATCTCGACGCCGAACCGCACTTCATCGTCGTCGGCGAACCGGAGTCGGGGAAGTCCAACCTGCTGCGCTCGATCGCCCGGGGGATCACCACCCGCTGGACCCCGGCCGAGGCGAAGGTGATCACCTTCGACTACCGGCGCGGGCTCCTTGGCGCGGTCGGCCCGGACCACCAGATCGGGTACGTGATGAACTCGGTCGGCGCGCCCGACATCGTCGCCAACATCGTGGCCGCGCTGCGCGAGCGGCTGGCCGGCATCCAGGTCGACCCAGCGGCCGGCGAGGTGCCCACGTGGAGCGGCCCACGGTTGTTCCTGCTGCTCGACGACTACGACATGATCGCGTCGAGCCAGGGCAACCCCATGCACTCGCTGGTCGAATTCCTGCCCCAGGCCCGCGACATCGGCCTGCATGTCATCCTGAGCCGGGCGTCGGGCGGCGCCGGGCAGGGCATGTTCGAGCCGGTCATGCGCAACCTGCGCGACACCGGTGCCCCGGGCATCCTGCTGTCGGGCAGCCGGGACGAGGGCGCGGTCCTCGGCTCGGTGAAGATGGAGCCGCTGCCGACGGGCCGGGGCCGGCTGGTGCACCGGCGTCTCGGGTCGGTGTTGGTGCAGACTGCCCGCGCCTGAGGGTCAGCGCGGGCAATTGCCGGCCGGCACCGGCACGGTGGTCGTCGATCGGGTGCGGTCGACCAGCAGGCCGGCGGCGAGGGTGCCCACGGCGATTGCGGCGACGAAGACGCCGTAGCCGAGCGCGGTGTCGCGCAGGCCGATGTGAGTGATCAGCAGTCCGGCCACCACGGCCGGGATGCTGAACGCGACGTAGCTGACGATGTAGACCGCCGAGAGCAGCGCGGCGCGTTCGTGCGGCTGGGCCAGTTGGGTCACCGAGCGCAGCGCCCCGAGGAACGCCGACCCGAAGCCGCCGCCGGCCACGACCGACGCGAGCATGAACAGGCTCAGCGACGAGTCGGCGATGGCCACGACGAACAACCCCGTGCCGAGTGCCAGCGCCGAGGTCCCGATTCGGGTCATGCGCGGCGGGGCGAGGTTGGTGGCCACGATGGCCGCAGCGGCTCCGGAAGCGGCGAACAGGCCGAGTACGCCGCCGATGGCTGCGTGGTTGGTCACGTCGAAGACCCCGGCGAGCAGCGATCCGCCGACCGAGAGCATCAACCCGCCCAGCGCCCAGGTCGCGAGCATCGTCGGGGTGGCGCCCAGGAACGCCCGCCGTGCCGCCGAGGGAACGGCGACCTGGGGCCGCAGCGCGGCCAGCGCGCCCGGCACCGGGCGCACCGTCTCGGGCAGCGCGGCGGTGCTCGCCGCCAGCACCACGAACAGTGCGGTGAGGACGACGAAGACGAGCCGGGTGGGATGCGGTGCGTACTGGACGAGCAACCCGGTGCCGACCGCACCGAGGCCCAGTCCCGCGGTGGGGGCGGCGCTGTTGATCAGCGAGCCCAGGCGGGATCCGTCCGGGGGCTGCAGGTCGAGCAGGTAGGCGCCGAGCACGCCGACGGCGGCTCCGGTCGCCAGGCCTTGGACGACGCGGGCCACGACCAGCCAGGCCACGCCGTCGGCGCCGAGGAAGACCGCCATCGCCGCGGCGTCGAGGACCAATGCCGCGGCGAGCACCGGGCGGCGGCCCACGAAGTCCGACAGCCGGCCGACGGTGAGCAGGCTCAGCAACAGGGCGAGCACGTACACCGCGAAGATCGTGGTCAGGGTGATGGTCGAGAACCCGAACTCCGCCTGGTAGACGGCGTAGAGGGGGCTGGGGGCGCTGGACGCGGCTAGCATCGCCGCCGTCGTGACGGCGACCAGCCAAAACGCGGCCACGCGGGGGAGCGCGCGGCGCCCCAGCGACGGGGACTGTGACGTTGCCGGCAGATTAGCCATGATCGGCTCCGATCGACGAACAGTTCGAGTTGTATCGAATACTCGAAGCCAGCCCGCCTCGACAATAGTTCCAAGAAAGTCGAATTGTGATGTCCAGCACCCCGCGCTCGCTGCCCCACCCCGAGCCCGCTGACGTGGAACTGACCACCGTCCTGTTCGCGCTCAGCGATCCGGCGCGGCTCGCCCTCGTCCAGCAACTCGAGCAAGAGGGGCCGCAGACGGTGGCGCAGTGCCACATGCTCGACCCGGACGTGCCGAAGTCGACGTTCTCGCATCACCTCAAGACGCTGCGCGAGGCCGGCTTGATCCGCAACGAGCCGGCCGGACGGCAGCGCACGATCACGCTGCGCCGGGCCGAGACCGATGCGCGCTTCCCGGGGCTGCTCGACTCCGTGCTCTGAGCGCGCTCCGTCCCAGAGCGCGCTCCGTCCCTGACCGTGCTCAGATGCGGCGCAGCACGGTGACCACGCGCCCGAGCACCGTCGCCTCGTCGCCGTCGATGGGGGAGTAGGCCGGGTTGTGCGGCATCAGCCAGACGTGCCCGTCGCGGCGCTGCAAGCTCTTGACCGTGGCCTCGCCGTCGAGCATCGCGGCCACGATGTCACCGTTGTCGGCCGTCGGCTGCTGGCGCACGACCACCCAGTCGCCGTCGGCGATCGCGGCGTCGACCATCGAGTCGCCGACGACCCTGAGCAGGAACAGGGTGCCGTCGCCGACCAGGGCTTTCGGCAGCGGGAAGACGTCTTCGATCATCTCTTCGGCCAGGATCGGCCCACCGGCCGCGATGCGACCGACCATCGGGACGAACACCGGCGTGTCACCACGCGGGGCGTCGTCGGTGAGGGCGACCGCCCGCCGGGCCGCCTTGGGCTTGCCCGACGCCTCGCCGGTGCGCACGTCGACCGCGCGCGGCCGGTTGGGGTCGCGGCGCAGGAATCCCTTGCGTTCGAGCATGGTCAGCTGGTGGGCGACGCTGGAGGTCGAGGCCAGTCCGGCCGACTCGCAGATCTCGCGAATGCTCGGCGGGTAGCCGAGGCGTTCGACCGAGTCACGGATGACGTCGAGGATCGCGAGCTGCCGGCGGGTCAGGCCGGTCACCGGGTCAGGCATCTCGGTGACCTTCGGGCGCCCCGGACCGCGCTTGACCGGTTCGTTCGTCGCCTTCGCGGAGGCCTTGGCGGCCCTCGCGCTGGTGGTTGCCGACTTGGTCGGCGCCTTCGTGGACGGCTTGCGCCCGGCGGTGTCCTTCGGCACGTCTGCGGCCTCCATAACGAGTTGCGATAGCGGAATCGGTTGATCACCAACGGACCCGAACGTTAGCCCGCACCGGCCGGGAACTCAAACATTTGTTCGAACGACACGCCGTACGGAGTGGTTTCTGTCAGACCTCGCTGGTACACATTCGATCGGACGTTCTATCGAATGTCTGTTCGAGGTTCACCGTACTCAGGAGGTCCAACATGTCGGCAGCCACAGAGTTCGCCCCGGCCGTCCTCATCCCGGTGCCGGTCGACGTGCCGCACCGGCTGGCCAGCGTCACGACGCTGCACGCCCCGCACCAGGCCAACCCGGTGGCGGCGCCGCTGCGCCTGACCCGCCGGGGTGTCGTCGTCCTGGCGGTCGTGGTCGCAGTGCTGGCCGGCGCCCTGCTCTGGCTGGCCGCGCGGGCCGCCCCGGCCGAGGTCGCCGGCCCGCCGGCGCCGCGTGCGGTCACCGTGCAACCCGGCGACACCCTGTGGTCGATCGCCACGCAGGTCGCGCCGCAGCGTGACCCGCGCGCGGAGGTCGAGGCGCTGCAGCGGGTCAATCACCTCGACGCCACCGACCTGACGCCGGGCCAGACGCTGCGCGTGCCGTGATCGGGCCCCGCGGTGGGCCGCATCAGGTCAGATTGCGCCGCCTACTTCCCGACGCGCCGCGAATGGCCCTTGCGGAACATCCCCGCTCGTTCTACGGTTCACCCCTACATGTAGTAGTTACACCGATGTCGTTCGTCCACAAGTTGGGTTTCGCTGTCCACAGCTAGGCCGGGTCGTCCACAG
>CAXTHY010000077.1:5167-19546 GCA_964244175.1 uncultured Jatrophihabitans sp. | reverse complement strand
TGCCGGCCAAGGTCGCGCACATCGAGTACGACCCGAACCGCACCGCGCGCATCGCGCTGCTGCACTACGCCGACGGCGAGAAGCGCTACATCCTGGCGCCGCGGCTGCTCAAGCAGGGCGACCGGATCGAGAACGGCCCGAGCGCCGACATCAAGCCGGGCAACGCGCTGCCGCTGCGCAACATCCCGGTCGGCACCGTGGTGCACGCGATCGAGCTGCGGCCCGGCGGCGGGGCGAAGATCGCCCGCTCGGCCGGCGCCAGCGTCCAGCTCGTCGCCAAGGAAGGCGCCTTCGCTCAGCTGCGGATGCCCTCCGGCGAGATCCGCAACGTCGACGTCCGCTGTCGCGCCACCGTCGGCGAGGTCGGCAACGCCGAGCAGAGCAACATCAACTGGGGCAAGGCCGGCCGCATGCGCTGGAAGGGCAAGCGCCCCTCCGTCCGCGGTGTCGCGATGAACCCGGTCGACCACCCGCACGGTGGTGGTGAGGGCAAGACGTCCGGTGGTCGCCACCCGGTGAACCCGAACGGCAAGCCCGAGGGCCGTACCCGCCGTCACAAGGCGAGCGATCAGCTCATCGTCCGTCGCCGTCGTACGAACAAGAAGCGTTGAGGTAGCCAGCGATGCCACGCAGTTTGAAGAAGGGCCCGTTCGTCGACGACCACCTGCTCAAGAAGGTGGACGCGCAGAACGACAAGGGCAGCAAGAACGTCATCAAGACGTGGTCGCGTCGCTCGACGATCATCCCCGACATGCTCGGGCACACGATCGCCGTGCACGACGGCCGTAAGCACGTGCCGGTGTTCGTCACCGAGGGCATGGTCGGCCACAAGTTGGGCGAGTTCGCCCCGACGCGCACGTTCAAGGGCCACATCAAGGACGACCGCCGGGCCCGGCGCGGCTAGGAGTGAGTGGAATGACTACACCGAACACAGCGGCAGTGCGGACGGCCTTCGCGAAGGCGTCGCATGTGCGTGTGACGCCGATGAAGGCACGTCGCGTCATCGACCTGATCCGCGACATGCCGGCCGGCGAGGCGCTGTCGTTGCTGAAGTTCGCGCCGCAGGCGGCCAGCGAGCCGGTCGCGAAGGTGCTGGCCAGTGCCATCGCCAACGCCGAGCACAACTTCTCCCTCGACCCGCAGACGCTGGTGATCTCCCGCGCCTACGTCGACGAGGGTCCGACGCTCAAGCGGTTCCGCCCGCGCGCGCAGGGCCGGGCCTACCGCATCCGCAAGCGCACGAGCCACATCACGATCGAGGTCGAGAGCATCGACCTGCCGAGCAACTCGAAGGGCCGGGGCAAGTAAAATGGGGCAGAAGGTCAATCCGAACGGCTTCCGCCTCGGGATCAGCACGGACTGGAAGAGTCGCTGGTTCGCCGACAAGCAGTACGCGGAATACGTCAAGGAAGACGTCGCGATCCGCCGTCTCATGTCCAAGGGCATGGAGCGCGCCGGCATCGCGAAGGTCGAGATCGAGCGCACCCGTGACCGCGTGCGGGTCGACATCCACACCGCCCGGCCGGGCATCGTCATCGGCCGCCGCGGCGCGGAGGCCGACCGCATCCGCGGTGTGCTCGAGAAGCTCACCGGCAAGCAGGTGCAGCTCAACATCCTCGAGGTCAAGAACCCCGAGGGCGACGCCCAGCTCGTCGCGCAGGGCGTGGCCGAGCAGCTGAGCAACCGCGTCAGCTTCCGCCGCGCGATGCGTAAGAGCATGCAGTCGGCGCTGAAGAGCCCCGGCGTCAAGGGCATCCGCGTGCAGTGCGCCGGCCGCCTCGGCGGTGCGGAGATGTCGCGCTCGGAGTTCTACCGCGAGGGCCGCGTCCCGCTGCACACGCTGCGCGCCAACATCGACTACGGCTTCTACGAGGCCCGCACCACGTTCGGCCGCATCGGCGTCAAGGTCTGGATCTACAAGGGCGAGGTCCCGACCGGTTCGCGGGCCGAGCGCGAGGCCGCAGTGGCGGCCGAGGCGCTGCGCCAGCGCCGCGACCGGCCCGCAGGTGGCGCGGCCCGGCCGCGCCGCTCCGGCTCGCAGGGCACCACCGGTGTGAGCACCGATGCCGGGCGCGCTGCGTCCGGTGCGGCGCCGGCCGTCGAGCCCGAGCTGCAGGAATCGCCGATCACGACCGCGGCGCAGGCCGAGGCCGAGATCGCGACCGACGCCCCCACGCAGGTCGCCGTCGACGACGCCGGCTCCGCGCCGGCCGCCGCCGAAACACCCGCCGCCGAAACACCTGCTGCCGAGGCACCCGCTGCCGAGGCGCCGGCCGCCGACGGGGTCCCGGCGGCGGAACCGTCCACCGAGACCACGGAGAGCTGACTCATGCTCGTCCCACGCAGGGTCAAACACCGCAAGCAGCACCACCCGACCCGTCGAGGCATGGCCTCCGGCGGTACGCAGGTGGCATTCGGCGAGTACGGCGTCCAGGCACTGGAGCCGGCGTACGTGACGAACCGGCAGATCGAGTCGGCGCGTATCGCGATCAACCGCCACATCCGCCGTGGCGGCAAGGTGTGGATCAACATCTACCCCGACCGTCCGCTCACCAAGAAGCCGGCCGAGACCCGCATGGGCTCGGGCAAGGGCTCGCCCGAGTGGTGGATCGCCAACGTCAAGCCCGGCCGCGTGCTCTTCGAGCTCTCGTTCCCGAACGAGAAGGTCGCCCGCGAGGCACTGACCCGCGCGATCCACAAGCTGCCGATGAAGTGCCGCATCGTGACGCGGGAAGGTGATTACTCATGACCACGCCCACGACGGCTGAGATGCGTGAGCTGCACGACGACGAGCTCGCCACCCGCCTGCGCGAGTCCAAGGAAGAGCTGTTCAACCTGCGCTTCCAGATGGCGACCGGGCAGCTCGACAACAACCGGCGACTGCGCACCGTGAAGCACGACATCGCACGGATCTACACGATCCTGCGCGAGCGTGAACTCGGTCTGTCGGTCGCCCCCGAAGACGCCAGTGAGGTGGTGTAACCGCATGAGTGAGACGACAGAGACGACAGAGACGACAGAGACAGCCGCCGTCCGCGACTCGCACCGCAAGCTGCGCGAGGGCCTGGTCGTCAGCGACAAGATGCAGAAGACCGTGGTGGTCGAGGTCGAGGACCGCGTCAAGCACCCGCTGTACGGCAAGGTCCTGCGCCGCACCACCAAGCTCAAGGCGCACGACGAGACCGACCAGATCGGTATCGGCGACCGCGTCCTGATCATGGAGACCCGCCCGCAGTCGGCCACCAAGCGCTGGCGCGTCGTCGAAGTTATCGAAAAGGCCAAGTAACAACGGGTCTGGACCGTCCGAGCGAGCAGCTCGTCGGCAAACCGTAGTAAGTAGTAACAGGAGACAGCAGTGATTCAGCAGGAGTCGCGACTTCGGGTCGCCGACAACACCGGGGCCAAGGAAATCTTGTGTATCCGCGTGATGGGCGGCTCGGGGCGGCGTTATGCCGGGATCGGCGACATCATCGTCGCGACGGTCAAGGACGCCTTGCCCGGTGCCGGCGTCAAGAAGGGCGACGTCGTCAAGGCGGTCATCGTGCGCACCGTCAAGGAGCGGCGCCGGCCCGACGGCAGCTACATCCGCTTCGACGAGAACGCTGCGGTGCTCATCCGGCAGGACGGCGAGCCGCGCGGCACGCGCATCTTCGGCCCCGTCGGCCGCGAGCTGCGCGACAAGCGCTTCATGAAGATCATTTCTCTCGCACCCGAGGTTCTCTGATGAAGGTCAAGAAGGGCGACGAGGTCGTCGTCATTGCCGGCAAGGACCGCGGCGTCAAGGGCAAGGTCATCGCGGCCGACCCGCTGACGAACAAGGTCGTCGTCGAAGGCGTCAACCGGGTCAAGAAGCACACCCGCGTCACCACGACCAACCGCGGCGCGAAGGCCGGCGGCATCGAACACATCGAGGCCCCGATCAACGCCAGCAACGTCATGGTCATCGACGGCGATGGCACGGCCACTCGCATCGGTTACCGCCGTGACGACGACGGCCGCAACGTGCGCGTCTCGCGCCGCTCCGGAAAGGACGTCTCATGAGTGCCCCCACCACCGAGGTCCCCACGCCCCGGTTGAAGGCCCGCTACCGGGCGGAGATTGTGCCGGCGCTGAGCGAGCAGTTCTCGTTCGGCAACCCGATGCAGGTGCCCAGCCTGACCAAGATCGTCGTCAACATGGGCGTCGGCCAGGCGGCCAAGGACAGCAAGCTGATGGACGGCGCGGTCCGCGACCTCACGCTGATCACCGGCCAGAAGCCGCTCGTCCAGAAGGCCCGCAAGTCCATCGCCCAGTTCAAGCTGCGTGAGGGCATGCCGATCGGCGCGAAGGTGACGCTGCGCGGCGATCGCATGTGGGAGTTCCTGGACCGGCTGCTCTCGCTCGCGCTGCCCCGCATCCGTGACTTCCGCGGCCTGTCCGACCGGCAGTTCGACGGCAACGGCAACTACACGTTCGGTCTCACCGAGCAGTCGATGTTCCACGAGATCGACCCCGACTCCATCGACCGCACGCGCGGCATGGACATCACCGTGGTCACTTCCGCGGCGAATGACGACGAGGGCCGGGCGCTGCTCAGGGCGCTCGGTTTCCCCTTCCGTGACACAGAGAGAGTCAGCTGATGGCAAAGACCGCCCTGCGCAACAAGGCCGCGGCCAAGCCCAAGTTCAAGGTGCGCGGCTACACGCGCTGCCAGCGTTGCGGGCGTTCGCAATCGGTGTACCGCAAGTTCGGCCTGTGCCGGATCTGCCTGCGCGAAATGGCGCACGCGGGCGAACTGCCCGGCGTCACTAAATCTTCCTGGTAACAACCCCTTTGCGGCAGGCCCTCGGGAACCGCCGTAAGAAAGAGACCAATCCACATGACAATGACTGACCCGATCGCGGACATGTTGACCCGCGTCCGCAACGCCAACACGGCGTTTCACGACGAGGTCGTGATGCCGCACTCGAAGCTCAAGGGCCACATCGCCGAGATCCTCAAGCAAGAGGGCTACATCGCCGGCTTCAAGGTCGTTGACGCCCCTGAGGGCCAGCCCGGCCGCGTGCTGACCCTCGAGCTGAAATACGGCCCGAACCGCGAGCGCAGCATCGCCGGCGTGCGCCGGGTGTCCAAGCCCGGGCTGCGCGTCTACGCGAAGTCCACCGGCCTGCCGCGCGTGCTCGGCGGCCTGGGCGTGGCCATCATCTCGACGTCCAACGGGCTGCTGACCGACCGGCAGGCAGCCAAGCGCGGGGTAGGCGGGGAAGTCCTCGCCTACGTCTGGTGACAGGGAGGTAACGCAATGAGTCGCATCGGCAAGCTTCCCGTCCCCGTCCCCTCGGGCGTGGACGTCACCCTCGACGGCCAGCACGTCACGGTGAAGGGCCCCAAGGGCACCCTCAGCCACGCTGTCGCCGAGCCCATCACGGTCAGCCAGGACGGCGACGTGATCGTCGTCGCGCGCCCGGACGACGAGCGCGAGTCCAAGGCGCTGCACGGGCTGTCCCGCACGCTCATCGCCAACATGGTCACCGGCGTGACGACCGGCTACACGAAAACGCTCGAGATCGTCGGCACGGGGTACCGCGTCACCGCCCGGGGCAGCGACCTCGAGTTCGCGCTCGGGTTCTCCCACGCGGTGCACGTCCCCGCGCCCGACGGCATCACGTTCCGCGTCGAGGCCCCCACCCGCTTCGCGGTCGAGGGCATCGACAAGCAGAAGGTCGGCGAGGTCGCCGCCAACATCCGCAAGCTCCGCAAGCCCGACCCGTACAAGGGCAAGGGCGTGCGGTATCAGGGTGAAGCAATCCGTCGTAAGGCCGGCAAGGCAGGAAAGAAGTAATGGCAGCCTCCAATATCGTCAAACAGGCCCGTGGCTCGGCCGGCGTCTCGGCCGCGCGCCGGGTCGCCAAGTCGCGCCGCCACTTCCGGCTGCGCAAGAAGGTCGTCGGCTCGGCCGAGCGTCCGCGCCTGGTCGTCTCGCGCTCGTCGCGGCACCTGTTCGTCCAGGTCGTCGACGATGCGCAGGGCAAGACCATCGCCTCGGGCTCGACCTACAAACTGACCGACGGCGACAAGACCGCCCAGGCCAAGCAGCTCGGCGCCTCGGTGGCCGACGCCGCGCAGGCCGCGGGCATCACCAAGGTCGTCTTCGACCGGGGTGGCAACACTTACACGGGTCGTATCGCGGCATTCGCCGACGCGGCCCGCGAAGCTGGATTGGAGTTCTGACATGCCAGGACCGCAGCGCGGAGCGCGTACGGGCGGCAACGAGCGCAGTGGTGGTGGCGGCGAGCGCCGCGACCGTCGCGACGGTGGCCGCGGCGGCAACGCTCCCGAGAAGAGCCTGTACCTCGAACGCGTCGTGACCATCAACCGCGTCGCGAAGGTCGTCAAGGGTGGCCGCCGCTTCAGCTTCACGGCGCTGGTCGTCGTGGGCGACGGTGACGGCACCGTCGGCGTCGGTTACGGCAAGGCCAAAGAGGTTCCGGCCGCGATCGCCAAGGGCGTCGAAGAGGCCAAGAAGAACTTCTTCAAGGTCCCGCGGATCCAGCAGACCATCCCGCACCCGATCCAGGGCGAGAAGGCCGCCGGGGTGGTCCTGCTCAAGCCGGCCAGCCCCGGTACCGGCGTCATCGCCGGTGGCCCGGTGCGCGCCGTGCTCGAGTGCGCCGGAATCCACGACGTGCTGTCCAAGTCGTTGGGCTCGGACAACCCGATCAACATCGTGCACGCGACGATCGCAGCCCTAAAGGGCCTCGTGCGTCCCGAGGAGGTCGCGGCCCGCCGTGGCCTGCCGCTCGAGGACGTCGCCCCCGCCGGCATGCTGCGCGCGCGCGCCGGTCAGGGGACGTGACCGCCATGGCCCATCTGAAGATCACCCAGACCAAGTCGGGCATCGGCTACCAGCAGAACCAGAAAGAGACTCTGCGCTCGCTGGGTCTCAAGCGGATGCACCACACCGTTGTCAAAGAGGACCGCCCCGAGATCCGCGGCATGGTCAAGACCGTCACGCACCTGGTGACGGTCGAGGAGGTCGAGTAACTCATGGGGAACTTGAAGGTTCACCACCTCAGGCCCGCGCCGGGCTCGCACACCAAGAAGATCCGCGTGGGTCGCGGTGAGGGCGGCAAGCGGGGCAAGACCGCTGGTCGCGGGACCAAGGGCACGGGCGCGCGCTACCAGGTGCCCGCCGGCTTCGAGGGCGGCCAGATGCCGATCCACATGCGGCTGCCGAAGCTCAAGGGCTTCAAGAACCGCTTCCGGGTCGAGTTTCAGGTCGTCAACGTCGCTGCTCTGGGAGCACTGTTCCCCGACGGCGGGGCGATCGGGGTCGACGAGCTCGTCGCCGCCGGTGCGGTACGCAAAGGTGAGCCGGTGAAGGTCCTCGGCGACGGCGACATCTCGGTCAAGCTCGACGTCACGGCCAACGCCTTCTCGGCCTCAGCGAAGGACAAGATCGCCGCTGCCGGCGGGTCGACCACCGAGATCTGACACGTCAAAGGGCCGTCACCAGGCGGCTGTTAGCCTGAGCGCACCGGTGCACTGGTGCGTCCAGGCGGCCCACCGAGCCGGGCGGCCACAGTGCCAGCACTCTCGACAGCTTCGCAGCAGGAGGATTTGTGCTCAGCGCGTTCGCATCGGCGTTCCGGACGCCCGACCTGCGCAAGAAGCTGCTGTTCACGCTGGCGATCCTGGTGCTCTACCGGCTCGGCGCCTCGGTCCCGACCCCGAACACCAACACCGATGCGATCAACGGCTGTATCGCGTCCGGGGCGAAGAACAACCAGAACATCTATTCGCTGATCAACCTGTTCTCCGGCGGCGCGCTGCTCAAGCTGTCGGTGTTCGCGCTCGGCATCATGCCCTACATCACGGCGAGCATCATCATCCAGCTGCTCGTCGTGGTCATCCCGCGTTTCGAGCAGCTGAAGAAGGAAGGCCAGGCCGGCCAGCAGAAGCTGACGCAGTACAGCCGCTACCTGACCATCGGACTGGCGATCCTGCAGTCGACCGGCTTCATCGCCCTGGCCCGCTCGGGGCAGCTGTTCCCCGACTGCAAGGCGTCCTCGATCCTGTACCACCAGGACATCTGGACGCTGACGACGATGGTCCTGATCATGACCGCCGGCACCAGCGTCATCATGTGGCTGGGCGAGCTGATCACCGACCGCGGCGTCGGCAACGGCATGAGCGTGCTGATGTTCACCTCGATCGCGGCCCGCATCCCCAGCGAGGGCCACACGATCCTGCAGAACGCCGGCGCCTTCATCTTCACGCTGATCTGCGTGCTGGGTCTGGCCATCATCATCGCGGTGATCTTCGTCGAACAGGCGCAGCGGCGTATCCCGGTGCAGTACGCGAAGCGGATGGTCGGGCGCCGGCAGTACGGCGGCACGTCCACCTATCTGCCGCTCAAGGTCAACCAGGCCGGCGTCATCCCGGTGATCTTCGCGTCCTCGCTGCTCTACATTCCACAGCTGATCAGCCAGCTGACCGCCAACAACAACACCAGCGGCGGCTTCGCGAAGTTCGTCAACACGTATCTGATCAACCAGCAGTCGTGGGTCTACCTGACCATCTACTTCTTGTTGATCATCTTCTTCGCCTACTTCTACGTCGGCATCACGTTCGACCCGGTCGAGCGGGCCGACGACATGAAGAAGTACGGCGGGTTCATTCCGGGAATCCGGCCCGGCCGCCCGACGGCGGAGTACCTGCAGTTCGTCCTGTCGCGCATCACGCTGCCCGGCTCGCTGTACCTGGGAATTGTCGCCGTGCTGCCGAACTTCTTCTTCAGCATCACCAGTGGCAACAACCAGAACTTCCCGTTCGGTGGCACCGCCGTCCTGATCATGGTCGGCGTCGGCCTCGACACGGTGAAGCAGATCGAAAGCCAGCTCATGCAGCGCAATTACGAAGGCTTCCTTCGCTGAGCACGGGTAGGAGGCGGACATGAGGTTGGTGCTCGTGGGGCCCCCGGGCGCGGGCAAAGGCACCCAGGCGGAATTCATTGCCGCGCACTTCGACATCCCCAAGATCTCGACCGGGGACATCTTCCGTGCCAATGTGTCCGGCGGCACCGAGCTGGGACGCGAGGCGAAGAAGTACATGGACGCCGGCGACCTGGTCCCCGACGAGGTCACGAATGCGATGGTCCGCGACCGGCTGGCCGAGCCGGACGCCACCGACGGGTTCCTGCTCGACGGATTCCCCCGCAACGTGGCGCAGGCCGGTGAGCTCAACGGCATCCTGGACGGGCTGGGCGTCGAGCTCAGCGTCGTCCTCGACCTCGACGTCGACCACGACGAGGTCGTGAAACGGCTGTCCGGGCGGCGGACGTGCAAGAAGTGCGGGCACGTCTGGCACCTGCAGTTCGACCCGCCGTCCGAGGCCGATATCTGCGACAGGTGCGGCGGCGTTCTCTACCAGCGCGACGACGACTACCCGGACACCGTTCGGCACCGGCTCGAGGTTTACACCTTGCAGACCGAACCGTTGGTCGACTTCTATCGCGGGGCCGACAAGTTGGTGGCCATCGACGCGCTCGGCGCCGTCGAGGACGTCACCGAGCGCGCAATCAGCGTGCTCACTCCGTTCGCCGACTCGTGAGCGCCTCATGATCAATCGCCTGCCCGAGCGGATCCAGCTCAAGACACCCGAGCAGATCGCGACGATGCGCGTCGCCGGCCTGGTGGTCGCGCGCGCGCTCTCGGCGATGCGGGCGGCGGTGGCGCCAGGCGTCTCGACGGCCGACCTGGACGCCGTGGCCCGCGAGGTGCTGCGCGAGGCCGGGGCCACCCCGTCGTTTCTCGGCTACCACGGCTACCCGGCGGTCATCTGCGCGTCGGTGAACGACCGCGTCGTGCACGGCATCCCGTCCGCGGCCGAGAAGCTGCGCGACGGCGACCTCATCTCGATCGACTTCGGGGCGATCGTCGACGGCTGGCACGGCGACTCGGCTGTCTCGGTGGCGGTGGGCCAGGTCGCGCCCGAGGTGGCGGCGCTGTCGGCGGCCTGCGAGACCTCGATGTGGGACGGCCTGGCCGCGGCGCGCTCCGGTGGGCGGCTGAGCGACATCTCGCACGCGGTCGAGTGCTCGATCCGGCAGGCGGGCAAGTACGGCATCGTCGCGGGCTACGGCGGGCACGGCATCGGTTCGGAGATGCACATGGCCCCGCACATCCTCAACTACGGCAAGGCCGGCAAGGGCCCCCGCCTGACGCCGGGAATGGCCCTGGCGATTGAGCCGATGGTGACGCTGGGCGCGCGGGCCACCGAGGAGCTCGACGACGGCTGGACGGTGCGCACGGTCGACGGCTCGTGGGCCGCGCACTGGGAGCACACCGTGGCGATCCTGAACGACGGCCCGTGGGTGCTCACGGCCGCGGACGGCGGCCGGGTCGAGCTCGAGAAGCGCGGCATCGAACTCTCCGCCCAGGCCGCCTGATGCGTCGTTCGCGCTCGGGCCGGGGTTCGGTTGGTAACGATTCGGCCGTCATGCTCGGGCCACCGAACACCCGGCGAAGCTGGCATCGTCGGCGGGTCGACCAAGATTCAAATACTCGATTTCTGGCCCTGAGTTCACATCTTCCCCATCGATACCGTAAAGTCCTGGCAGCAGCTGGGAGTCCCCACTCTGCCCATCGTCCCGCCCACCCAGTTGGGGGAAGGAAACACGCATGAGTTCAGAAGACAAGGTGAGAGGCACAGCCTGGCGGAGCCGGGCAATCGCCTCGGCCGGCGTAGTTGCGGCTGTTGTCGTGGGCGGCCTGGCTGCCGCCACCTCGGCCGCGGCCGCAACGCCCACTCTGCCGACCCTTACGGTCGCCGCTCCGGCCACGCTCGCCAACGACGGCACCGGCTCGGGCGAGTTCAGCGTCGAGATCAACAACAGCGCGACCGGCAACGGCGTGATCGGTGGCACCAACGGCACCGGTACCGACGCAGCCACCAACGTGGCCACGCTGTCGTACACCTTCACGGTGCCGACAGGTCTGTCGTGCAGCAACCTCTCGCTGGTCTCTAACCACTCCACGCCGAGCACCGCACCCAACCCGCCGCCTGGCACTACGCCGCCGGCTCCGGTCACGTTCACGGGCGGCACCTCCGGAACCTGCACCGCCACGTTCGGCAACTACACGCAGCCGGCCAACAGCGACTACACGTATTACTACGTGTTAGCGGTGCAGGCTGTCGGCTCGAGCAACCCGACCGGCACGATCACCAGCTCGGCGAAGCTGACCGAGGTCACCACCACCGGTCAGAACGTCTCGACGCAGACTGCGACGAGCAACACCGCAACGACCCAGCTGTCCGCTCCGGTCGCCCCGTCGTTCACAGCGACGACGCCCCCGAACGGTGTGGTGTTCCACCCGTACAGCTTCACGCTGGTCACCAACCCGGGCACGCCGACAACGCCGACCACCTCGAGTGCGAGCACGTTCGGTACCGGAGCTGGCCAGACAACCACGGGCTACCGCGCATTCGGCTCGCCAATCAATAAGAACGGCGACAACACCTACGATGGCGGTGTTACGCACTACGCGGACTCCTCGGTGCCATCCGGCAACGGCGCGCAAAGCTTCGACAACGCGATCGCGCTCGATAACGGGTTCTACTTCGACACCGTGACCGGTGCGATCGTGAACAATGGTCAGAACGGCACCTCGGCTTTCCCGTTCTACACCTGGACGATCATCGCCAACAACGGTGAGGGTGGCGCGACCGCTACCTCGCCCGGCAACGCCGGCGGCACCACCGCCCGGCCGACCCCGGCCGTGGCCGTCCACGACGTCGACTCGGCTGAGCTGACCCTGAAAGAGCTGTTCAGCGATGTCTCGACCAACGGGCAGTTCTCCACCGCGATCTACAGTCTTGGTGATGACAACGTCATCGGTGGCTTCGCCGATGGCACTTTCCGTCCGGGTATCTCGGTCAGCCGTCAGGCGTTCGCGCACTTCGTCGCCGAGACACTGAACGAGGATAACGACGGTGGTTCGATCGACACGGGCGCCTGCAGCACGATCCGCCCGTCGGCCTTCCCCGACGTCCCGAACTCCTCGCAGTTCTGCGCTGAGATTCGTGACCTGGTTACTGCCGGCGTCATCAACGGTTACTCGGATGGCAAGTTCCACCCGACCCGGGCGATCACCCGTCAGGCGATCGCGGCCCTGTTGTACCGCGCTTACCAGTACGAGGAGACCGACGGCAACCCGGCCGACGGCAACTCCGATGCACGCTGCACCACGCCGACCGGCTTCAACGACGTCACCACGAGCAACCCGTTCTGTGGCGACATCGAGTTCCTGGTCCAGAAGGGTGTGGCCAATGGCTTCGCCGACGGCGGGTTCCACCCGGCCGCCAAGGCGAGCCGCCAGGCGACTGCGCAGTTCATCTACAAGCTGTTCGAGTCCGAGTTCGAGACCTTCCAGTCCAACTGATGATCTCGGGCGTCTGGACATCAGTCGTCTGATCTGTACGGCCTGATCAGAGCGGGCGTCGACCTTCGGGTCGGCGCCCGCTCTGCGTGTGACGAACCCCTAGACTCTGGCCCCGTGCCCGCCCGACCGGATCATCCCGACGCGACCCTGCTGGCCAGCCTCGAACACCGCTTCGACGCTGAGCTGCGCACCGCGCTCGCCGGGGCGCGCAATGTCGCCCTCGTCAACTTCCCGAACCACAACAACCCGGGTGACTCGGCGATCTGGCTGGGGGCGCGCGCGGCGCTGAAACGGCTAGGGGTACGGGTGCGCTACATGTGCGCCTGGAACACCTTCAACGCCGATGCGCTTGGGCGTGCGCTGCCCGACGGCCCGGTCCTGCTCAACGGCGGCGGCAACTTCGGTGACCTGTACAAGGGGCAGCAGGGGCTGCGCGAACGGCTGCTGGCCGAGCTGCCCCACCGCCATCTCATCCAGCTTCCGCAGAGCATCCACTTCCGCGAGCAGGGCAACCTCGAGCGCGTGCGCCGCCTGGTCGCCGGTCACGGCAACGTCACGCTCATGCTGCGCGAGCAGACCAGCTTCGACCTGGCCAGCAAGCAGTTCGACGCGCCGGTGCTGCTCGCCCCCGACTGCGCGCTCGCCCTCGGGCGCCTGCCGCGACCGGTCACCGTGCCAGACGTGGATCTGCTGTGGCTGCACCGGTTGGCCGGCGATCCGGAGTACGTCGATCACGGCTCGCTGCCCACACCGCTGTCGGTCCGGGAGGTCGAGTGGCTGCGCACGGTGCCCCCCGAGCCGGCGTGGTCCTACTCCGCTCGGGCCGGCCGCAAGGCGAACGGTTATCTGGCGCCCCGCTGCCGCGCCGACATCCGCTGGGGCCGCCATGCTTGGCGCCCGCTCGCTGCGACATTCGCACCGCTGGGCTGGGGTTACGTCGCGCGCGGGCTGCAGATCATGGCGCGCGGGCGAGTGCTGGTCACCGACAAGCTGCACGGGCACCTGATGGCGCTGCTGGCGGGCATCCCGCACGTCGTCCTCGACAACTCCTACGGCAAGGTCTCCGGCACCTACCGCACGTGGACGCAGCCGAGCTTCCTGGCACGATGGGCGCAGGGAGGCGAAGAGGCCGTCGCCCAGGCGGTCGAATTGCTGAGTGCGCGGCCGGCATGAGATTGGTGATGACCCTGCTCGTGCGCGACGAGGTCGATGTCGTGGCCGCGATGATCGAACACCACCTGGCCGCCGGCGTCGATTTCATCATCGCCACCGACAACGGGTCGGCCGACGGTACGGCCGAAGTGCTAAAGGAGTACCAGAACGCGGGGGTGCTCGAGCTGCTGCACGAGCCCGAGCAGAACTACGCCCAGGCCCGCTGGGTGACGCGGATGGCGCGGCGGGCGGCCGTCGAGCACGGCGCCGACTGGGTCATCAACGCCGACGCCGACGAGTTCTGGTGGCCGCGCGACGTCGAAAGCCTGTCCATCGCGCTGTCGGTGCTGCCCGCTCGCTACGGCATGGTCGAGGCGCCGCGGGAGAACTTGGTGGCCGAGCCGGGCCGCACCGGCCCGTGGCCCGCCCGCCTGGTATTGCGCGACCTGCTGTCCCTACACTCGCGCGGCGGCCGCATCGGGGCCAAGATGTGCCACCGCGGCGATCCGGCGATCGACGTGGTGCAGGGCAACCACAACCTGTCCGGAACCCGCCTGGGACTGCAGTGGCCGGCCTCGCCCATCACGGTGCTGCACGTGCCCGACCGCAGCTACCAGCAGTTCGCCCACAAGATCGAGATCGGCGGTCGCAGCCTCGCGGCGAACCCCACGCTCGCGCCCAACTTCGGTTGGCACTGGCGCGCCGACCACGACCGGTTGCTGGACGGCACGCTCGAGCGGGCCTGGACGGCCCGCCAACCCGACGAGCGGGCCGTCGCCGACGGGCTGGTCGCCGGCCGCTACGT
>CAXTHY010000077.1:0-5157 GCA_964244175.1 uncultured Jatrophihabitans sp. | reverse complement strand
CTCGATCGTGGCGTACACCGGGCGGTCGCGCAGGAACACGCTGCCGGCGGCCGTGGGTGACACCGCCGCGACGACCGACTGGCCACGCGCCTGGAGCGACTGCGGCGCATCGCGGTGCAGCCGGCGCAACTGGCCGCGGTGCTCGACCGGCACTGACGCCCTGACCAGACTGGCGGCCCTAGCGGCGACGTACAGCCCGGCCGGCGAGCCTCGTCACCACGGCGCGCCGGCGGG
Source organism: uncultured Jatrophihabitans sp. (assembly GCA_964244175.1). Classification (GTDB taxonomy): domain Bacteria; phylum Actinomycetota; class Actinomycetes; order Mycobacteriales; family Jatrophihabitantaceae; genus Jatrophihabitans. Next base: position 4,923 of record CAXTHY010000077.1, on the reverse strand, counting down.
TTCCACGCGGCAGCGTCTTAGCTGCCATCCGCCGCAGCTTGCGCGTGGCCCGCAGTTCCGGCGACGACGCCAGTTGCTTGCGCTTCTTCTCGGCCGTCTTGAGCTTGCGCTTGCTCGCCGCCAGCTCCTTGCGCAGTTGCTGGTTGTGCGTACGCAGCGCCGCGACCTCGGTCTTGAGCCGGGCCGCCTGGTCGGGGACGCGATCGCCCAGCGGCAGGCTCGACAGCGGCCGGGCGACAGTTCGGCGCAGCCGCGCCTCGTTGCGCGTGCGCCACTGCTGCGCGCCCTCGTCGGAGCGGGGCAGCGGACGCACCGCGGCGAGGAAGTCGGTCTCCCCGGCGATCATGGGGTCGATCCATGAGCCATCGCTCGGTAGCCCCACGAGGCTGCCGAGTTGCACCATGATGTCGCCGACGGTCCGGGCCGGTGCCCAGCGTTCGGGCGGCGCCAGCGGTGCGGCCCGCAGCGCCAGGTAATAGATGCCCCGTCGGATGATCTGCTCGCGAGAACCGGGGCAGTTGGCGAACTCGAGATCGATGATGTCGAGCCCGCCGTCCTCGTCGACCACGAAGTTGTGCGGCACGACGTCGACGGCCGAGCCGGCGGCGGCCCCGATCGCGTCATCCAGCAGCCCCAGCCACGCATCGGCGAACTCGCCGAAGGCCGCTACCCCCTGCTCGGCCAGGACGTGGGCGAGGTCGACGCCGGGTTGGTAGGCCATGGTCGACGTGGTGACCTGAATGCCGGCGAAGTCATCATCGTCGCGGGCCGCGGTGGCGCGCGTGCGCCGGAACAGCACACTGTCTCCGTCGAGCTCGATCGCGGTCTGCACCTGCAGCTCGCGGCGGCGGTTGACGCTGTAGAAGACGCCCGCCCGGCCGGGCGGCCACAACCCCTCGGTCGGGCCCTTGGTGGCCAGGACCAGGAACGAGTTGCCGAAATCGGTCTCGAGCCCGGCCGCCACCAGGCGCGCCCAGAGCGAGCGCTCGTCGGCGAGTTGGGGCCGCGCCGTGCGCCAGTCCGGACTCGGGAACATCGGCACCCGGTGCAGCAGCGAACGGGTCGACTCGGGGAACGAGCCCAGCACAGCGCGGGTCATCTTGTAGTCCGGAAAGGCCACCCGGGTCTCGGGCGTGAGGCCGCTCGCGCGCACCAGGCCCTCGAGTTCACGGCGCGAGAACGTGCGGGCCCGACCGCCACGTGGGTAGCCCTCGATCGAATCGAATACCCGGTCCGTGTGGTCCTCGGGAGCGCCCGCGAGATACTTCACGCCGAGCGCATTCTCGATCGCCAGGATGAGCGTGCCGCCCTCGACGAGCCGGGCCGCGATGCCGTCCAGGAAGTCCAGGTACGGCCGGCGCCGCTCGCTGCCACGGCCCATGTACTCGAGCACACCGACGACCACCACGACGTCGTAGGTCGCGATGTCCGGCACGTCCGCCAGCTCGCCGACGATGACTTCGACGCCGGGCAGATCCTGGGTGCGGGCACTGGCCACCGCGGCACGAGCGGGCACCGGTTCCAGGGCGTCGACAATGCGGCAGTTCTCACCGAGGTAGCGCGTGATCGCACCGCAGCCGGCGCCGATCTCGAGGACCCGCGCATCGGCGGGCAAGTCCAGGCATCGAACGATGTTCGCCCGGGCCGGGTCCACGTGGTAGCGCTGCGCCCAACCGACGGCGTCGCGAATCATCTCGTCACTGTCGGCCGTCCGGTCCTGCGCCGCGCTGACGATGCGCAGCACGGCCTCCTCGGCCCCATCACGATAAGTGGAGCCGGCGTCGCGAATGATCCGGAAACCGGCCGGATCGACGCGACCGAGGCCCCGAATCGGCGTCGTGGCCCGGTCGGTCGCGACGAAGTTCTGCAGACTCACGATGTCCAGGCTCTCATGAGCACGTACCGCCGCCACTTCTGCCGTCAGAGCGCACAGCGGCCGGTCATGACAATGCCGCAGGCCCCAGTGGGCTGGCGCCCGATTGACGCTGGTCTGCGTGCTCCTCGCCCTGGCCCTGGTGACCCCGGCAGTGTGGGGGCAGCGCACTCCCGGCCTTCTTTTTGGCTCAGGCCCGTCACCCGGGTAGACTGGATTGCTGGTGCACGTCGCCCTGCTCTCACGCCGCTGTGGCCGCGGATCGGAGCATGGTCCTCACGACGAAACCTAAGTTCACCGCAACCTGAACGGGTTGCGGTTCCAGCACGTCCGAGTCACGAAATGCGGAGGATATGGCCAAGAAAGACGGGGCCATCGAGGTCGAAGGCCGCGTGGTCGAGCCACTGCCCAATGCGATGTTCCGAGTGGAACTGAGCAACGGACACAAGGTGCTCGCCCACATCAGCGGCAAGATGCGCCAGCACTACATCCGGATCCTTCCCGAAGACCGGGTCGTGGTGGAGCTGTCGCCCTACGACCTCACCCGCGGACGAATCGTCTACCGCTACAAGTGAGCGCACCAGCCACACGAATGCAAGATTCGATGAAGGGGCAACGGCCGTGAAGGTCAAGCCGAGCGTCAAGCCGATGTGCGACAAGTGCAAGGTCATCCGTCGCCACGGTCGGGTCATGGTCATCTGCGACAACCTGCGCCACAAGCAGCGCCAGGGCTGAGACCACTCATCTGCGCATGCCAGCCCGCCGCGAGTCGGCGGGTCCACCTCCGGACGAAGGCCGGAGCCCCACCCCGGGCGGGGTGCGGGAACGGATGCGCACCACACCTTCGACATCACGAGAAACTGGAGAACCGCCCGCATGGCAAGACTTGCCGGCGTTGATCTGCCCCGCGAAAAGCGGCTGGAGATCGCGCTCACCTACATCTACGGCGTTGGCCGTACCCGAGCCAAGCAAACGCTGGACGCCACCGGCGTGAGCCCCGACCTGCGCGTCCGTGACCTGTCCGACGACGACGTCGTGAAGCTGCGCGACTACCTCGACGCCCACTTCCGCGTCGAGGGTGACCTGCGCCGCGAGGTCGCCGCCGACATCCGCCGCAAGGTCGAGATCGGCTGCTACGAGGGCATCCGGCACCGCCGCGGCCTGCCCGTCCACGGACAGCGCACGAAGACCAACGCGCGCACCCGCAAGGGTCCGAAGAAGACCATTGCCGGCAAGAAGAAGGCAGGTAAGAAGTAAGTGACGACGCTGAATGTTGAGGTCGCGGCTGTCGACTCGGCACGCTTGCTGAAGGCGGGTGGCCGGTAATGCCGGGACAGGCCCGCAAGGCGGGGGCCAAGAAGGTCCGCCGCAAGGAGAAGAAGAACGTCGCCGTGGGCCAGGCCCACATCAAGAGCACGTTCAACAACACGATCGTCTCGATCACCGACCCGCAGGGCAACGTGATCAGCTGGGCCTCGGCCGGCCACGTCGGCTTCAAGGGCTCGCGCAAGTCCACCCCCTTCGCCGCGCAGATGGCCGCCGAGAACTGTGCCCGCAAGGCGCAGGAGCACGGCGTCAAGAAGGTCGATGTCTTCGTCAAGGGCCCGGGCTCGGGCCGCGAGACCGCGATCCGCTCGCTGACCGCAGCGGGCCTCGAGGTCGGGACGATCTCCGATGTCACCCCGCAGCCCCACAACGGCTGCCGTCCGCCCAAGCGTCGGAGGGTCTGACCATGGCTCGCTACACCGGACCCGCGACGCGCATCTCGCGCCGCCTGAACGTCGACCTGGTCGGCGGCGACAGCTCCTTCGAGCGCCGCCCCTACCCGCCCGGCCAGCACGGCCGCGCCCGCATCAAGCAGAGCGAGTACCTGCTGCAGCTCCAGGAGAAGCAGAAGGCCAAGTTCAGCTACGGCGTCCTCGAGAAGCAGTTCCGCCGCTACTACGAGGAAGCCACCCGCGGCCAGGGCAAGACCGGCGACAACCTGCTGCAGATCCTCGAGTCGCGGCTGGACAATGTGGTCTACCGCGCCGGCTTGGCCCGCACCCGCCGCCAGTCCCGCCAACTCGTCAACCACGGGCACTTCCTGGTCAACGGCCACAAGGTCGACATCCCGAGCTACCGCGTCACGCCGTACGACATCATCGACGTGAAGCCGAAGTCGCTCGAGACCACCCCGTTCCTGATCGCCAAGGAGACACAGGGCGACCGCCCGGTGCCGGCTTGGCTGCAGGTCGTCCCGAACCGGTTGCGCATCCTGGTGCACCAGCTGCCCGTGCGGGCGCAGATCGACATCCCGGTCCAGGAACAGCTGATCGTCGAGCTGTACTCGAAGTAAGACCTCCCGAAGTAGTACCTGCCGAAGTTGTCCGCGCCAGACGGCGTCACAGCACCACGACGCGCGGACAACTGGGCCGGGAGGACAACTGAATAACCCATTCGCGGGCTTCATATAGCGGTAGCCCACGTCCCGAAGGAGCACTACCTTGCTGATTTCTCAGCGCCCCACCCTGGCCGAAGAGACGATCGTCGACAACCGGTCGCGCTTCGTCATCGAGCCCCTCGAGCCCGGTTTCGGCTACACGCTCGGCAACTCGCTGCGGCGCACGCTGCTCTCGTCCATCCCGGGCGCGGCCGTCACCAGCATCCGCATCGACGGTGTGCTGCACGAGTTCACGACCGTCGAAGGCGTCAAGGAAGACGTCACCGACATCATCCTGAACCTCAAGGAACTCGTCGTCAGCTCCGAAAGCGACGAGCCGGTCGTCATGTACCTGCGCAAGCAGGGCCCGGGCGAGGTCACCGCCGGCGACATTGCGCCGCCGGCCGGCGTCACCGTGCACAACCCCGAGCTGCACATCGCCACGATCAACAAGAAGGGCCGCCTCGAGATCGAGCTCGTCGTCGAGCGCGGTCGCGGCTACGTCACCGCCACGCAGAACAAGCAGGCGGGCCAGGAGATCGGCCGCATCCCGGTCGACTCGATCTACTCGCCGGTGCTGAAGGTGACGTACAAGGTCGAGGCCACCCGGGTCGAGCAGCGCACCGAC
>CAXTHY010000076.1:16907-19830 GCA_964244175.1 uncultured Jatrophihabitans sp. | reverse complement strand
GAAGGGCGAGCGGATCGTCTACATCCGCACGCTGGTCTCCGGGGGCAAGGGCGCCGACGCCGGCCGGGCCATCGACACCGTCGGCAACACCGGCCAATATCTATAACCACCTCCGCTGCGCCGCCTCCCCGGCCCTTCACCGTGGTGGTCTCGTTCCAGCCATTTGAGGCGGTCGCGCTGTTGCCTGCCGTTCCAGCCTCACGTCACCTTGTAGGTAGCGTTCTGGTCTTGTGAGCGTCTGGGAGGGGTTGCTTGTCCTCGTGGCGGGCGTCTGGGCCGGGGCGATCAACACCGTCGTCGGCTCGGGCACGCTCGTGACGTTCCCGGTGCTGCTTGCGGTCGGGCTGCCGCCCGTCACCGCCAACGTGTCGAACACCGTGGGCCTGTTCCCCGGCTCGTTCGTCGGTGCTTACGGCTACCGGCGCGAGCTGGCCGGTCAGCGCCGGCGGGTCGTCGTGCTGGCCAGCGCCTCGGTGCTCGGTGCGGCCGCCGGAGCCGTGCTGCTGCTCGAGTTGCCGCCCGGCGCGTTCAAGACCATCGTCCCGGTGCTGATCGTGCTCGCCCTCGTTCTAGTGGTGTTCGGCAAGCCGCTGACCGGGTGGCTGACCTCGCGCGGGCACGCCGCGACCGACCGCGTCACCGTGGCGCTGTGGGTGGTCACCCTCGGCACCGGCGTGTACGGCGGCTACTTCGGCGCCGCGCAGGGGGTGCTGCTGATGGGATTCCTCGGCCTGTTCCTGGCCGAGTCGTTGCAGCGGCAGAACGCGCTGAAGAACGTGCTGGCCGGCCTGGTCAACCTGGTCGCCGCCACGGTGTTCATCGCCACGACGCACATCGACTGGGCGGCGGCCGCTCTGGTCGCGGCCGGCTCGGTGGTCGGCGGCCTGCTCGGGGCTCGGATCGGCCGCCGCCTGCCGCCGAACGTCCTGCGGGCGGTCATCGTGGTCGTCGGGCTCGCTGCCATCGCGCAGCTGGTGCTCTAGCCTGACAGCTCCCGACACTTGCGGAAGGCGTCTTCATGCTCATCGGCATCATCGTCGCGGTCGTCGTCGTCCTGCTGATCCTGTGGGTAGTCCTCGCCTACAACGGCCTGGTCCGGGCGCGCAACGCGTTCCAGAACGCGTTCTCACAGATCGACGTGCAGCTGCAACGGCGGTTCGACCTCATCCCCAACCTCGTCGAGACGGCCAAGGCCTACATGTCGCACGAGCGCGGGACGCTCGAGGCAGTGACGCAGGCGCGGGCCGCCGCCATGACCGGCCTGAGCAACGCGCAGGCAAAACCGGGCGATCCGGCGGCGATGCAGGAACTCGGGCAGACACAGGGCGCGTTGACCAGTGCGCTGTTGCGCTTCAACGCCACGGCCGAGGCCTATCCGGACCTCAAAGCGAACCAGAACATGATGCAGCTGACGGAGGAGCTCACCTCGACCGAGAACCGGGTGGCGTTCTCGCGGCAGGCCTTCAACGACTCGGTGATGAACTACAACAACCGGCGCCAGGCGTTCCCCGGATCGGTCATCGCCGGCATGTTCAACTTCGGGGCGGCCGCCCAATGGCAGATCGACCCGGGACACCCTGAGACCCGTGAGGCCCCGAAGGTGCAGTTCTAGCCCTCGCCGTGAACTTCTTCGAGCGGCAGCGCTCCGCCCGCGGCACGACCCTCAGGCTCGTCCTGCTGTTCGCGGCCGCGGTCATCTCGATCGTGGCCATCGTCGACGCGATCGTGGCCGTGCTCTACCGCAATGCACCGGGCAGCACGATCCTCGCCGCCGTTATCGTCGCGACGGCCGTCACGCTGCTGATCATCGTGTTCGGCACGCTCAGCAAGATGATCGCCCTGCGGGCCGGGGGAGCGGCAGTGGCACAGTCGGTCGGCGCCGTGGCGGTCGACCCGTCCACGACCGATCCGCGGTTGCGCCGCTTCGTCAACGTCGTCGAGGAGATGTCGATCGCGTCCGGAGTGCCGATGCCGCGGTTGTTCGTGCTCGACCAGGAGGCGGGCATCAACGCCTTCGCCGCCGGCTACAGCCCGGCCGACGCCGCGATCACCGCCACCGCCGGAGCGCTCGACCGGCTCAACCGCGACGAACTGCAGGGCGTGATCGGGCACGAGTTCAGCCACGTCCTCAACGGCGACATGCGGCTGAACGTGCGACTGATCGGCCTGCTCAACGGCATCCTGCTGCTCGGCCTGGTCGGGTTGCGCTTTCTGGCGTTCGGGGGTGGGCGCTCACGCTCGTCGTCGAAGGACAGTGGCGGCAACGTGCTCGTCATCGTCGCGATCGCGTTCATCGTGCTCGGCTTCGTCGGCCAGTTCTTCGCCGGTCTGATCAAGGCCGCGGTGAGTCGGCAGCGCGAGTGGCTGGCCGACGCGTCCTCGGTGCAGTTCACCCGGCAGACGGTCGGGCTCGCCGGCGCGTTGAAGAAGATCGCCGGGCTGCCCGAGGGCTCGCAACTGGCCGACGAGCACGGCGAGCGGCAGGTCAGCCACATGCTCTTCGGCGAGGGCAAGCGCGGGCTGTCGCAGATGTACGCGACCCACCCGCCCCTGCTCGAGCGGATCGGCGCGCTGGACCCCACGTTCCGGGCCGGCGAGATCGCGGAACTGCAGCGCCAGTGGAAGCAGGCCGAGCCGGACGGCCTGGCCGAGGACGCCGCGCTCGGGCTCGCCGGCGGCCCGCCGGTGTCGACGCGCCGCCCGGGTCCGCAGCCCACGCCGACGCCGACCGGGACGCAGCGCGACGGCTTCACCCGCGTCGAACCCGCGGCGGTGAGCGCGCACGTCGGCACCATGAGCCCCGATGACCTGGCTCGCGGCGTCCGGCTGAGTGCCCAGATCCCCGCGGGCCTGCGCACCGCGGCCAGCCAGGGCAGCACCGCGGTGGCGCTGGTACTCGCCCTGCTGCTCGACGAGCGGCCGG
>CAXTHY010000076.1:14263-16897 GCA_964244175.1 uncultured Jatrophihabitans sp. | reverse complement strand
GGCAACTACTCAGCGTGACAGCCCGTCTGGGGCAGGGTGTCGCGGCCATGTGCGTCGAGCTGGCGCCGTTGGCGGCCTCGCTGGCGCCGCTGCTGCGCCTGCCGGTGGCCGCACTCGCGGCCCCGCAGCTGTCGGCCCGGCCCCCGAAGGAGCGGGCCGCGCTCAGCACCGCTCTCGACGAGCTGGCCCGGGCCGACGGGCGCATCACGGTGTTCGAGTACAGCCTGACCCGGCTCATCGGCGCCTATCTCGTCGACGCCGGCAACCCGGTTGCCCGCTCCCGTCCGGGCCGCGCCGCGGTGTCGGCGGTGCGCGACGCCGCACTGAACCTGCTGGCCGCGGTGAGCGCGGCCGGCAACCCAGACCCGAGCGCCGCCGAACACGCGTTCCAGGCCGCAGCGGCCCATCTGCTGCCCGGGGTGCAGGTGCCGTTCGCGCCGCCGGCCGAGGCCTGGCGGGCGCTCGACGCCGGCTGGGAGCCGCTGAACGCGCTCGACCCGCGCAACAAGCAGGTGCTGATCGAGGCACTGGTCATCGCGGTGTCCGACGACGGCGTGCTGCAGGCGCCCGAGGCTGAGCTGTTGCGCACCGCCTGCGCGCTGCTGCGCTGCCCGCTGCCGCCGCTGCTCGCCTGATCCGAGCCGGCCTCACGTAGCCTGGCAGCGTGACGGTCCGACGGGTGATGGGCACCGAGGTCGAGTACGGCGTCAGCCTGCCCGGGCAGCCGTCGGCCAACGCCATGCTGCTCTCCGCCCAGGTCGTGAACGCCTACGCCAGCACGCTGCCGGCCGGCCGGGCCCGGCGGGCGAGCTGGGACTTCGAAGAGGAGTCGCCGCTGCGTGACGCGCGCGGCTTCGACCTCGGCGGCTCGGGTGCCGGCGGGGCGATCGCCCAGGAGTTCATCGACGCCGAAGAGGACGCCGGGATGGCCAACGTCATCCTGCCCAACGGCGCGCGGCTCTACGTCGACCACGCTCACCCGGAGTACTCCAGCCCCGAGGTCACCAACCCGCTCGACGCCGTGCGGTGGGACAAGGCGGGCGAGCTGGTGATGCTCGAGGCCACCCGGCGGCTGCCGAACATGCCGGGCGTCAATGCGCCGATCAACCTCTACAAGAACAACACCGACAACAAGGGTGCGTCCTACGGCGCGCACGAGAACTACCTTTGCCGGCGCGACACCCCGTTCGCCTCGTTGGTGCGCCATCTCGTGCCGTTCTTCGTCACCCGGCAGGTCATCTGCGGTGCCGGACGAGTCGGGCTCGGGCAGGACGGACGCACGTCCGGTTTCCAGATCTCGCAACGCGCCGACTTCTTCGAGGTCGAGGTCGGCCTCGAGACCACGCTCAAGCGGCCCATCGTCAACACCCGCGACGAGCCGCACGCCGACGCCGACCGCTACCGGCGGCTGCACGTGATCATCGGCGACGCGAACATGTCCGAGATCTCGACCTACCTCAAGGTCGGCACCACGGCCATCGTCCTGGCCATGATCGAGGCGAACTTCCTCGCCGACGACCTCGCGGTCGGCCAGCCGATCCGCGAGCTGCACGACATCTCGCACGACCCGTCGCTGCAGCACGTGATCGCGCTCGCCGACGGCCGCTCCATCACCGCGCTGGACCTGCAGGGCGAGTACCTCGACCGGGCCCGTAAGTTCGTCGACGACCGGATGGGCCAGGACGTCGACGAGCAGACGCGCGACGTGCTCGACCGCTGGGAATCGCTGCTGACCCGGCTGGCCGACGACCCGATGCAGACGGCGCGCGAGCTTGACTGGGTCGCGAAGCTGCGCCTGCTCGAGGGTTACCGCGATCGCGACGGCCTCGATTGGGACAATTCGCGGCTGCAACTCGTCGACCTGCAGTACGCCGACGTCCGCCCGGAGAAGGGCCTGTACAACCGGCTCGTCTCCCGCGGCGCCATCGAGACGCTGCTGGACCCCGACGCCGCCCGCACGGCCGTAGGTACGCCGCCTGAGGACACTCGCGCGTACTTCCGGGGCGAGTGCATCCGGCGTTACGGCCCGTCGGTCGCCGCCGCGTCGTGGGACTCGGTGATCTTCGACGTGGGGCGCGAGTCGCTGGTGCGCGTGCCGATGCTCGAGCCCGAGCGCGGCAGCCGCGCGCACGTCGGCGAGTTGCTGGATCGCTGCGCGACGGCCGCTGAGCTGATCGAGGCGCTCAACGCCGGACGTTGAACGTCGGGTCGTTGAATGGGTGGATCGCCAGACGAGCGAGTCGGTCTGCCGGACGTCCAGCACCGACGCGATCGTCAGTTCGAGCGGTCGGCGACGTCACTGGCCGAAGCGCGGCGGGTGACCCAGGCCGACGTTCCAGCCACACGGCGCTGATCACGCGGGAGATGGCGAGTTGCCTGAGGCAGCGGCACGTGCGGTAAACGGGGCTAGTCGTCGGACTCGTCGTCGTCGGACTTGTCGCGCTTCTCGTACTCGTCCTCGTTCTCGGGCGGCCCGGTGCCGTCGACGTCCTCCTGCTCCTCGTGCGGGCCGGGAATCTCACTCGTCCCGTCGACGGCGGTCCCGGAGTACAAGCCGTCGTCGGGATCGAAGTCGACCTTGTCGCGGTCGACCATGTCCTCTTCGGTCGGGCCCTCGTCCTGCGCATCCGCATC
>CAXTHY010000076.1:0-14253 GCA_964244175.1 uncultured Jatrophihabitans sp. | reverse complement strand
GTCGTTCTCCGAGTCGTTCTCCGAGTCGTTCTCCGAGTCGTTGTCCGGGCCGGCCTCGGCGTCGTGATCGCGATCCTGGGGACCGCCCGAATCCGCCGGTTGCGTTGTCTCGTGCTTCGCCTCGGACTCGTCGCCCGGGCCGGGCTGAGGTCGGTCGGCATCCTTATCGCTGGTCATTGACCCTCCGTATCGTTGCGGTAACACCGCTTCCCAACCTAGGTGCCGTGGGCGCTGCGTCAACCGCTGAGGGCGAGCCTGCGGGTCGGTCAGCTGGGCCGACCCGAACCGCTCGACGGAGCCGCGCCGGCCGGCCGGCGGCCCGGGTGCCCCGGCGCAGGCGGCCGGGGACCGCCCTGGCCGGCGGGACCGGCGACGGGTCGGGCCGGGGCCTTGGTCAGGATCTGCACCTGGGTCGCGTCGAGCGTGACGCCGTCCGAGTCGACCGAACCTTCGGCCTGCACGACCCGCCCGGCCTTAAGCGAGCTCTTGCTCGACTTGCTCCCGTCGAGCGTGTAAGTCGTGTCGGACGAGACGGTGATCTGACGGGTGAACCCGTCGCGATCGGTCACGATCACCCTGTCGCCGGTGATGTCAGTGATCGCGCCCTCGATGTGCGCCGAGCGGATGTCGACCGAATCGGCGCGGACGCCCGATGAGATCTTGGTGCCGTGCACCGCCACGTGGTCGTTCACGTCGATGCTGGCGATCGAGGCGTTCGTCCCCGTCCCGTCGTGCACGGTTGTCTTGCTGGTGAGCACGTAGGTGCTCGAGGTGCCGAACAGGCTACGGACGGTCAGCGAGCCGGTCGAAACCGCGGTGACCGTCCCGTCGGCGTCGTACTTGCCCACGGCCCGCGGGCCGTGCCCACCAGGGCCGCGAGGGCCGGGCACCCGCGGCGTGCCCGACAGCGCGGCCGACGACGTGGCAGATGACGTGGCCGAGGTGGCCGAGACCGGCGAGCCGCCGGTGGCGTCGGCCCCGCCGGCCGCGATCGCGGTGCCGGTGGCGATGCCGCCCACCGCGATGACGCCGGCGGCGACGAGCACGGTTCGGCGCTGAGGAGAACGTGTCATGGTGGAGCCTCTCTGAGTGAGCAACGAGCTCGACTCTGACCAACCGGGCTGAGGCGGACCTGAAGCGGCCGTCTTCTTCAGAAATGCTTCAGATGCTTTCGGGAGGATCGGCCCATGACCCAAGCGGCCCGCGTGCTCATCGTCGAGGACGAGGCGCCGATCCGTGCTGCGCTGGCCGTCGCGTACCGGCGGGCCGGCCACGAGGTCGACACCCGGCCGGACTGTGCCGATCTGGAAGACCGGATCGACGCGTTTCGACCGGACCTGGTCGTGCTTGACGTGATGTTGCCGGGGCGGGACGGGTTCGCCGCCGCCCGCGTGGTGCGCTCCCGATGCGATGCCGCGATCCTGTTCATCACCGCCCGCGACGACCTCGACGACCGGCTGCGTGGCTTCGACGCCGGCGCCGACGACTACGTCACCAAGCCATTCGAGATCGCCGAGGTGCTGGCCCGGTCACGGGCGGCCCTGCGTCGCCTGGGCCGGGTCCCCAGCACCGTGCAGGTCGGCGACCTCGTGCTGGACGAGACGTCTTCGGTGGCCAGCCGGGGTGGCGCGCGGCTCGACCTTACCGCCACCGAGTGGCGGGTCTTGAGCTGCCTGGCGGGCAATCGCGGCCGGACGCTGTCGAAGACGCAGATCCTGACGCAGGTATGGGGTTACGACGACTACGACGCCAACCTCGTCGAGGTGCATGTCAGCGCCCTGCGCCGCAAGACCGAGCAGTACGGCCCGCGGCTCATTCACACGGCTCGCGGCATCGGCTACGTGCTCCGCCCGTGAATGCGCATCCGCGCCGGTTGCTCCGGCGGCCGGCGTCCCTGCGCGGCCGCGTGGTGCTGGGCGTGCTCGCCGTGCTGCTCGTCCTGCTCACGACCCTGTTCACCGTGGTCGACGTGCTGCTGACGGCCAAGCTGCACGCCGACCTGCGCGCCCGCCTGACCGATCGGGTGGTGCTGGCCGAACAGCTCGACGGCGCGCTGTCGGCGCAGCAACTCGTCGACCGGTTGCGCGGCGACGGGGTCACGGCCCAGTTGTGCAGTCAGGGCTCGTGCGTCGACGCCAACAGCGGTCCCCCGCCGGCCGGCAGTGGCCGAGCCGGGCCGCCGCCCGGCCGCCTCGGCGGTGCGCCGCCCCTGGGCCCGAAGGCGCGGGCGGCCGCAAGCTCGACCCCGGTCCAACAGGCCGGGCCGGTGTTGTTTGTGCGCACGACCTTGCCGTCGAGCCGCCAGGTACTCACGCTGTCGGTCGACAGCACCCAGGTGGGAACGACGCTGCGCGGGCTGATCGGGCTCGAAGTCATCGGTGGCCTCATTGCGTTGGCGCTCGCCGCCCTGCTGCTCGTCAAGGTCGTCGGCACCGCGCTGCGGCCGCTCGATCACATGACCTCACTGGCCCGGCAGATCGCCGGCGGTGATCGCGGGCGGCGCCTGCGCACCGGGCGCCCCGATACCGAACTCGGCCGCACCGCGACGGCGTTCGACGCGATGCTCGACGAACTCGAGTCGGCGTTGACCGCGGCCTCGGAGGCCGAGGCACGGCTACGGGCATTCCTCAGTGACGTCTCGCACGAACTCCGCACGCCGCTCGCCGGGGTACAGGCCACCACCGAGACGCTGCTGCGCGACGACCCGGAACGAGCCGGACGTGAGCGCGCGTACGTGACCCTGGTGCGTGAGACGCGGCGAGCGAATCGGCTCGTTGAGGACCTGCTGACCGTGACCCGTCTCGACACCGGCATGCGCCTCTCGGCCGAGATGGTCGAGCTCAGCGAAGTGGTGCACCACGAGGTCGAGCGTCTCGCGCTGCTCCAACCGGACCTGCACGTTGCGTGTGGCGGCCTCGAGGCGGCCGTGACCTACGGCGACCCGGAACGGCTGGGGCAAATTGTCGCGAACCTGCTCGACAACGCTCGGGCGGCCGCCGGCCGCCACGGCTCAGTGCAGGTCGAGATCGCCATGACCGGGTCGACGCTTCAGGTCGACGTCACCGATTCCGGGCCCGGCGTTCCTGCGGCCGACCGCGAACGTATCTTCGAGCGCCTGGTCCGCCTCGACGCGTCCCGGGCCCGCACCAGCGTCAGCGCGGCAGCAGGCCGCAGCGGCGGCTTCGGCCTCGGCCTGTCGATCGCGCGGGCCCTCGCCCGAGCGCACGGCGGTGACCTGGTGTGTCGCCCCGCGCGCGTCGGTCAGGGCGCCACGTTCCGGCTCAGCCTGCCGGCCGGGGTCGGCTCCCGCACCATCAGTCGGATGGGGGGTGCGCCGAGCGGCCGGCCAGGGCAGCGCTCACCTCGGCCTACCGCGTCCGAACGGCCCGGACGGCGTCCCGTTGACCTCGCTCAATGTGAGATTCCAGCACGGGCCGAGGGGATAGCGCTCGTCGAGCCCGGGGGAGGCAATGGGAATGAGCAACAACGAGAAGGCCGAGTCAGACGTCGAGACCGATGACGCCCGGGCCGACAGCCGCGCCACCGGCGGCGTGAGCGACGGTTCGAAGCCGGACCAGGGCAGTACCACCGGAACCACCCCGGACGACGAGTACGTAGGCCGGATCGCCGGCACCGATGTCGGTTACGAGGAAGAGACCGGGGCCGAGCGCCGCGCCGAGGGCTGAGGCGGCTCAGACGCCGGCCGCGACACCGACCGGACGTTCGTCGCGCGTCGCGTGACACCACTCGAGGAACCGGGCGACACCGCGGACCACGCCGGCGCTGCGCAACGACGGGAAGACATCGAACGCGTGCTGCGCCCCGGCGATCTCGGCGTAGACCACCGGGTTCTTCGCGGTGTCCCGAAGTTTGTTCACGAACGCCCGCGCCTCGGCGATCGGCACCAGTGAGTCGTTGGTGCCGTGAACGACGAGGAACGGCGGCGCGTCGGGCGCGATGCGATACATCGGCGACGCCGCTCGATAGTCCTCTGGATACGCCGCGTCGCGGGCCATGACGTACTTCTTCAGCACGGTGTCGATGCGTTTCTGGGTGAACTTCTCGCCGCTCTCGGCCGTGAAGTCGTAGACGCCGTAGTGCGGGACGCAGGCCTGCACCGAGGTGTCGACGTCCTCGAAGCCGGGCTGCAGCGACTTATCGCCGCTGGTGAGCGCGACCATGGCCGCGAGGTGGCCGCCGGCCGAGCCGCCGGTCACCCCCACGAACGACGCATCGCCGCCGTACGCGTGAATGGTCTGGCGTATCCACTGCACCGCGTGCTTCAGAGCCACCAGGTGCTCGGGCCAGCGTGCCTTGGGTGAGAGCGGGTAGTTCACCGCGACGCAGACCCACCCGCGCGCGGCCATGTGCATCATCAAGGGAATGCCCTGCTGGTCCTTGTTGCCGATCATCCAGGCACCCCCGTGCACCTGCAGCAGCACCGGAGCACCGGCCGGCGTGTCGCGGTGGTGGTACACGTTGAGTTCGAAACGCCGCCCGCCGGGCGCGTACGACAGTCGGCGATCGACGGTGACATCGCGATCGCGCATGCGGAACGGCATGGCCAGCGAACGCCAGGGCGCGCTCTCGTCGTCGGGCAGGGCCTCGCGCGCGATCCGGTCGCGGTAGCCGTCGCCGAGCGTCGCGACGAGCGCGTCCTCGATCTCGTGGGTCGCCTGCCGCCCGCCCGCGACGAGCGCCGCGTAGGACGCGATGCTCGCGACGGCCGCCGCCACGCCCAGCGCGTCGTGCCGGTCGTGGACACCGTGGCGGGCCACGTGGATGCCGGTGTCCAGAGCGGCCAGCCCGGCGAGGTGCGGCGCGAGTTCCGAGGTCAGCCACCCGGAGAAGAACGCCGGCACCATGGCCGGGCTGCCCGGGAGCGGACGGAACGCGTTCGCTGCCAGCCCAAGCTGGACGAGCTGCCGCGCGAGAAACCGGTCACTCATGCTCGCCCTCCATACGACAACTAGAACGTGGGCCACGAATCTAACGGTGGACGATCGAGCGAATTCTCCGCCCGTCCCCCTTCTCGGGTGCTGAGATGACCAGTTTTGCGCGCCGAAAGTGGTCATCTCAGCACCCGACAAGCGCAATTGGTGTGGGTGGGCACGCCGACCCGATGCCAGCGCTCCCGCACCGGAACAGCACGGACGTATCAGGACGAGGGCGGGGCGCTCTTCCCCATCGACACGACCGGTTCGGGGTGTCAGTACCACCGCTGTCCACGTGCTCGCATTCCACCCGCAAACCGGCAACGGCGACACGATTTTGCGCAACGGGCAACCGCCCGCACTGACCGAGGAGCCCCCCATGTCGTTCCTTCAGGCACTGGACGCCACCGCCATCGCCTCGCGCTCATCTGCGGCGCTGGCCGACCCGGCGGCGTGGGCCATGGGGACACCCGTGGTTAGCCGGCCCAAGGCAGTGGCACCGACCCGGGACCGCTACTCGTGGTGGACCCTGGTCCGAAACCCGCACGCGATGGTCGTGACCGGCATGGTCGGTGCGATGATGGCCCGCGACGCCCTGCTGCGCGCCGTCGCCGTGGCCTGATCGGCGACGCGCGGGTGGCTGTGCACAACGCGATTCCGAGGCGCATCGTCGCAGACTAGAACGTGGTCCATTTCCGGCAATCGGACGCGGTCACCACGCTTCGTCGGCGCCGGTGAGGGCGTGCTCCGACTGCGCCGGCAGGTCGATCGATGGGAGTGCCGACGGCACGGCCGGGGCGATGCGGTGCGCGTGAGTCAATACGCGACCGCCGGCTGGGTCACGTGCTGGCGAAGCGCTTCTCGCTGCGGGCCTTCGCTTTGATCGCCTCTTCTTCACGGTTCTTCGGCGGGGCGGCGCTGATGAGGTGCTCGAGCAGATGTCGGGTGACGTGCGCGACCTCGGCGACGGCCTTGTCGAAGGCGGCCTGGTTGGCCGCCGACGGCTTGGACGTGCCGCTGACCTTGCGGACGTACTGCAGCGCGGCGGCGTGCACCTCGTCGCCGGTGGCGGGCGGCTCGAAGTTGTGCAGGGTCCGGATGTTTCGACACATACGGCCAGCCTGCCACGGCGCAGTGTGCTTCCTGGATCGCAGCGCCGGCGTCGCTCACGCGAGGACCAGCTCCGCGCCGGCCAGCGCCGGGGCGCCGTCGCGCTCGTCGACCGTGGTGGTCAGCACCAGTCGGCCGTCCTCGCGCCACACCGAGGTCCGCAGGGTCTCGCCGGGGAAGACGACGCCGGCGAAGCGGACGCCGTAGGCGGCGATCTTGGCGACGTCGCCGCCCAACTCGGCGTCAACCACCGCCTTGGCGACGATGCCGTAGGTCGCCAGGCCGTGCAGGATCGGGCGCGGGAATCCGGCGTCCGCGGCGAACTCCGGATCGGAGTGCAGCGGGTTGCGGTCGCCGAGCAGGCGGTAGATCAGGGCCTGCTGGGGCAGCGTCCGGGTCGTGATCACCGCGTCCGGTTCGCGAGCGGGCGGGTCGGGCCGGCCGGACGGCCCGCGCTCGCCGCCGAACCCGCCCTCGCCGCGCGCGAAGATGCTTGAGGTGTTGGTCCACAGCGGCGTGCCGTCGACATCGGTCACCTCGGTCGTCGTTTCGATCACGGCCGCGCTGCCCTTGTCGTAGACCCCGCTGATCCACGCGCTGGCCCGAGCTTGGCCGACGGCCGGCAGGGACGCGTGGACGTCGATCCGTTGCGTACCGTGCAGCACCTTGGCCAGCTCGATCGAGATGCCGGGGTAGTGCACCGTGGGCGGCTCGAAACGGTGCACGGTCTGGGCCACGACGGCGAAGGTCGGCAGCACCTGCAGCCGGTCCTCCAGCACGTAGGTCAAGTCGCGGGCGTTCAGCGGGTCGCCGCCCGCGCCCAGCGCCAGGTGGTACAGCTGTACGTCCGCGGCGGTCCAGCTGAAATCCAGGACCGGCAGCTGCGCCCCGATCGCCACGCTCGGGTCAACGGGCACCGTGCAGCTCCTCGGTGATCGAACGGGCGACGCGTTGCCCGACGTACGGAGCCGCGAGGTAACCGAACGTGAAGGCCGGGCCGATCGTAGTCCCGGGCCCAGCGTAGGTGTGGCCCATCATCGGTGCGTGCGTGTTGCCGGCCGCGCCGTGGCTCCGACTCCCGGCGTGGCGTCGGGCATGATCGTGGCGTGGACGCCGTCCTGAGGCGAATCGAGGCGCTGCCCGGGTTCGGGCGCTATGCCGTGACGTTTGCGGGCTCGGACGGCGACAGCGAGCTGACCGCGACGATGCAGATCACCGGCACCGACATCGACGTGGCCGAGGCCAGCCTGCCGCCGGGGTGGCAGCGCGACAGCGACGCGTTCCGGGCCACGGCCGACGCCGTGTTCGCCTTCGACGCCGCCCGGGCGCACGTCACGATCGCCGCGAGCCTGCGCGACGTCCCTGGCGGCTGGGACGTGAGCCTGGGCAACGTCGTGCTCGGTCCCGAGGGCGGCCCGGTCTGCACCGCTCACGGCGAGATGCCCCAGCAGGACGAGATGTACGTCTGCGCCGAGTGCGGCGCCCAAGCCGCCATGACCTGAGGCACGCAACGGGACGCGGCCTGGAGTCGACGGCGGTCTCCTCCTTTTGGGGCCACGCCTTCACCTTGGATGGTGGCCACCGAGCCCCCGCCGGGCTTCCTTGACGGCCGCATTACCTGGTCACGCACCGACGATTGGTTTGGACATGTGCAGGCTCACACTCGGCATCATTCCGGCTACTGGTGGGTAGGAAATTCAGCAAGCGCACCCTAGATGGAAGGACGTGCAGTGCAGATTCCGCGTATCGACCCCAAGAACGCGCTCGGTCTCGTCGACAAGGTCGTCGGACTGGGCAAGGAGATCTTCGGCTCGGTGACCGGCCAGGACCGTATCAAGAAGGCGGGCCAGGTCCAGCAGGAGAAGGCGACCGAGCGTTTGAAGGCCGCGCAGAGCCAGGTCGAGGCCGAGGCTCACGAGGGCAAGGCGGCCGCTGCCGGAAAGGCGCAGAAGAGCGCGCAGAACACCAAGGAAGCGGTGAACAACTGATGGGTATCGGCGAGAACGTCAAGGGCGCGGTGAAGCAGAAGGTCGGCGACCTGACCGACAACGACGAGCTCGAGGCTGAGGGCGACGCTCAGCAGACCAAGGGCGAAGAGCAGACGAAGGAGAATAAGGAGCGCGCCGAGGCGCAGGCACACGAGAAGAAGGCCGACGCGCTCGAAAAGGAGCAGGACGCGCTCGAGGACAACTGAGCGACAGCACGACCAGCGGGCCCGGACGGATCACCTCGTCCGGGCCCGCTCGTGTTGATCGCCCCTTCCCGATGATCTCGGTGCGCGCACGCAGTTTCGCGTGCGCGCACCGAGATCATCGCGGAAGGTGGACGGTTGTCTTAAGCTCGCGCTGGTAGGTGCGCTCGCCGCCGGGGCCGCGGCTGTCGCCACCGTTCCCACGCTCATCGAGTTCGCGCACCGCGCCATCGGAGGTCAGGTTCATGCCCACGCATGAGGTCACCAATCAGGTTCCGTCGATCGTCGGCCACGACATCACCACCTTCCCGGCCCTCGTCGAAGGGCTGCTGCGCGAGGGCGCCGCATGGGCCGAACCGGAGGTCCGCGAGCTCGGGCTACTCGGCAACAGCGAGCAGTGGCAGGAAACCGGCCGGCTGGCCAACGAGCACCCGCCGGTGCTGCGCACCCATGACCGCTACGGCCACCGCGTCGACGAGGTCGAGTACCTGCCGCAGTACCACGACCTGATGCGCACCGCCGTAACGCACGGCCTGCACGGCAGTCCATGGGCCGATCCGCAGGTGGGCGCACATGTGGCTCGCGCCGCGAAGGTCCTCGCCTGGGGGGTCACCGACGCCGGCCACCTGTGCCCGATCTCGATGACCTACGCGATCGTCCCGGCGTTGCGCGTCAACCCTGACCTCGCCGCCCGCTACGAACCGCTGCTTACCAATCGTGAGTACGACTTCGGGCTGCGCGCGCCGCTGACCAAGCGCGGGCTGATCGCCGGCATGTCGATGACCGAGAAGCAGGGCGGCTCGGACGTCCGGGCGAACACGACCCGCGCGGAACCCCAGCCCGACGGCACCTACCGGCTGACCGGCCACAAGTGGTTCACCTCGGCACCGATGTCGGACCTGTTTCTCACCCTGGCCCAGACCCCGGGCGGCTTGTCGTGCTTCCTCGTGCCGCGCGTCCTGCCCGACGGCGCCGTCAACCCGTTCTTCCTACAGCGCCTGAAGGACAAGCTCGGAAACAAGTCGAACGCGTCCGGCGAGGTCGAGTACGACGGTACGCTCGGGTGGTTGGTCGGCGACGAGGGTCGCGGCGTCGCGACGATCATCGAGATGGTCAACATGACCCGGCTCGACTGCGCGCTGATGGCTGCGGGCGGCATGCGCGTCGCAACCGCGCAGGCCGTGCACCATGCGACCCACCGCCGGGCGTTCGGGGCGGCGCTCATCGACCAGCCGGCGATGGCGAACGTGCTCGCGGATCTGGCCGTCGATTCCGAGGCCGCCACCACAGTCGTGCTCCGGCTCGCCGGAGCGGTCGACCGGGCCGCGCGTGGCGACAGAGCCGAGGCGGCCTTTCGGCGGGTGGCGCTCTCGGTGACGAAGTACTGGTTGTGCAAGCGCCTGGCTTCGCACACCGTCGAGGCCCTGGAATGTCTTGGCGGCAACGGCTACGTCGAGGACTCAGGGATGCCGCGCCTCTACCGCGAGGCGCCACTGGTCTCGATCTGGGAGGGATCGGGCAACATCGCCGCGCTGGACACGTTGCGGGCGATGGCCAGGGATCCAGGGGCGATCGAGACGTTCTTCGCGGAGTTGGATCTTGCCGCTGGCCAGGACGCGCGTTTCGACGACGCGTTGGCGCTGCTGCGCAAGGACTTCACCGACCTGCAGGACCTGCCGTTTCGGGCCCGCCGGCTCGTCGAGCGAATGGCACTACTGCTGCAGGGCTCACTGCTCCTGCGGCACGGTGCGAGCGCGGTGGCCGACGCGTTCGTGGCCTCGCGGCTGGGCGGCGACTGGGGGGTGGCGTACGGGACGCTGCCGGTCGGAGTCGACACGGGCGCGATCCTCGATCGCGCCCGGGTGGGCTAGCCGTGGGTCAGCTCGCGCGGCGGTGCGGGGAAGCCATCAGCAGTTCGGCGCGCCGGGCGCCGGTGCACTGGCCGTTCGGCAGCAGCTCGCCGAAGTCCTCGAAGACGACGACGCCGTTGCACAGCAGGCTCCAGCCCTGCTCGGGATGAGCCGAGATGACGTGGGCCGCGTCACGGTCAAAGGCCTCAGCAGTGGGGCAGGCCGGGACGTGGTTGCAAAATCGGCTGAACTCGGAGGGTGCGGATAATTCGGTCATGACAGTGTCCTGTAATCGTTTTCGGTCGGTGCACACTTAAGTGTGCTTGAAAAATCTCTGTTGTCCAGCGCCCTCGTCCACTGACATTGGGGTTGTACCCATTGATGCAACAACTACCGGCCTGATGTATGGTTTATGTTTGATCGTTACCTGTTTGTGACCTTGACCGCATCCGTCAGGTTCGACCTTCCTCGTCCTGCGCATGACGCAATGTCTGTCCCCGTGGCACCCAATCGGCGAGCACGGCGGGGAACCCCGCCGCACGCGCAGCACTGATCACTTCGTCGTCGTCGTCGATCACCGCGGCGATGCCGCGCGGGGCGAGCTCCCGCAGCACCGCGATCTTGTACCGCGGGGCCGGGCGGTAGTCGCCGTACGGACGCAGGTGCAGCTCGCCGTCGGGCAACGCGTGCTGGGCCAGCCAGTCGGCGGTCACGTCACGCAGCCACTCCGGCCGCCCGGTCAGCCAGACGATCTCGTGGCTGCGCCCAAGGTCGGCGACGAGCGCGGCACCTTCGGCGAGCAACCCGTCGGCGGCGGCGGCATCGAAGAAGCGGTTCCAGGACCGATGCCGCTCGAGGTGGTGCAGCCGGTGCCGGACGTCGGCGACGACACCGTCGATGTCGAAGACCGCCAGCACCGCACCAGCCTAGAGACCGAGAGCCGTCCCAGACGCGGCTAGACTCAGGTACTCGTGCGCTTCATCGGCCCCGCTCCGTCGTATGAGTTGACCTACGACGACGTCTTCATGATCCCGACCCGTTCGGATGTCGCGTCC
This sequence comes from uncultured Jatrophihabitans sp., assembly GCA_964244175.1. Taxonomy (GTDB): domain Bacteria; phylum Actinomycetota; class Actinomycetes; order Mycobacteriales; family Jatrophihabitantaceae; genus Jatrophihabitans. The sequence goes on along the minus strand of CAXTHY010000076.1, from coordinate 3,113 downwards.
CGCTTCGACGTCGATCTCGCGACGCTGGACGGGTCGGGCACGACCATCCCGCTCGTGGTCGCGAACATGACTGCCGTGGCGGGGCGGCGGATGGCCGAGACCGTCGCTCGGCGCGGCGGGCTCACGGTGCTGCCGCAGGACATCCCGGTCCCGGTCGTCCGCGAGGTCGTGAGCTGGGTCAAGCGGCGGCATCTGGTCGTCGATACGGCGCTGACGCTGTCGCCGCGCAGCACGGTCAGCGACGCCATGGCGCTGCTCCCCAAGCGCGCGCACGGTGCCGTCATCGTGGTCGAACACGATCGGCCTGTCGGCGTGGTCACCGAGTCCGACTGTGCCGGTGCCGACCGCTTCGCCCAGCTGCACCGGGTGATGACGCCCGGCCCGCTCACCCTGAGCGAGTCACGGGATCCGGCCCGCGCGTTCGAGGAACTCGACGCCTCCCGACGCAAGGTGGCGCCGGTGGTCGACAGCGACGGCCGGCTTGTCGGCATCCTGACCCGCACGGGTGCGCTGCGCTCGACCATCTACCAGCCGGCCGTCGACGCCAGCGGCCGCCTGCGCATCGCCGCCGCAATGGGGGTCAATGCCGACGCGAAGACCCGGGCGGCTGAGCTGCTCGATGCCGGTGTCGACGTCCTCGTCCTCGACACGGCCCACGGGCACCAGCAACGAATGGTCGAGGCACTCGGGGCGGTCCGCGCGCTCGCGCCGAGCGTGCCCGTGGTCGCCGGCAACGTCGTCTCGGCCGAGGGAACCCTCGAGCTGATCGACGCCGGTGCCGACATCGTCAAGGTGGGCGTCGGGCCGGGTGCGATGTGCACGACCCGGATGATGACCGGCGTCGGCCGGCCGCAGTTCTCGGCCGTGCTCGAGTGCGTCGAAGCGGCCACGTCGCTGGGCCGGCATGTGTGGGCCGACGGGGGAGTGCGGCACCCGCGTGACGTCGCCCTCGCGCTCGCCGCCGGAGCGTCGGCGGTGATGATCGGTTCGTGGTTCGCCGGAACCTACGAGTCGCCCGGCGACCTGCACGTGGCTCCCGACGGCCGGGCCTATAAGGAGAGCTTCGGCATGGCCTCGGCGCGCGCGGTTGCCAGCCGGACCAGCGGCGAGGGCGCACTTGAGCGGGCGCGCAAGGCGCTGTTCGAAGAGGGCATTTCGAGCGGCCGGCAGTTCCTGGATCCCGACCGGCCCAGCGTCGAGGACCTCATCGACACGATCACCGCCGGCGTACGGTCGGCCTGCAGCTACGCGGGCGCGACGAACCTGGCCGAATTGCACGAGCGGGCGGTCATCGGCGTCCAGAGCGCGGCCGGCTACGCCGAGGGACGCCCGCTGCACGCCGGCTGGTAATCGACCGTCAGCCGAGGTGATCCGCCGGCTGCGGTGAGACACTGGTGAGGTGACGCACGACCATCAGCATCGCGCTTCGGCCGAGGCCGACCGACGCTGGCTGCTCGCCGCGTTGGCTGTTGTCGTCGCTTTCATGCTCGTCGAAGTCGTCGTCGGCGTGGTGGTTGACTCGCTCGCGCTGCTGGCCGACGCCGGGCACATGCTCACCGACGCCGCCGCCCTGTTGTTGGCCGTCATCGCGGTGCGCATCGCCCGGCGCCCGGCGCGAGGGGCTTACACGTACGGGTTCACCCGCATCGACGCGCTCTCCGGCCAGGCCAACGGCATCACCCTCGTGCTGCTCGCGATCGTGTTCACCGTCGAGGGCATCCGCCGCCTGTTCGAGCCGACGGCCGTCGAGGGCGGCGCGGTGGCCGTCGTCGCGGCGGCGGGCGCAGTGGTGAACGTCCTCGCGACGTGGCTGGCCGGGCGGGCCGACCGGTCGAGCCTCAATGTCCGTGGTGTCCTGGCCCACCTGCTGAGCGACGTCTGGGCCTTCGCGGCCACGTTCGTCGCCGGCATCGTCATCGTCGCGACCGGCTGGCTGCGCGCCGACGCCGTGGCCTCGCTGGTCGTCGCCGTCCTGATGGCCTGGACGGGCGCCAAACTCGTCCGCGAAGCCGGCCGGGTGTTCCTCGAGGCCGCACCCTACGGCGTCAACCCGGTGACGCTGGGCGCCGAACTCGCCGCCACCGACGGGGTCGCGCAGGTGCACGACCTGCATGTGTGGACCCTGGGGTCGCGCGACACCGCGCTGTCGGCCCACGTGCTGGTCCACCCGGCGTACGACTGCCACTCAGTGGCCGCCGACCTGCGCTCGCGTCTCGGCGAGATCTACGGGATCAGGCACGTCACCCTGCAGGTCGACCACGCCGAGGACAAGGTGCACGACGCCGATAGCTGCACCGATGCGCACGGCATGATCCACACCGCGCCCGCCCCGCCGCGCTGACCGGCGCCGGCGCGGTCGGCGGTTTGCCCGGAACACCTCGTCACGCACGATCGCCCACCAGATGCCAGAATCGAGAGATGCTGCTGCCGATGTCGCCGACGAGCTCGATGTTCCTGCTGGCTGAGTCGCGCGAGCACCCGATGCATGTCGGCAGCCTGCAGCTGTTCGTGCCGCCCGACGGCGCGGACGCCCTCGACGTGCGAAAGTTGCTCGAGGACGCGATCACCGACGACAAGGTCGCGCCGCTGTTCCAGAAACGGCCCCGACGCTCGATCACCTCGCTCGGGCAGTGGGGGTGGGAGACCGACCGGGAGTTCGATCTCGAGCACCACGTGCGACGCAGCGCGCTGCCCCAGCCCGGCCGCATCCGCGAGCTGCTCGAGCTGTGCTCGCGGCTGCACTCGACGCTGCTCGACCGCAACCGCCCGCTGTGGGAGATGCACCTGGTCGAGGGCCTCAACGACGGCCGGTACGGCATCTACTTCAAGGTCCATCACTCGCTGATCGACGGCGTGTCGGCCCTGCGCATGCTCGGCCGGCAGCTGAGTGCTGATCCCGACGAGCGCGACATGCCGCCGCCGTGGGCACCGCGCGAGCGCAAACGCAAGGCGAAGTCATCCGGCAGCTCGGGGGGCGGTGTTCGAAACGCCGCCGGTGTCGTCGGCAACGCGGCCGGGTTGGTGCCGGCCCTCGCCAGAACCGTCAGCCACGCCCTCAAGGACGAAGGCGGCTCGCTGGCCATCACCGCGCCGAAGTCGATGTTCAACGTGCC
>CAXTHY010000075.1:17695-19941 GCA_964244175.1 uncultured Jatrophihabitans sp. | reverse complement strand
GCCGTCGAGACCATGATCCGCGAAACCCTCAGCGCCGAGCGGCCCGACGACGCGGTCTCGGGCGAGGAGTTCGGCTCATCGGGCGCGTCGCGCCGGCGCTGGGTCATCGACCCGATCGACGGGACGAAGAACTTCGTCCGCGCCGTTCCGGTGTGGGCCACGCTGATCGCGCTGCTCGACGGGGACGAGGCCATGGTCGGGGTCGTCTCGGCGCCGGCGCTCGGGCGACGCTGGTGGGCGGTGCGCGGCGGCGGCGCATGGGCGACGTGGCTGGGCGGTGAAGCGCGCCGGATCGCGGTGTCGGGCGTGGCGCAGCTGGGCGACGCCAGCCTGTCGTACGCCTCGCTCGCCGGGTGGGTCGAGCACGGCCGGCGGGAGGCGTTCATCGCACTGACCGACCGCGTCTGGCGCACTCGCGCGTACGGCGACTTCTGGTCTTACATGCTCGTCGCCGAGGGTGCGGTCGACCTGGCCGCCGAGCCTGCGCTCTCGCTGTGGGACATGGCCGCCCTCGCTCCGATCGTCACCGAGGCGGGCGGCCGATTCACCGGCCTGGACGGGGTCGACGGGGTGCAGCAGGGCAACGCGGCCGCGAGCAACGGGCTGCTGCACGACGACTTCCTGGCCGCACTGCACGCCTGAGGCTCACGGCAGCAGCAGGGAGCCGTCGCCGAACTCATGCCACAGCTGGCCCGCGGTACCTGCCCGCTCCCCTACGGCGCGGTGCCGCCGCGGGCTGATCAGGAGGCGAGGCCGTCGATGACCTCGGCGCTCGGCAGTTCGGCCAGCAGGGCCGACGGCAGGGCGATCTTCGAACTGCGCAGGCCGCTGCCGATCACCACGGTCGCGCGCTCGAGCACGGCGCGATCGACGAGCACGGGCCAGTCGCTCGGCAGGCCGATGGGCGTGATGCCGCCGTACTCCATGGCGGTCAGCGCCACCGCGTCGTCCATCGCGGCGAACGATGCCTTGCGCGCGTCGAGGCGCTTGCGCACCACCCCATTGACGTCGGCCCGCGTGGTCGCGAGCACGACGCACGCGGCGTAGCGCGTGACGTCGCCCCGGCGGCCGGCGATGACGACGCAGTTCGCCGAGTCCGCCATGGCCACGCCGTACTTCTCGCAGAACGCGGCGGTGTCGGCCAGGGCCGGGTCGATGGGGGCGGCCAGCACCTCGGCTGCACGCCCCCATGCCGACAGCGCGTCGGCCACCGCCGTGGCGACGAGGTCAGCCGTCGCCGTCCGCCACTCCAAGGTCCCAGGTCCGGTCATGAACTCGAACGTACTGTGGTGCTCATGGACACCGACGCAACGGTCGAGAAGATCCTGCGCACCTACGACAGCATCACCGTCGTCGGGGCGAGCGACTCCCCCGACAAGGCCGCCCACTACGTCCCCGAGCACATGCGCGAGCACGGCTGGACGATCGTGCCGGTCAATCCGCGCGGCGGCCCGATCCTCGGGGTGACGGCGTACAAGTCGCTGGCCGAGGTGCCGAAGCCAGTTGGTCTCGTCGACGTGTTCCGGCCGTCCGAGCAGACCCCGGACATCGCCCGCCAGGCGGTGGCGGCCGGCGCCACCGCGCTGTGGCTGCAGCTGCACATTGCTTCCGACGAGGCGCGGCGCATCGCCGAGGATGCCGGCCTGCTCTACGTCGAGAACCGCTGCCTGATCGTCGAGCAACGCCGCACCCGACTCAGCGCCCCGGCGCGGTAGCACGAGAGGACCAGACGTGGACGCCGCCGCAGCTGCGCAGTTCCTGCGCGCGAACCACTGGGCCGTCATGGCGACGTTCCGCCAGGACGGCCGCCCGGCCATCTCGCCGGTCACCGCGGGCATCGACGCGCAGGGCCGCGTCGTCATCAGCACCCGCGAGACGGCGATGAAGGTCAAGCACCTGCGGCGCGACCCGCGGGTAGCACTGACCGCGTTCACCGAACGGTTCTACGGCGGGTGGGTGCAGGTCGAGGGCACGGCCGAGATCGTCGACCTACCCGAGGCGATGGAACTGCTCGTGGACTACTACCGCAGCCTCAGCGGCGAGCACCCCGACTGGGACGATTACCGGGCCGCCATGACCCGCGACCAGCGCGTCATCGTCCGCTTCGAGATCGAGCGGGCCGGCCCGAACGTCAGCGGCTGAGTAGCAACGCGGCGCTAGCCGATCCGAAAACCCACGACGTCCGGGGGCGTCTCGTCCCACGAGTCGACCACCTCGCGCACCGCGCCGGGCGTCGACCCGCCGCG
>CAXTHY010000075.1:0-17685 GCA_964244175.1 uncultured Jatrophihabitans sp. | reverse complement strand
GGAACGCAGGGACGGGTTTCCCTTTGGCCTGCCCGTCCATCGTTGCTTCAAAGAGAATCGCGGCGATGACTTTTTCGCCGGTGAAGGCCGGCGAACTCATGATGCGGACGCGCATTTCGTGCATGAGCTTGAACATCTCGGCGTCACCGCTATAAGCGCTCTCCGGAATGCCGTAAGCGCGCAATGCGCCGGGCGTCGACCCGCCGCGCAGCGCGGTGAGCAGCGACTCACAGGCCTCGCGCGGGCCGACCGCGACTACCTCGACGCGTCCGTCGGCTAGATTGCGCGCTGAGCCGGCCAACCGCAACGAGCTCGCCTGTCGACGCACCCAGTCACGGAACCCGACGCCCTGTACCCGCCCGCTCACGAGCGCGGTCAGCTGCACGCTCACGCGATCCACGCTAGCGCTCAGCCGGCGCGGCGCTCCAGGGGGTGCGTGTGGGCCGGTTCCATCGAGCGCCAGCCGCGTGAGCGGCGCGGCCAGGCGACCTCCTGGTCGGCCGCGGCCGCGGCGACCGGCCGCTCGAACTGATCGGCGATGTCGTCCACCAGGTCGGGACGCCCGACCTGCCTCAGCCACGCTCCGTTGGTCACGTAGCTATCGTCGCTCTCGTCACTCTCGTCGGACATTGGGGCACCGCCCTCACATAGGCGCGGCCGGCGCACCGCGCGTGATCAAGTGTTGCCCGCGTGAGTTTCACTGAGGTTTCCGTTGATCGAGCGGCGTGCTAACTCCGGCCGTCAGCCACCGGCGAACGGCGGTAGGACGTCGACCTCGGCGCCGTCGTGCAGCGCGGTCGCATCGCCGGCCCGCTGACCGTCGATCAAGAACGACGCCACCTCGCTCACGTTCGCCAGCGCCGGCCGCCGCCCGAGCAACGCCCGCAGCTCACCGATCGTGGTCGCGGTCAGCGTCTCGACCTGGGTGCCGGCGGCACGGGCCGCGCCGGCCCAGTACCGGACGGTGATGGCGGCAGGCACGCCATCAGGGTGCCACGGGCGCACGGTAGACCGTCACGTCCGTCGCCTTGGCCGACAGCCAGACCTCGCGACCGGGGGCGAGATCGAGTTCGGCGACGGCCGCGGCGGTCACGTCGACGGTGGCGTCCGGCTCGCCCCGCACGGTGACCCGGATTCGGTCACCGAGCGGGGCGAGGCCGGCAACGGTGCCCGTCCACACGTTGCGCGCGCTCGACCCGGTCGGCAACTCGGTGTGCAGCGTGATCGAGGACGGCCGCAGTGCCGCCAGCACGGCACCGTCGGGCACCTCACTGGCGGTGAGCTTCCCGCCGTCGTCGAGCACGACGACCCGGCCGTCGGTGTGGCCCGGGTAGAGGTTCATCCCCACCAGGCGAGCGACGTACGGGGTGAGCGGCCGGGTGGTGATCTCGGCCGGCGAGCCGGCCTGCACGACCCGGCCGCGCTCGAGCACGAGCAGGCGTTGCGCCAGCAGCAGCGCCTCGATGGGGTCGTGCGTCACGAGGATCGTCGGCCCGGCGAACGCGCCGAGGTGTTCGCGCAACTCCCCCTGCACCTCCGCTCGCGTCTGCACGTCCAGCGCGGCGAGCGGCTCGTCGAGCAACAGTGCGTCCGGCGCGCAGGCCAATGCGCGGGCCAGCGCCACGCGCTGCGCCTGGCCGCCGGACAGCTCCCGCGGGTGGCGCCGTGCGAGATTGGCCAGGCCGAGCCGGTCGAGCCATTCGCGGGCGGTGGCGCGGGCCGGTGCGGCCCGAACGCCGCGCGAGCGGGGCCCGAACGCGACGTTGTCGAGCACCCGCAGGTGCGGGAACAGGCGGTGGTCCTGGAACACCACGCCGATGCGCCGCGCCTGGGGCTCGACGTACACCTGCTCCGTCGGCGCGTCGAGGGTCCGGTCGCCGAGGCGGACGGTGCCGGTGTCGAGCGCCTGCAGCCCGGCCAGGACGCGCAGCAGCGTCGACTTGCCGGCGCCGTTCGGGCCGAGCACTGCGAGCACCTGCCCGTCCACCGCCTCGAGCGCGACGTCCAACGTGAAGTCGCCGCGCTTGATGGTGCCGGCGATCGTGAGGGTCACGGGGTGGCCACCGGACGCAGCCACCGGTCACGCAGTGCGCCGAGCACCACCAGCGCGACGATCATGAGCGGCAGCGCGAGGGCCGGCGCGTCGGCCGGGTTGTCGCCGAAGACGGTGAGCACGGCCGTCGGCAGCGTCTGCGTCGTGCCCACGGCGTTGCCGCCGAACAGCAGGGTCGCGCCGAACTCACCGAGCGCGCGGGCCCAGCACAACACCGATCCGGCGACGAGGGCCGGCGTCACCAGCGGCAGCGTGATCCGCAGGAAGATGCGTGAACGCGAGGCGCCGAGCGTCGCTGCGGCCTCCTCCACGCCGCGATCGGCGATCCGGAACGCGCCCTCGACGGTGATGACGAGGAACGGCATCGCGACGAACGTCTGGGCGACAACGACGGCGGGGTAGGTGAACGGCAACCCGCCCGGGAACACCCACCCGGTCTGCGTCCCGAAGGCGCCGAAGCGGCCGAACGCGGCGAAGAGCGCGACCCCACCGATCACCGGCGGCAGGACCAACGGGAACGTCACGAGCGCCCGCAGGATCCCGATACCGCGCAGCCGCAGCCGCGCCAGTACCCACGCCAGCGGCACGCCCAGCACCAGCGCGACCGCCGTGGCCTCGAGCGACGACTCGAGTGAGAGTCGCAGCGCCGTCCACAGATGCTTGTCGTGGTAGATGCGCCCGAGGTCGCTCCAGGGCATCCGCACGAGCAACGCGAGGGCGGGCAACAGCAGGAAGAGCACGCCGATCAGCGCCGGCGGCACGACCAGCGCCGGCGTCCCCAGACCCGCGGCGCGGCGCGCGCGGGTCCGGGTGCGTGTCACGACGTCTTGAAGCCGTCCGCGGTCAGCACCTTCTTGCCGGCAGCGGATTCGACGAGGTCGACCCACGCCTTGGCCAGCGTCGGGTTCTTCGCGTGCTTGAGCGCGACGATGGGGTATTCGGTGCTGGCATTGACGGAGGCGGGGATCGGGATGCCCTTGACCTTGCTGCCCGCAGCCCGGACGTCGGTCACGTACACGACGCCGGCATCGACCTCACCGGACTCGACCACGGCCAGGGTGGACTTGACGTCCTTCTCGTTGGCGACCGGCTTGACGGTGATCTTGGCGTTGTTGAACACCTTCAGGGCGAGGGCACCGCAGGGGACTGCGGGCGCACACACCGCGACCTTGACGCCCTTGCCGGCGAGATCGCGGATCGAGCCGACCTTGCCCGGGTTGCTCGGCGGCACGGCGATCTCGGCCGTGTTGGAGGTGAAGGTGGCGGGATCGGTGGCGTAACCGGCAGACACGACCATGTCCATGTTCTTCGGCGAAGCCGAGGCGAACACATCGACCGGCGCGCCCTGGGTGATCTGGGTGGCGAGGTCGGAGCTCGCCCCGAAGTTCAGCGTGACCTTCGTGCCCGGGTGGGCCTTCACGAACTGCGCCTTCAGCGTGGTGAACGCTTCGGTGAGCGACGCCGCGGCGTAGACGACAACGGTGCTGGCCGGGTGCTTGCTCGGCGATGCCGGCTTCTTCGACGGCTTGCTGGCTGACGACGAGCAGCCGGCCAGCACGAGCAGTGCAGCCAGCGCGGCGATCGCACGCTTCATGTTCGAGTACCTCCCGGATTGACACGCTTGTGCGGTCGATCCTAGACAGGGGAACCGCGGTTACGGCTACCACGGGCGTCGACCGCCGCGAACGTGTCGATGACCTGGCAGATAGTGCGACACCGCGTCTGCTACGGCAGACTACGAGCCGTTGCCCACCCCCTTTCGAGAGGACGTCATGGCTCGCACACCTCGTGACTTGAACCGCTTGGTCGTCGTCGTCACCGGCGCGGCACGAGGAATCGGGGCCGCCACCGCGCGAGCGCTGGCCCGCGAGGGTGCGCAGGTCGCGATCGCCGACCTCGACGGCGACCTGGCCGAGAACCTGGCCACCGACATCGGCGTCGGCGCGCTGGCCCGCAAGCTCGACGTCACCGACCACGACAGCTTCTCCGCATTCTTGGACGAGGTCGAGAACGAGCTGGGTCCGATCGACGTCATGATCAACAATGCCGGCATCATGCCGGTGACCGAGTTCGAGCACGAGTCGGCCGCGTCCATCGACCGTCAGCTCGACATCAACCTGCGCGCGGTCATCCACGGCACCCAGCAGGCCATCAAGCGGATGCGCCCCCGCGGGCACGGGCACATCGTCAATGTCGCCTCGGCTGCCGGCAAGGGCGGGTTTCCCGGCGTGGCCACGTACTGCTCGACGAAGTTCGGCGTGGTCGGACTGTCCGAAGCGCTGCACGGCGAACTGCACGGCAGCGGCATCGACATCTCGTGCGTCATGCCGGCGATCGTGCGCACCGAGCTCACCGACGGCGTCAAGGACCACTGGCTGATCAAGTCTTCTACTCCCGAAGACGTCGCCGACGCGATCGTGGCAGCGCTGAAGAAACCGCGCTTCGACGTCTTCGTGCCGCGCTCCCTGGTGGCGTTGAACCGGTCGATGCAGCTGTTCCCCCGATCGGCGCAGGCGTGGCTGCTGCGTGCCCTCAAGGCCGACACCCTCATGTCGTCGGCGGCCCACTCGCCGGCCCGCGAGGCCTACGAACGGCGCGCGGCCGGCAAGTAGGCGCCGGCGATTTGGAGCGCGATACCCCGTTCGGTAGTCTGAACTCACCGACGCGGGGTGGAGCAGCTCGGTAGCTCGCTGGGCTCATAACCCAGAGGTCGTAGGTTCAAATCCTACCCCCGCTACAACGCAAGGCAGTAAATACAAGGGCTCCGATGCTTCGGCATCGGAGCCCTTGATCGTTTGCCATCCGTTTGCCATCAGGATTTTGCTGGTCACGATCCGGTAACGCGTGTTGCCTCGACCCTCTCTCGATGCACTTGACCGAGGTGAGAGGTGAATTCGATGGACGCTACGAACCTGCCGACGGTGCTCGATCCGCCAGCCGCTGCCACACTGCTCGGCATCGGGCGGACGAAGGCGTACGAGTTGGTGCGCGACGACGCGTGGCCCACGCCGATCATCCGGCTCGGCAAGCTGATCAAGGTGCCGACCCGGCCGTTACTCCACCTGCTCGAAGGCGACGTTGGCCCCGCGGCCTGAGCTGCTCGAATGCGGCTGGTGCGGCCACGTCTTCCGGCCCGGCCCCACCGGTCGCATGCCGAAGTGGTGTTCGCCGACGTGCCGGCACCGCGCCTGGGAGCAATCGCGGGTTGCAGCCTCGGGCCGCTGTGCCATCGAGGTAATCGAGCGTCGCGTCGAGGTCTCTATCGTTGTCGAACGCAAAGTGACGGTGTCGCCGCGTGGGCTGGCGTGGTTGTCTGCGCTGAGCGACTTGGAACGCCAGCTCGACACCGGCCGCCTCTACGACCGCGACCTACCAACCGTTATCACCGCGATCAACGCGGTGTGCGCCGCGGCAGCACGACGCCTTCGGCATCGCTGATCAGCGCCTCACCGATCTCGATCCAGGTGCCAGGCAGAATCCTCGTCGTCTTCGACCCCGCCGCGGGTGACGTTACGTTCCAGCAGTGACCGCACCGAACGAGGAGTCAATCAGGACGATTCTTCACTGGACGCACCCCGCGACGTATCGCGCGTATGCCACGTATGACACGAACGAACCTGTACAGTGTTCAGTATGAGCGAAGCTGCGACGCCGGTGAAATCGTCGAAGAAGTCCCGCATAAGCCAGGGTGACATTCCGGCAGTTAGCCTTGAGAAGGCCCTGCGCATCCCGCGCACCATCGCTGAGAACTACGCGTCTGGTCCGACTCGGCCCCTTGACGTGGCGTCGGCGCTGGACGTTCAGCCGTCCTCTGGGCCGTTCCGCACCGAGTGCGGTGCAGCTGTCGGTTACGGCTTGACGGACGGCGGCCCCAACGCGCCGGAGATCACCCTCACGACACTGGGCAAGCGAATCGTCACGCCAACCGAGGTGGACGACGACAAGCGCGGCTTGCGAGAGGCTGCACTAAAGCCGACCGTGGCGAATCAGTTCTACTCGAAGTACGACGGCTCGCCACTACCGCCGAAGAACATCGCCCAGAATGTCCTAGCGACGTTCAATGTCCCGGCTGACCGCACCGGTGACGTGTTCGACCTGCTGATCGAGAATGCTCGCTACGTCGGACTCCTCAAGCCGATCAAGGACAAGGAGTACATCGACATTGGAGGTCCGCTGGGTGCACCCTTACCCGTGCCCGCCCAGACTCCGGCGACGGAGAACGTGGCCGACCTTTACGTCGAGGACGACGACCTCACTCCGCCAACGGCTAGTCCGACAACGCAGTCAACGCGTTCCCATAGGAATGCGATCTTCGTCGGCCACGGCGGTAATAAGAAGCCGACGGAGCAGCTGATCAAGATCCTCAACGAGTACCGCATCCCCTACAAGGCGGCGGTCGAGGAGGCGAATAGCGGGCGACCTATTCCTCAGAAGGTTGCGGACACGATGCGCGAATGCGGCGCGGCGATCCTCGTCTTTACCGCCGACAAGGAGTACTTCGACAGCGAAGGTAGTTCCATCTGGCGTCCGAGCGAGAACGTCTCGCATGAGCTGGGTGCGGCGTCGGTGCTCTACGGCGACCGGATCGTAATCTTCAAGGAGGCGGGCGTCGACTTGCCCTCCAACTTCAGCAGCATCGGGTACATCTCGTTCGAGAAGGACAAGCTCAGCGACAAGGGAATCGAGCTGTTCCGCGAGCTGGTCCAGATGAAGATCCTCAACATCTCGGTCGGATAGTCGTGCAGCCTCACTGGCGCGCGGTGGCCCACCAGGCGACGTTCGAGGTCTCCGAGCCCGACGCGGAGGGGGGTACTTCACCGTGACGGTGACGCACGCGAAAGACAAAGTGATCGCGTTCGGCTACGGCAATAACGTCGAAGACGCGCTCCTGGAGATGGTGCTCGCGCTCCTCCCGCCCGACCACCCAGATTTCGACGATGGTCCGACTGAGCTGTCGGCGTAGCCTCCCAACTCCGACCATGGCCGCCACGTTGTCCGGCCAGCGCAGTCGCCCCATGGTCAAGACTCTGAAACCAAGATCGTGATCGTTAGAGGGTTATCTCCGCCCGTAACATTGCATATGCGCGGCGCAGACGAAATTGTCCCCCCTCCAGAACGACGGGTCTTTCGCGCCCGTCCTTGGCGGCCACTGGATCTCTGGGCATGAAGCACCACAAGTGGGACGATCCTTTCGTGCGGGCGTATGTAGGTGTCACCGATGCGGACTGGGTACGTCACCTGACCGCAGCGCGCGCCGACGAGGCGAACTTCTGGCGCCCTGCCGGCGACCGCGCGTTTCGCGCCCTATCCATTGGCGAACCGTTCTTCTTCAAGACCCACCACCCTGACAACAAGATCGTCGGCGGCGGGTTCTTCAGCGGCTTCGCGCCTCTGACGATCTCCGAGGCCTGGCAAATCTATGGTGATGCCAACGGCGCTTCGACGCTTGACGAGATGCGGGCGCGCGTGGGCCGGTACCGCCGGGCGCCACTCGCGCCGCACGATGACCCGAAGATTGGCTGCGTCTTCATCCGCGACGTCTCCTTCTTCGACGAGCCAGCGGCGCCGCCGTCCGACTTCGCGCCCTCCGTCGTCCAGGGCAAGACCTATTCGTCTGCAGACCCGAACGTCGCGCCCTACTTCGACCTGCTGTTCCCCCGGTTGCTCGGCGTATCGCTTGAAGTCGACACCGCCGAAGGTTGGCACCGCCCAGGGCCTGCGTTCGGTGACCCACGCCTGGCAACGACACGACTCGGGCAACGCGCCTTCCAGGGCGTTGTTCGCGGCGTCTACTCGCATCGGTGCGCCATCACGGGCGACAAGATCCGGCCAGTGTTGCAGGCCGCGCATATCCGACCGCTCACCAAGGGTGGGGAGCACCGAGTCGACAATGGGCTCTTGCTCCGGTCCGATGTCCACACGCTCTTCGACGCGGGATACCTCGGAGTCGCACCGAACTACAGCCTGGTCGTGAGCCCACGGCTGCGCGGCGAGTTCGGCAACGGCGAGGAGTTCTACCGGCGTGCGAAATCGAGAGAACCCGTCGCGATCCCATCACGCCGACTCGATCGTCCAGCTCGCGAGTTCCTTGAATGGCATCTCGACGAGGTCTTCTTGCGGGATTGAGCTGCAGATCCCAGCCTGCATCTACAGCACATGTCGCTGAGGCAGTACCTCGGCCGGCCCCACCGACCTCGACGTCGGCTCCGCCGCCGCCACCTCGCGCGTTTCGTAGCAACGTAAGCACCACTAGAACGAGAACACCCCATTGAATTACTCAATGTCTGTGGATAACTCCGTGCGGAGGCCCGGGCCGGGTGCTTCGGCGGTCCCGCCAGCTGCGCCCAGGAATCGCTAGTCTCGCCGAGTGCCAGGTCGGATCGAGCAACGCGAACGGCTACGCGCAGGCGTGCCACCGGCGGACGCCGTAGTCGTCGTGCGTGGCGGTTCGGACACGGTCGACAAGCTGCGCCGCCACGCACTCCGGACTGCTCGGGCTTGGGCTCTGGACGCATCACCGCTGTTCGGGATCTCCGTTTTCGCGGTCGTGGACCGGCCGCTCGACGACCTGCTCCGCGATCGGTTCACCACGTTCCGCCGAGTGCACCTGACCAGCGTCGGAACGCTGAGTGGCGCGGGCTTCGACCTGCTGCCGACCGGTTTGGCGCCGCACTTCACCGTCCGGCTGGATGGCGCCGAAGACGGCGAGCTTCAACGCTTGCTGGCCGTACTGGGGCCGGCGCGGGACAATAATCAGTACGGCATGTAGCCGCCGAGCGAGAGGAGGCCAGACCATGCACCGAATCGACATCACGGCCGACCTCAACGACGAGGACGACACAGGCTTCGTCTGGACGTTCCTCGACGAGGCTCTTGAGCCGGCGAGCATCACCCCGGGCGCGCTTGTGGTGGCCGGCGACGAAGAAGCGGCAGCTGTGTGCCAGGTCGTGGATCTGGTCCCAGCTGGCGACGGGACCATCGTGCACCTTCGAATGCTTCCAGGCCTGGTCAAGGACTACGTCGCCCTGGCGCAGCGCCAGGCAGTCTGACTCGCTACGACGTTCCGCGGATGCGGCGAAGCGCGGCGAGGGCGGTCTCATCGGCGGTCGGCAGCGTGTGCAGGTACTTCCCGGTCGTGGCAATCGAGCCGTGGCCGAGGCGCTCCTTGACGACCTGCAGGTCGGCGCCGCCGGCGAGCAGCCACGAGGCGTGCGAGTGGCGTAGGTCGTGCAACCGAGGTCGCGGGTCGAGGCCGGCCGCGTCGCACGCGCGCTGCCAGACATGGTTGCGGAACCAGTCGCGCGGGAGGTGTCCGTCGGTGTCGCGTTCGCGGACGCCCCGCGGTGCGTCGAGTCCATCGGCCCGCCGGGACGCGCGGTACTCGGCGAACGCGGCACGGCAGTGCGGGCACCGGCAGCGTCCGGCGGTGTAGGCCGAGAGCGAGCCGTGCGTGTATGTGCGGCCGGCCGAGTTCGGATCGGTGCGCCCGAGGTCGTCGACAGCGCGCAGGCGTCGCCCCGCCGACGGCAGCTGGAAAGTGTCAAAGCGGAAGATGAGCTCGGCCGGCCCGAGGCCGTAGCGCGTGACGTGTGCGAGCAGCGCGAGGACGAGATCCGGCTCCAGCTTGAATCGCCGGGCGCGCTTGTTCTTCGGGTACGGCTTGACGAGGAACCGGCCGCCCTCCGGGTGGAACTCCGGGCTCAGCTCGACGACGTCGCGCGTGATGGTGACGATGCCGGACGCCGCGTGCAGGTCGGCAACGCGCAGCTCGGTCAGTTCGCCCCAGCGCAGCCCGGAGCCGATCGCGGTTTCGACGAACAGGCGTGACGTGTCAGAGGGCAGCGCGGTGAGCAGAACGTCGAACTCGGCCGGCGTGACGATGCGGTACTCCTTCACTGCGACTGTCGGCGTTTTCACGCCCTTGCACGGGTGCAGCACGATCACGAAGTCGTTGAGCGCGGTCGTGAAGACGGCGGACAGGATGATCTTCTGCTGCCGGATGTTCGCCGCGCTCACGCCTGTGGCGTCGAGGGCGTGCACCCACTCGCGCACGTGGGTCGGCAGGATGTCGCACATCTTCATCGGGCCGAACCAAGGCACGATGTGCCGGTCGAGGCCGTAGCGGTAGCTCTGCCGGGTTGAGGCCTCGAGCACGTGGTTCGGGAACCAGGTCTCGTTGACGTAGTCGGCGAAGGTGACTCGTCCGGCGGTCGGGTCACCCGGACGACCCGCAGCCATGAGCGCCTCGGCGTGCTGCCATGCCTTGACTGCCTGGCGCCGCGTGGTGAACGTCCCCGCGTGCCGGATCTTCCCGCGTGCGTCGCGGTAGACGGCCGCGTAGGTAGTCACACCGGACGTTCCTTGGCGCTTTCGCACGAAACCCATCGCGACCACGATCCTTGCCATCGATTTGCCATCGAACGTGATGGCAAATGCCGGTACGAGACGGCACCAGTCAACATGAAACCCTTATGGAATAGGGGTTTCAAGTCCCAGCATGACACGCCGATGGCGGCTCATAACCCAGAGGTCGTAGGTTCAAATCCTACCCCCGCTACAACGACGAAGGCCCCGGAATCCGGGGCCTTCGTTCATTTTCAAGATCGCGTCAGTTGATCTTGAAACGCCTAATGACCGTCAAATGACCGTCCGCCTTGCGCCCGCTCGGGCTTGTCCAGGCTTGCTCAGGCCACCTGAGCGTCTGGTAGGCACCCGCCTCGTTCACTGCGATCTCGAGGGTTCACGGCAGGCCGTGAACGCAGTTCCGTCTCCTATCCGGCGGTTGGTGCAGGACTTCCGCGGGCTGGCGAGGACGGAGCAGGACGATCTGCTTGGCCCGAAGGAGCACTCAACGCGGCAGGCCGGTGATGATGAGTGTGGGTTCTTCAGGGGGTCGGCTGTTGTGAGGTCGCTGCGTCAGAGGCGAGGTCGCGCAGGGACAGTTGGTGGTCGGGTCGTGTTGGCAGCAAGATCTCGCTGGCAACGGTCAGGTCGGCGTCGATGTGTAGAAGCTCGCCAGAGTCCAGCCGGCGCCATCGTTGATCAACGTCCATCGGTTCGCTGGCAACGATGACGCAGGGCCGACGAGCCAGGTCGGTCGAGCGGGCGTGAATTCGCATTGTCCTTGCGTCCAATGTGGTCTCTTGGGTGTTGCCCGCTCGTTCGAGAACCCAAAGCTGATTTTGCTCGGGGTAGCGCAGTGCCCACATGTCGGTCTTGGTGATCAAAACGAAATTGACGCTGTAGATCGGCAGGTTCGCTGCCGCCCACTCGAGCGCTGCAGTGACCCCAGCCCGCACGTCGCCATCATGACGCCCTATCTCGCCGGTAATCAGGGCGAAAAGGCGTTCGCTGTCCGTGTCGCCGTGCACCAAGTCGATGACGCCGGTGTCGGCGAGGCGTTCGTCGAGTTTGTCGAGACCTTCAACGACGCCGTTGTGCGCGAAGAGACGACCTTCCTGTTCGAAAGGATGGGTGTTGGCCGGAGTGAGCGCTCCGGTGCTGGCGTGACGAACGTGTGCCACGAACGTTGTTCCCGTCAGTTTCCGGGCAGCAGAGGCGAACGTGGCATCGTCCCAGGCCGCCATCGGCTGTTTGTCCACTGTCGGCCGGCCGCGCGCATCGAATACCCCGATTCCGGTGCCGTCGGGGTTGCGATGGCTTTGAGCAGACAGGCTGTCGGGGGCGTCGAGAAGCCAGAACGTGGCTCTCACCGCGGCGTCCCCGGCGTGCAAGCCGAACAGCCGGCACATTCTTGCCCTCCTCGGATCGGTTCGGACACACACCCCGGGCGGCGTTTGACCATCAATGACGATAGGTGTTCGCGCGGCCGCTGCGCGGCAGCCGGTAGGGCCGCTGCGCGGCAGCCGGAAGGGCCGCTGCGCGGCAGCCGGAAGGGCCGCTGCGCGGCAGCCGGTAGGGCCGCTACGCGGCAAAGCCGGTAGATGCGTCGTGACGCGTCAATAGTCGGATAACCCCGGCGTAATGTCGCGGATCGTGGCCAAGAAGCGTCGGCGGGTGTCCGCCACGAACATTGCCGCGGATGCGCAGGGCCTGCAGACATCGGCGGACCTCTCGTCCGATGTCTGCAGGTCCGGCGTGGAGTTCGACAACTGGGCCCCTCCACTACCGTCAAAGGCCGCCGAGCTACTGCAGATGCTGCCCCCGCGCGAGTCAGACACGTGGGCATCGCGCGCACTACGAACCGTGTTGATGTCCGAGCAGGATGACGAGTACGGCGTGCTGTTGTTTCACATCGCGGTCACCGATGCCTGGACCGAGGACGACGACACCTTTTGTGTCGTCTACACGCCGCCGTACGGGCCTGACCTGGTGGGTGTGCGTCGTCAACGCGGAGACAAACGGCGCGACCCGTGGTTACAGGCTCGTCCGGACCACCCCGATTACCCCGAGGGATTCGACCCAACAATCTGGTCCCCGACTCCAGACGCCGCCGACGAATTCGGATGGTTAGTCTGCGACGACATCGGTGAGTCCCTCGGCCTCTTCGGCCATCATTTGCGCTATGACGCCAATGGCCTCGGCTGGTGGGGAACTCTCGGGGAACATCCACCAACTCGTCCAGCACCGCCGAGGCCCTAGTGGCGCCAGAGCCGGTCGAGCCGCTTCGCGGCAAAGCCGGTAGGGCCGCTTCGCGGCAAAGCCGGTAGGGCCGCTTCGCGGGTACTGAGCGTGCGGCGAGCACGCAACGCGGTGCGGTTACTTGTCCTGCGGATCGATTGGACGGTCTCGGGTCGCACTCCGACAGGCGAGGGGGTTGTCCACCGCGCCGCCGTCTCGCGAACCAAGCGCCAGGCAAAGACGAGAGAGCCACCGACGAGGACTGCGACGTGCGCACACCTCGTCGACTCTGCTGTCAAACCTGGCTGCTACGCGTCGACCACAACAGCCCGAGCAGTCACCGCCGCACTGACGACGGGCTGCGCAGTGGGGACCTGACTAGGCGGGGGCGACGTGCTCGATGGCGTTGGCGTCCCCGTGGCGGCGCAGCTTGCGTGAAGCAGCCATGTACATCGCCCAGGGTCAGGCCGGCAGGACGAGGCATGCGCACACAATGGGAAGCGAGAGTCGGTCTCGTCGGTACGCCACGATCATGGGCAGAAAGACGATCACCAGCAGCAGAATCCCGCCGACGCTGCGGAGAGCGAGGACCATCACGCACGGTGATGCGACTTGCATTCGACACGCGGTCGAGGCGACCGATCTCGAAGACGGGGACCAGCGCGAGTTGCTCGTGGTGATCTACGAGCAACTGCGGCTAGCAGGTCAGTCTGACGTCTACTAGGGCCGCTACGCCGCAGAGCTGGTAGAGCCGCTGCGCCATGAGAGCGCGTCTGGCTTCAGTCGGAGGACGCTGTGCTTATGGAGACGTCTGGTTGGTTCGGTGTGCGCTGCGTATTTCACACGACGATGGACGGCAAGGATCGGGTCTACGAGGAACGAGTGACGTTGTGGCGCGCAGCGGACGGCGACGAAGCCATCAGCTTGGCTGAGACCGAGGCGCTCGAGTACGCCGATGCCCTCGACGCCGAGTATCTCGGACTGGCTCAGGCATACACACTTACCGACGACATCGGGGTCGGCGCCGAGGTGTTCTCACTGATGCGGACCAGCGGCCTTCGCCCCTCCGACTACCTCACTGCGTACTTCGACACCGGCACCGAGTTACAGACCACCTGGGTCGCTCGCCCCGCCGACTGAGCTACCAACCTGCGTGGCGCCGGCAGGCCACTGTCATCTGAACCAGCGCGCAATCTGCGGCCGAGCCGGTAGAGCCGCCGCGCGACATATGCACGCAGCTACTGCGGTTCCTTCGTCGCTCCGCTTGAGTCTCCTATCGGCAGAGGGCGACGCGGTTCGCGGTCTCCTGCACCGGGATCGACGTCTGGGCCGAGTGGCTCCGACGGCCAGCTGCCGCTTGGGCTAATGCCCCGCAACGGATGCTCACGAAGGAGTTCGTCGATGTCCTCACCGTCGTCGGCCACGCGTCGAGCATGCCACCAACAAGAGGTGACACTTACCGCAGGACCGCGCGCCATCTGTAGCTGAGCCGGTAGAGCCGCTACGCGGCATGAGAGCGCGGAGCGCTCAACGCGGCATGAGAGCGCGGAGCGCTCAACGCGGCGTGAGAGCGCGTGTCAGGCGTGCCTGGAAATGAGGCGCGTTCCCACTGCCACCGCCGATAGCGTGCTTCGCATGGCCGTCGCTCGCTTGCCCTTGATCGTTATCGATTGTCCCGATCCTGGCGTGCTCGCGAGGTTCTACGGCGCGATGTTGGATTGGAAGATCGATGTCTCAGCCGACCGGGCCTCGGCGTGCGCTGGGGACGGCCAGTGCATCTCCTTCCATCGTGTGGCCGGGTACATGCCGCCGGTGTGGCCGACCCAGGAGCGGCCACAGCAGATGCACCTCGATTTCATCGTTGACGACCTCGACACCGCCGAGACAGCGGCGATCGATCTCGGCGCGGCAAGACATCCGGACCAACCGGGCACGACCTACCGCGTCTTTTCAGATCCGGCAGGACATCCGTTCTGTCTCTGTTTGGACTAACCGCGGCAGGCGACCTTCGCAACGGTTCGCGCTCATCGGCATGTCCGGTAGTTCGGTCAGGTGCCGGAGGACATGTAGGCGGCGAGGATGTAGTTGGGGTGTCGGTCGAGGTTGTTGCGGGCTCGGTCGTAGCGCATGGTGGTTCTCGGGTCAGCGTGACGGGCAGTGATCTGCGTGTCTCGGAGATCAACGCCGGCGTCGAGCATGGTCGTGACGAAGGTGTGGCGGAGCATGTGCGGATGCATTCGCGCAATGCTGACGCCTGAGCCTCCTGAAGCCGGTGCAGGCGCCTGGTGGCCGCGTGGCGGTCCATCCGGCCGCCGCGCTGGTTGAGCAGGATCGGTCCGACGTCGCGGCCGGCGACGCTGCGGTCCACGGCTCGGGCTACGGCGGGTGGCATGGGCACGAGCACAGTCTCGTGTCCGTTGCCTACGACACGCACGACTCGATGTCCGTGCTCTTCGCCGAGGTCGCTGACGTCCAGGCTCGTGGTCTCGAAGATCCGCAGTCCGAGTAGGCCCAGCAGACACACCAGCGCGAAGTCGTTGGTGTTGGACGAGTCGCGTGCCGCGGCCAGCATCGCCTCGAATTGCAGGTGGCTCAGGCCCAGGGTTGGTGATTGCGGCGACACGGTGGGCCGGCGTACGTAATCGGCGGGTGAGTGTTCGAGGGTGCCGTCGATGACGCAGGTTCGGTAGAAACCCACGACGACGGACAGTCGACGCGACACCGTGCCGGCGGCCAGGCGGCGTTGTTCCTGCATTCAGCGGACGTAGAGCTCGATGTGCGGTCGAGTGGCGGCCAAAGGGATCGAGGGCGTGTTCGGCACACCAGAGCAGGAAGCAGCGCAGATCGGAGTCGGTGTGGACGCGGGTGCGGCCCTTGAACCGGGCCAGGTAGGCCGCGGCCGCCAACCTGACCGGGTCGATACGCGCGGGCGGCAGAATCTCATAGCTTGTGGAAGTTGTCATGCCTCGACGATCGACGTCGGCCATCACCCAGTCCAGATCCTGGACCTGACCGAACTACCGGACATGCCGAATTGAGTGCCTCGGCCAGGGATACCGACGACGACATCCGGACTCGTGCGAAGGTAGCCACATGGCCGACGAAGTCGCGGCAACACGAATCATCGCCGTCGGCGCGAACGCAGTCTTCGCTGTGCTCGCCGACCCGGCAAAGCATGCCGCGATCGACGGCACTGGCTGGGTCACCGAATCGCTCGACAACAAGCCTTTGACCGTCGCCGGTCAGGTTTTCCGGATGTCGATGTATCACCCCAACCACCCCGACGGCGACTATCAGATGCACAACCTGGTCGAGGTGTTCGATCCACCCAGGGCGATTGCGTGGAAGCCGGGGTATGACACTGGCGACGGGACCCTCGGGTTCGGAGGTTGGATCTGGCGATACAACCTGATGCCGACTGGACCGTCGCTCACGTCGGTCACGCTCTCGTATGACTGGTCAGCCGTTTCCGACCCGACCCGAAACCGCATCGGATTCCCACCGTTCCATGCGGAGCACCTAACCAACTCGCTCGCTCATCTCGCCCAGTTGGTCACCGCGTGAACGCCCGCGAATACCGTCCGGTCTTGCCGCGCAGCGGCTCTACCGTCTGCCGCGTAGCGGCTCTACCGGCTTTGCCGCGGTGAGCGCTACCGCGCTCCTGTGGTCGCACGCTGGGTTAGGCGGGTTGGTAGCCGGCTTCGGCGAGCCAGAGGCGCGCTCGGCCGAGCCAGCGTTCCTCGCTATAGAGGCGCCACGCGTTGACGAGGTCGGGCCAGTCGGCGATGCGGGATCGGAACCGGGCGAAGGCGCCCTTGCCGGTGATGGCTTCGGTCAACGGGCCAGAGATCAGTGGAGGGACGATGTCGGCGATAAACCGCTCCATGTCCCGGTAGGCCTCTCGCGAGCCCAACGCGTCGATGTAGAGCCACTTGTCCTCCACCGCCTCCTCGTCGAACTGGTCGGCCAACTCGGCGAACATCAGGTGCGGGAGCGTTTCACCAGTGCGGACGTTCAGTCGTCCACCGGAGTGGTGTTCTCCGCCTTGCAGCAGTTCGACGAGCTGGCCAAGCTCGACCGGGATCGACGGCAGTGCTGAACCCGCGTCGGCGCCCACTGCGCGTTCGAGCTGGGTGCGGAACTCGTCGTCTCCGTCCCACTCCCGTTCGCTCAGACTGGTGATGATTGCGGCGGCGGCCTCGGCCGCTCCTGGGGTCCGCTGGGCCAGGGCGACGAGGACAGCCTGTCCCGCGATCTGCGGTAGCTCGCGCGTCACGTCCGGCGTCAACAACGCGACGATCTCGGCAGTATCAGCCCGGTAGACAGCACCGCCCAGACGGCGGCGACCCTCGACATCCATTCCGCAAGTCTCACCAGCCGAACCCAAACACCGCAACCAGCCGCCGCACTCCGCGCCGCGTCGACCGCACTTCTGCTGACCACACCCCAGGCGCGACACACCTGGTGCATTTCGAGCCGTCGCAAGATCATCTTGCGGCCGAGGTGGCATAGGGGCCTGCGACACCTGAACCTCGACGCCGTTCGCGAGCGTCAGCCTGGTGTTGGCCAGAACCAGGTCGCGAAGCTGACAGCGTTCGTAGTACACCTCGACGAACCGCTCGCCCCTTTTGCCGTTGTACGGGTGGCAGCGGTCGTGGTTGCCGGCAACGAGCGTCACGTCAGCCGGAATCCGGGCGAGGTTCGTCAGGGACGAGTCGAGGTAGCCGAGCGCGACATCGCCGAGATGCCACAGCTCGTCGTCCGGGCCGAGGATCGCGACGGCACGGTCCACCAGATCGACGTTCATGTGGTGCACGTCGGCGTACGGGCGGTCGCAGAACCCGATGATGTTTGCGTGCCCGTAATGGGTGTCCGACGTGAAGTACCGCACCCCTCAACGATCCCTCTCGCGTCGAATCCGTTTCCCACATGCGACCGACGAAGAACGTTCAGGTTCCCCTCGACTACCTCGCAGGTCCCATCTTCTGGGCTAACTGCGCTTGTAGCGGCTCGCCCGGTACTCCTCGACCCAGCGCTTCGAACTGCGCCAC
>CAXTHY010000074.1:15832-20309 GCA_964244175.1 uncultured Jatrophihabitans sp. | reverse complement strand
TCTCGTGGAAATCCGCATCGGCGAATGAGAACTGCTTGACCTGGGCACCCGAAGTGCCCAGGTCCGTCACCGCACACATCGGAATGCAGTTCGGGCTAAGCGCGCGCCGGATGTCGGCGAGCAGATCCTCGTATCGAGCGCCCATCCGATCGATCTTGTTGACGAAGATCAGCACGGGAACACGCAGGCGGGTCAGCGACCGCATCAGGACCCGGGTACGCGCCTGGATACCTTCGACCGCGGAGACGACCAGGATGGCGCTGTCGAGAACGCGCATCGCTCGCTCGACCTCCGCGACAAAGTCGGAGTGCCCCGGGGTGTCGATCACATTGATCTGCAGGCCGTCCACGGTGAACACGACAACGGCCGACCTGATGGTGATTCCCCGTTTTCGTTCCAGGTCCATCGAGTCGGCTTGGGTGTCGCCACGGTCCACGCTGCCGATATGGTCGATGACGCCGGAGTTGTAGAGCAGGCGTTCGGTGAGGCTCGTCTTGCCCGCATCAACGTGGGCGACGATCCCCAAATTGAGAATGCGATCGGCCAAGGTCTGCTCCTTGTGCGAAGACTTGTGCGAAGAAGGGAGGAACTGCCGGCTGCGCAGGCAGGTTCGATCGACGCATTTCCGCTCCACCGTTGGGGTACCAGACTCGGATAATTTGGGTCTACGGTACAGGAACGACCCGTACTCGAAAGTCCCGGATGTCCATGGCTGTGCCCTGTTCCTGACCATCATCCGAGCGAAGCGGAGATCGGCGTGGCAGAACCCTTCGAGTACGAGCGGCAGACATTCGATCCGCGGGTCTTCTTCGCCGAGCATTGGCGCCAGAAGCCGCTGCTCGTGCGTGGTGGCGCTCGAGATTTCCTGGGCATGCAGTGGCCAGCCGCCCGCTTCGACGAGGCGCGGGCGCAGGCCGGCGACCGCGTCAAGGAACGGCCCGGCGAGGTCACCTTCATCGAGGAGATCTCCGTCTTCGATCCGGAACTCCTCCACCGGGCTGTGCATTTCGCCGAATTCTTCGGCACCGCCCGAACGTGGTTCGACGCCATTCGGACCTATTCCGGCGGTGCACCTGCCGCGCGCGGGATCGGCGCCCACTTCGATCACAGCGACAACTTCGTGCTGCAGCAGTCCGGCGTGAAGAACTGGCAACTCGCATCACCGGACCATCTGACGCGGCAGGAGGTCGCTGGACGGATGATGAACGTGCCCGGCGTCGGAAGTCACGAGATGCCGGAGGACGGTTTGGTGGAGGTCACGCTGCAGGCGGGCGATCTCATGTACATCCCGTTGCTCTGGCTGCATAGCGGGCTGTCGAACTCCGACTCCCTGAGTCTATCGTTGGTGTGCCCGGCCATCTCACTGCATGCCGTCGTGTTTCCGCTGCTGATGCGGGCGCTTCGCGAGGGCGCGGTGGGTTACCAACCCGCGCCGGCACTGCACGCCCATCTGTCGACGGACGAGCGAGATCGAACCGTCGCCACCCTGGAGCGCGCGACCAGGGCACTGCTTGGGAGCGTGAGCGGGCCCGAGATGCTCGCGGCCGTACAGACTCTGCAATCGGCGCACCTGCCGGGGTTGCGGGAGTCGGTCTCGTGACCGTCGCCAGGACCTCCGTCAGTTCCGGCTCGCTGGAACTCGCTGACGAGTCCGCGGTGTGCCTGCGCGGCCTGCTGGCTCGCCGGGAGGTGTCGGCCACCGAGGTCATGAGCGCGGTGGCCACTCGCATCGAGAGCCGAGACACCGACGTCAATGCCTTCGCGAGCCTGGATCTGGACCGCGCGCTGAGCGAGGCGCGTAGTGCGGATCGACACCCGGAACCCGCGCAGGCTCTCCGCGGCATTCCCGTGACGATCAAGGATCTGACGTCGACCGTCCAGTTCCCCACGCAACATGGCTCCGCCGTCCATCGCGGAGAGGTTCCCCCCGCGGATGCGCCCGTCGTCCGGAGGTTGCGGTCGGCAGGAGCGATCGTCATCGGCAAGACGACTGTTCCCGAGCTGGGCTGGTGTGCCGTCAGCGGGAGCCCGCTCACCGGCGACACCCATAACCCACACCGGATTGGCTGCACCGCCGGAGGTTCGTCATCGGGCGCGGCGGCTGCCGCGGCGGCCGGGTTTGGGCCGTTGCATCAAGGCACCGACGGCGCGGGATCCGTCCGGCTTCCGGCTCATTTTTGCGGCGTGGTCGGATTCAAGCCCACGTACGGCCTGGTCGCGCAAGCTCCGGTCGGCGTCGGCGATAACACCTCGCACACCGGCCCCATCGCGCGGACGGTCGCCGATTGCGCCCTAATGCTCGATGTGATGCGTGGCATGGACCCTGCCGACCACACGTCCGTCCCCGGACCGTCCGAGTCCTATCTGGCCAGCCTCGATTCCCCCGCGACGCCGGTCCGAATCGCCTACAGCGCGGACCTCGGTCACGCCCGGGTCGATCCGGAGGTTGCTGCACTGACTCTCGTCGCCACACAGCGGCTGGCCGACGCCGTGAACGCCGAGCTCGTCG
This sequence comes from uncultured Jatrophihabitans sp., assembly GCA_964244175.1. Classification (GTDB taxonomy): domain Bacteria; phylum Actinomycetota; class Actinomycetes; order Mycobacteriales; family Jatrophihabitantaceae; genus Jatrophihabitans. The sequence goes on along the minus strand of CAXTHY010000074.1, from coordinate 17,800 downwards.
AGATCCAACCGCCCTGGGGCCCGGCCGGCCCAGACCTGGCGAGATTCTTCTGGGCCGCACACACCACCAGCGTGCTGCATCTCCTGCCGGCCTGGCGCGACCAGATGGATCCCGGATTGGTGGCACTGATCGAGGACGGCGCGCGCTACACGCTGGCGCAGTACCAGGACCACCGAGCTCTCAAGTATCGCTACTGCGGCGAGGTGAATGCCACCCTGGCGGAGTTCGACGTCCTGGCGACGCCGGCCGCGTCGGTGACGGCGTTTCCCGTCGGACAGTTGCGTCCGGACGGATGGCCGGCTCACCCCTGGGATTGGTTCGGCTGGGCGGAGTTCAGCTACCCATTCAACTTCACCGGCTCGCCCGCCATCTCGGTGCCATGTGCCGTCGACGCGACCGGACTCCCCGTCGGCCTGCAGATCGCGGGTCGCCGCTTCGACGACGCCGCCGTACTGCAATTGGCAGCGGTGATGGAGGAAATTGCCTGACGTTCGGGCACAGGGTCGGCTCACCGCGGCGCGGGCGCCTAGTGCCGAGCCCCTGCCAACCGCGCCAACGGCGGTACGAAGCGCAGCGCGTCGATCGTCGCACCACCTGAGGCCACGTCGTAGCCCGGTCGGTCGGCGAACCCGGTGACCGTTGGGTTAGCGCGGTCCTGCGGGAACGACACAGTGCTGGTGCCCGACCCTACGTCCGCCGTCGGGTGTGATCATCGACTGGAAGGACGACTACAACCACTGCCGACGACATACTCGCTCGGCTACCTTGCCCCAGCCATCTAAGCTGCTGGCTGCACCCACAGATGAATGACTCTCCCAACGAGTGGATCAGTTCTCGGGGTCCGGCCAGACTATGGAACGCTCGATCATCGGCGACCGGCTCATCGACGAACTCGACCACCTCGCCACCACCCGCGGCTACCGGCCGTGCTGCGCTGCGACAACGGCCCGGAGCTGGCCTGCGACGCGATGGCCGACTGGGCCGGCGAACGCGTCGGACTGTCCTTCATCCCGCCCGGCGAGCCCTGGCGCAACGGCTACGTCGATTCGTTCAACTACCGCGTGCGCGACGAATGCCTCAATATGAACAGCTTCTGGTCACTCGCCCAACCCCGCGTCGTGATCACCGACTGGAAGGATGACTGCAACCACCGCCGACGACACAGCTTGCTCGGCCACCAAGCGCCAGCCGTCTACGCTGCCGCTTGCACCCACCGATGAACGACTCTCACACCGAGTGGATCAGTTCTCGGGGTCCAGCCACCCCACCCCCACCAGTCTCAGCTGCAGCCTGCACCCGCCGATGATCCACTCTCACACGAAGTCAGATCACCTCTGGGGGCCGATGGACCCTTCCCGTGTCGTTAGACAGCCCGTCTACGCGCGTGTCAACGCCGACAGCGTTGAAGATGGCCAGTGGCCGCTAATCCGCCTCAACAGCCGCACCTCGTTCGAGATGAACGGGAGCGTTCGATGTACGTAACGGCGATTCGGCCAGACGACGATGTCTCCGGGAGACCAGAAGAATTTGAACGATATTTCCGGCCAATTGAACATGCTGAACAGCGGCCGGCTCAGCCAATCACTCTCGGTGGGGGTGAGGCCGACGAACCCGCCGAAGGTCGCCGGCGCAATAAACAAGCTCCGTCCACCCTCTACCTGGGCCACAACGTCATGTGTGTAATCCGCGACCACACTGCTTGGACCGCGTTCGGCGTCGAAAGACATGTGCCGCGCGCGTAACCCGTGTAAGAGTTCAACCATGGCGGGCGAGAGCAAATCGAGCAGCCTGCTCAGATCGCAGAACGCCGTGGGAATAACTGGGTCACCCGCGCTTTCGCATGCCAACAGGGTCCAATCGGGGGGCCGGGCTTTGAAGCTCTGGTCGTGGTGCCAGCTACCAGCACGCGGGCTGGCGCCGGCTTCCGATCTGATGATCGTCATGTCGTCGGCGCTCGGCTCTCCCGTG
>CAXTHY010000074.1:0-15822 GCA_964244175.1 uncultured Jatrophihabitans sp. | reverse complement strand
ACCAACAGCGGACGATCCGGGACGCCGAGCGAAAATGCGAACTGGTGCAGCCACTTCTCGCCCAGAGACGCGGCTGAGCGAACTACGACGACGGCGCCCGCCTGTACTAACGCACGCGCTCCTGCTGCCAGCTCCTCAATGTCGCTGGACAGCTCGAGCTGGGCGAATTCGCCGCTCGTCACGGCGTTCGTCCTCTCATAACGCGACCCGGACGATCGACCGCTGCAGCGACGTGGCGGAAGCGGCTGCGGTCAGTGCCGGCCAGAGGCGCAAAAGTTCGCAATACGTCTCCAGCTCGCGCTCGATGTGCTCGTCCAGCTGTGCGCCTCGCTCCAAGATGCGCTTCGCGACCGTTCCGAGGATCTCGCGACCGCCGTCGGAGCACCGCGCCTCGTGCGACGCTCGCAGGTACACGTCGGCAGCGCCGAGCCGCACGTCCTGCACCGCTTCGTGTCGGTCGGCAACTGCACGCGAAATAAGATCACCGAAGTGCTCGAGAGAGAACGACGCCGCAGTCTGTTCGGCCTCATGTCTCACATGTTTGGAAACCCGCTCAAAGATGCGGCCCATTTGGAGATAGTTGACGTCGCGGAGGGCGTAGTCGACGAACTCGTTGCGGCTCGTGCGGCCTCGACGGTCGTCCTCATGTCGATGCACCATCTTGCGAGAGTGGTACACGATGGCCTTGAGTAGGTCTCGGCTCAGATTCAAATTGATGTAGTCGCATCCAATGACGTCGCTCGGCATCTCCGGACACTGCTGTTCGGCAATTGCAATACAGAACGCTTCCATCTCCACTCGATTGCGGTAGTCGAGTGCGACAAAGTCGCTACGGTAGCGGACGGAGGGCTCCACGATGAGGTACTCAGAAGCCTCGCCTGCCACATCCCATCGGGAGGCGCCGGGCCTGCCGAGGCTCTGCAAGTCGTAGAGATGGTCGGCTCCGGCCTCGATCAGCTCGGCCCGATCGATAGTCGCGTCACCATATGTGTTAGTGCCCACGATCGCAATCGTGTCCGACCACGCGCCGGCGTTCCGCAGAGTCGGAGCGTCGCGCACCTCGGAACCCGTGTACCTAATCTCCTGCTCCAAAGGCATAGCCTGCTGGTTAGCCTCTGCGAGGTAGACGTCGGAGTCACGTCGGTGGAGGTATTCTGCGCCGAGACTCAGGGCGAACAACGTGGCAATATTCGGTCCATAGCCGTACGAAACGCGGTCGGGCGGCCGGAGAAGGCGGTCGATCGAGTCCATTGCCGCACTGTCAAGTTCGACGACGTTCTGCAATTGTGATATGTAGTTGTTAGCGGACGCTGCGGTCAGATGGAAGACTCGAATGTCAGACGTTCTGGCAAAGTCCTCGAGGATTTTCGCGTGCTGTGCGCTCGATGTAGCGTCGACCGAGTTCTCGATCAGGCAGAACACGATGTCCGTTTCGGGATTGTGGTCGACGGCGAACGCGAGTTCTGCGAACCGTCCGCGAAGTGCAGATACGCAAAGCCGATTGGTCGGCATATAGACGACCCGTCGACTCGCTTCATTCTTCTGCCTACGCATGCGATGCGCCGCCGTCAGGACGGAGGCCGTCTCCGCGCTCGTGGAAAACGAATCCCGCAGTCGCGGAGGGGAGCACCCAGTCGTCAGTGTAAACGTTCAAGATTGTCTTCGGCTCTCCCTCAGGTTCGCGGTCAATGCGGACGCTTCCGGTTCGGATGCTCTCGAAGGCCTCGGGTACGTATTTGCTTCTCGAGTAGTCACAACTCACTGAGAACTGCTTGGTCAACGATCCGCTCAGCACTGAGTAAGTGATGTTGGGTCTCACGCCTGGGAGGATAAGACGCACGAAGACGCGATCCTGCGACAACCCGTCAGGTCGTGGTCGCTTCTCTTCCTCATCGATCTTGACTGTGTATTGAGTGACCCAGCTTTCGTCGTCGTGGGTCTTGTCCTCCGGATTTTCGTTCGAGCCATCTCTGATCTGCTCGTACTCATTGATCTTTATCGATTCGATCTTGAACTGATTCCGTAGTACGTCGTGCTGGTTGGGGTTGTCCGCGATGAGAAGCCAACGAAAAGTCTCTTCGTCCTCCGGAGGTGGTGGTGGTTGCAAATACCGCTCGAGGCGCGTCTCGAACCGATAGCGTAGTGCGCTCGGAACGCTGTTGGTGTAATAAGTTCGCTCGAGAATCAAAAATGGAAGACCTCCCTCGTGGAGCAATTCCGGCTTGTCGACTGGCTTGAATACAGCATCATATTTCGCATAGTGCGTCTGGCCGGACAGTTCGCGAGCAGTGCGCTTGACCAGATCCTGAGCGTCACGGTCCAGATTCGCGATCATGAACGCCTCGAGATAGCGCTGCCGACTCTCTTGTCTCAGGCCCTGCACAAATCTCTCGTCACCGAGCATCAAACTGGCTGTCTCTTCGGTAGCCCGGGCGACCGATTCATTGAACGTGCGGGTCAGTTCTGCGATCTGCTGGCGATGCTCGGTCATGACGGGCTCGAGCTCATTCTTGAGCAACTCCTGCGTGACCCGAGCGGTGGTGCGCCTGCGGTCTTTCTCTGTCGCCCACTCAAATGCCAAACCCAAGATGCCGATCTCGATGGCCACAATGCTCAGACTGGTCAGAACATCTAGACCAGTGTGACCAATCCGGTCGTCGAAGCTCTTTCCGGAGGCGCGAAAGCCGGTAATGAGCAGCAAGCCTATGACTCCGGCGCTCGCCCAGATGGCGGCGAACACCTTGAGTTTGAGCCCGTCCGTGACGTCGGCGTTTTCGTTAGGCTGGCCCGCCTGCGCGTGCTGCGGTGGCTCGCCTCGTGTGCGGGCCTTGTCGTGTGACGGCGGTGTCTCGCCCCCGTCTCCTGAGGGGCTAGTAGCCGCCACCGCCGCCTCCGCCGCCGAACGATCGCGGCCGCGGCACGGCGGGTTGATACTGCCCGCCCGCGGACAACAGCAGGCGGTCCCGGTCCACGGCGAACCTCAGCGAGGCCGGCAGCCAAGACGAAAAGCCTGCGTTCGTCGATGCGCGTTGCGGCACGCGGTCTGAAGCCTCGCGTGACAACGAATCGGACATGTTAGCTCCTCGGGCCGACGGATCACGCCCATTGTGCACCTGCGGGCGGGCCACATCAGCACCAACGTCAGCGGCTGACGACGAGCCCGACTCCACACGCTAGTGGATACGTCGAACTCATTGGCCGGCCCGCGTCGCGCATACCCGTCGGAGCCATCGGCCGACCGCGGCCTGCGCCGCCACTTAGCCCGCATGCACCGAAGCGAATGCGGTTGAGAGCTGTGATTCTTGGGCGCGGTGGGTGTGGTGCGGGCGTGTGAGAGCTGCCGGTCTGCCCGGCCTTTCGATTGATCGTCGGTTGTGCTCTGGGTCGCGCGGTCAGGCACGGGTTGCGGTTGGTGGCCAGAGGGTGGCGCTGAACAGGGCGAGCGAGGCGTCGGCCCCGGACCTTCGTGGGTAGCGGATACGGATGCGACGGGCGGAGCGGATCGGCCGGGCGGGGACGTTGATCAGCTGGCGGCGGATCGTGACCGTGGAGGCTCGGGCGTGGAACAGTGAGGCGAGCGCCCGGTTGGCGCGGGTGAGGTTGACCCCTTCACCGCGTTCGCTCCCGCGGCCGACGGCACGCCGTCACTGCCGGACTGATTGTAGGCCGCGTCCGTGACCCCAACCACGTCCTGGCCGACGCCCAAGGTGCGCCGTCCCGGCGAGGCGCCACCGCGACGTGTTTACCAACCCCTGAGATCTTGCAGGCCGAGGCCGACCATCGCCGCCACGGGGTCATCGAGCCCAAGGCAGCCCCGCTCAGGGAGGTGACAATAGTGAGATAGACCCCTGGCCGACGTGTGTGATCCCTTGTCGCTCGCCGGCCGCGAACTGGATGTCAGCGAACTGCGACGCGCACGCGAAGAACTTCTCAGTTGGTAAGGATCTGGGTGGCGAGCGGGATGTGTCGCCGGTGTAAGACGTGCCGCGCTCCCACGTTGACGGCGATAGAAATGGCCCTGTCGATCGGGCGTGCAAGCGGGTGCGGCTTCGGCGTCGAGGACTTCGCGAGGCTAGGCATGGAACTTGGCGTGCCGCAACGCGCGACGCGGCGCGCGCTGATCGAACTCTCTGAGCGCAGCGATCGGTGGCTACCTGATCTCGATGTAGTCCCGTTTGATCGTGGGAAGTTGGACAAGCTGCGCGCGTAATCCAGCACCGCCGAAGTAGCTTGTCGAGGTGAGAGCACCCATCCCCGATGGAGAGCACCGCTCTTGAGTCCATGATCATATGGTAGCCATTCCGGTAGCCATTTGCTTCGTTCGCGATCGTTCGTGCTGTTCGATATTCGTCCGAAATCTCTTACGCGGCAGTGATCCAGACGTCAGAGAACAAGAACGAACAATCGAACAGATCGCTGGCAGGTTGGGTGCGCCCGTTTGCGGACGTCGGCGAACGGCAGCGCACTCCTGCGGCTCGATCTCACGTTCTCGGAGGTGTGGTGGTCACCTGTCATAGCGCGTCACCACGACCATGTCCTGCGATCTGGCCCAGCGCAAGTGCCAGCGTCATGAGCGGCACAGATCGCTGATCGTGATGGAATCTTGGCGTGGAGTCTCACGTGCTCGAGATCGTCGACCGCCTGAGGACTGCTCGCTCGCTGCCCTGGCTGCGTGCGATCGATGGCGCGGACCTCGAGGCGGGGGTTGCGACCGAACCAGACGCGGATTCTGTGGTTGCGCCGTACCGGTGGCTGCTGCGGCGCATCGATGACGGCGTCAAGCTCACCCAGGCGGGTTACCTGCCGCCGGTGGTCGTGACCGAGGCGATGACAGAGCTGGGGTGGGCGGTCGATTGGATCGGTAAGAACAACCGTGAGGACATGACCTTCCCGGTGCTCGAGCTCCGGGAGTCGGCGCAGCGGTTCGGTTTGCTGCGCAAGTACCGCGGCCGGCTTTTGCCGACCAAAGTCGGTCGGAGTCTTGTCGATGACCCGGACGGGCTGTGGTGGCACCTCGCGAAGTCTCTGCCGGATGCCCGCTCGGAGCCGGAACGCCACGGCGGGCTGCTGTATCTGTTGACCGTCGCGTCCGGCCTGCCGCAGAACGATGCCCTGTTGGCCGAGGGCATGACCATCCTGGGCTGGTCCGATCGCGGGACGCGTCAGCGATTAAGCCCGTTGGCGTCGTTTGGTGCTGCGCGCGACACCTGGGCGGTCTTTCGTCGGCTTGGCCTCGTCCCGAGGTCCCGACGTGCGGACGACGGCCTACCGACGGATGCGGCACGCCGCCTGGCCCGCGCGGCGCTAATCGGACAGCAGCCAGAGATCCCTGCCTCCGCGCAAGCAGCCCCTGCACGTCGCTCGCCTGAGTCGGCGGTGCAGCTGCGCGTGACGCTGCGCGACATTGAACCGGAGATTTGGCGGCGGCTCGTGGTGCCCGCGTCGCTGACGCTGCGCCAACTGCACGCTGTCCTGCAGACGGCGATGGGCTGGGAGAACTACCACCTGCATCTGTTCGACGTCGACGGCGTGCTCTACGGCGACGTCGAAGAACTCGAAGGACATCCGCTCGGTGACGAGGAGATGTTCACCCTCGCGAAAGCCGTCCACGCCGTCAGCGAGTTCAGCTACGAGTACGACTTCGGCGACAGCTGGCACCACAACATCGTCATTGAGCAGGTCATGCCGAGCATCGGCACCGAAACGCCGCATCTCATTGACGGAGCGCGAGCCTGCCCACCCGAGGACTGCGGCGGTAGCGGCGGTTACGAGCAGCTGCTCGAGGTGCTGGCCGACCCGTCGGATGAGGAACACGACGAGATGCTCGAGTGGGTCGGTGGTTCGTACGATCCAACCGCGCTCGACGTTGAGTCAATCAACGCCGCGCTCGAGCTCTACGACCGGCATACACGTCAGCGGCGGCCCGGATCGCGGTCCTAGTGGTCGTTGGCAGTGAGCTCAGGCAGCTGTCTGACCACCGTGGTCGTTCGAAGGGTGCCGATGCCGTCGCGGCGGACGTCGATGAGCATGCGCATCGGTCGCCCGACGGCACATGAGATCAGCTCGAGCAGCGGGACTGACTCGTGATCTCGTCGCAGCGACGAGATCGGTAGCGCGGTCAGGCCCGGTGGTGGGCCGGCGCCGGCATCAGGCACGCGGGTGACTCGGCTAGCGTCGAGATCGAGCAGGTACACGCTGGTTTCGGTGCTTACTTGCCATACGCCAGTCGTGGGAACACCGAACTTTGATTCGTTCATGGTCTGAAGTTATGGCCCGTCAGAGACAGTTCGTGAGCCGTGTGACGTCAATCGACGAACACGGGAGCACGTCGACGAGTTGGCGTGCCATGTCGTGCAGAGCGCGGACGACGGGAGCGTCCGCTTCCACGTCTTCGGGGATGACGGGCGAGATGTCGTCGTACTCGATTTGATTGCGGCTTCGACGTAGGCGGCCGAAAGAACGGAACGCGTCCTGTGGCGGAGGTTTCGTGAACTGCGCGGAGATCGCTTCTTGGATCGCGTAGTGCCCGCCGCGGCTGGTGGAACGCAAACCTTGCGCTTGCAACACAGCGGCCAAGCTTTTCCGAGCCGCGTCGTAGAGGAGTGTGTAGGCCCCGTCCGGGTCGGACTCGGCGACGGCGTGCGCGCTGTCTAGGTGCTTGACGGCCGCGTCCAGCGCGGCCTGGGCAGCTTCACGCGAGGGCGCGACCTTCTGCAGGCTGTTCGCGGCAAGCAAGCTTTTGATCGTGTCGATTCCGGTCGGCCAGCTAGCCATTGGCCGCCTCGATCGTCAGCTCGACGAGCGGCGCTGCCTTAGCTGTGCGAGTGAACGCGTCTGATGCTGCCTTCCAGGCGGCGGGACTACGGAAGATCACCTGAGCATCGTGGCCTATCGCGGCCAGGGTGTTGACGACGAGGTCGGTCACGTCGTCGCGGTTCGGGGCGCCGACGACAATGACGTCGATGTCGTGGGGGAAAGGGCCGTTGCCGCCTTCGTAGCGTGCCGCCCAGGAACCGCCAATGAACGCGTGCTCGATCCCCGCGACGTGGCCCAATGCGCTCTCGAGCGCCGGCTTCGGTCCGTACCCCACCTTGAGCAGGTCGGCGAGTGGGCGGTTCAACGGGCTATCGCCTGCGCGCAGCAGACGCGTGCGGCCGACGCGACGGTCGGCGAGCACGCCGGCGGCGACGAGGCGTTCGACTTCGGCGTGCAGGTTGCCGCTGTCGGCACCCGTTTCTCGGGCCAGGTCCGCGATACTGGCCTCGCGGTCTGGCTGCAGCAGCAGTGCTGCGAGCAAACGCGCCTGTGTTTCACTGCGGAGCACCGGAGCCAGCACCGAGAGCTTCCGTGTCATTCGTACAAGATATCAGGTGCGCATGACGGCAGTACTGAATGGCATCCTGGTTGTGCGAGACGGGAAGTGGTCTTGAGCGGGCCTGAGAGGTTAGTTCTGATCGGGAGCGTCTGTTGATACTGACTAGGTGTCGAATGGTCCGCGGTGGAATACCGAGCGCGCTGGGCTGATCAGACTTTCATCAAGCTGATGGGCGGTCAGCTCTGCGACATACGCCCAGGTATGTTGCATCGATTTAGCATGATCATCCGGTAGCCATCTTGGTAGCCAATAGCAAAATCCGCCGTTGTTCCTGAGTATTCGGTAAGATTGGGAAATAGCTACATCGCCTACGTAGCAGGGGTTTGCGGACAATTACGGACTTGTACAGATATTCGAACATATGTCTGGCAGTGTGGGGGTCAGGGGTTCGAGTCCCCTCAGCTCCACTTGTGTCACGAGAAAACTGGGCGCGGCCCGGTCCTGTTTCGTCAATCCCTTGCTGTGCTTGGGTTTGCGGCCCTGCAGGCCTTGCCTGCGGATCGAGTCCGCGACCGACTTTCTTGACACCGTCCACCCGGCCTCGACAAGATCACAATGAATGCGCGGCGAGCCATACGTGCGCCCCGACGCGGTAAACAGCGCGGCGACCTCTGCGTCAAGATCACGACGGCGACGCTGCTGGTCAGTGACCGGCGACTTGATCCACTTGCAGAACCAGCCGATGCTGATCCCAACGATCATGCAGCACACCGCGACCGGCACGCGGTACCACGTCCTCTGGTCGACGATGAAGCGTGCCACGCTCACTTCGTCGCCTCCTTCACCCACAGGACCACGGAGCGCTTGAGCACATCGCGCTCCGTCCGCAGCTCGGCGTTCTCCGCCCGAACCCGCTTCGACTCGGCAACATCGTCTCTCGACAGACTGTCAGCACCGTCGCTGCCGGCCTGCTCCCGGTTGATCCAGTTACCCAACGTCACCTCGTTGATCCCGAGATCACGAGCGACCACCGCGATCGGCTTCCGCGTCTCACGGCACACCCGGACACGGACCGCGCGCCCTCGCGGAACTCCGGGTCGAACTTCCTACGCTTCTCTGGCATGACTACTCCTCAAGTCCATGCCTTCACGAAAGTGGGGGACGACCTGTTCACCTTTTCCGGCGACTACGAGCGCCGGCCGTCGAACGGGACACGACATGAGCCCAGACCTGCGATCCGCGAGAGCGGATCCTCGCGACGAACAGGGCGCTCGTTGGTGTCGGCTACCGGATCGGGCCACGCACCGCATGCGAGGCAAGCACGTTTGTGCAAGATGTTCAGCCTCCGCTGTAAGTAGCAGGTCTGAGAGGCAAACCAGCTCGGCGCCCAAAACCAAGTGACAAACAGACCGACACGAGTCGGTGACCCCACTGCCGCATGCGCGGCGTCGAGCCGTTTGCGGTCGCGCCCAACCCGACCAGGGTTCCAGATTTGGGGTGATCTGATTCCACCACTTCCGGTTGGCCGGAACGGGGATCTGCAACAGCGTGGCAAGTTCTTGGTTGATGCGGTGGTACCACACGTAGTCGTAGATGCCGAAGGTGAGCAAACAGACCCACCAAAGACCCCAGGCGCCCTGTTTGCGCACGATCGGGACGACCGCTGCCGCTGGCGAATATGAGGCAGCCGGCTAAAGTTGTTGGCTCGCGGGCTGGGCGTAACGGCGACGGACGAGCCGATGGCGTGTACGCGACCGGCTCGTCGCCCAGGTCGCGTTCCTCAGATTCGGGCATGATCTGGATCCCTCCTCTCACCAACAACGGACGTCAAGGAGGTATGGCCTTGCCCCCGGACGGTGGACACCTCGTAAGTGAGGATGTTCATCATGGGAAGACAGCGTCGGGAGTTCACTCCTGAGTACAAGGACGAGGCCGTGAAACTGGTGATCAACACCGGTCGTGCGGTAGCGACGGTGGCCCGCGAGCTGGGCATCAACGAGGCGACGTTGGGCCGGTGGGTGAATCTGTTCAAGGCCCGCCAGGACGTCGACGATGGGGCTCTGAGCGAGACCGAGCGGGCCGAGCTGGCGCGGCTGCGCAAGGAGAACTCGGAACTGAAGATGGATCGGGCGTTCCTAAAAAAAGCGTCACTCTTCTTCGCCCAGGAAGCCTCGGATACGAACGAGAAGCGTTCGCACTGATGCACGCGGAGAAGAGCAACTTCAGCATCGTGCGGTGGCCCGACTCCTCGAGGTGTCCCGGGCCGGTTACTACGCCTGGCTGTCCCGTGGCCCCTCGGCGCGGGCACTTCGGGCAGAGCGGATCGAGGCCAAGATCGGTTGGTTCCACGGCGAGTCCGACGAGGTGTCCGGGTCGCCGCGGATCCTGGTCGACCTGCGTGAGGACGGCGAGGTCATCTCCCGCAAGACCGTCGCCAAGACGATGCGCCGGCTCGGGCTCAAAGGTATATGCCCCAGGCGATGCGCACCACCACGATCGTTGATCACGCCGATGCCTACCCCGCCGACGCGGCGAACCGGACCTGGGACACCGGCGTGCTGAACCGGATTTGGGTCGGCGACATCACCTACCTGCGCACCTGGCAAGGGTGGCTCTACCTGGCCACCGTGATCGACGCCCACTCGCGTCGGGTGATCGGCTGGGCCATCGACGAGCACATGCGCGCCGACCTGGTCGAACAAGCCCTGCAGATGGCGATCACGCTGCGCGGCGAACTCCCAGCGAAGGTCGTGTTCCACGCCGATCGCGGCACCCAGTACGCGTCAGCCCAGATCACCAAGTTCGCGAACGAAAACGGCATGACCCGCTCGATGGGCCGCACCGGTGTGTGTTGGGACAACGCGATGGCCGAATCGTTCTTCGCCACCCTGAAGACCGAGTTCTACTACCGCCGCGTCTGGCCCACCCAGGCCCGCGCCAAAATCGAGGTCGGCGCCTGGATCGAAGACCGCTACAACCGCCGCCGACGGCACTCCGCCCTCGGCCAGATCAGCCCCGTCACCTTCGAGATGCAAGACTGCACCCACCCCGCGGCAGACCTACAAGCCGCATAACCCGTGTCCACCGAACGGGGGCAAGGCCAGTATGGGCTCGCCGCGGGTTCGTCCACGCAAGAGAACCAGCCCTCGCTTCGGACGCAGCGTGCGCGCTACTGACGTGTAGCGAGTGCGCGCTTAGTTGTAAAGCGTACGTTCGGCCGGCCTCTCGGGCGGGCCTGACGCCGGTGAACGGTCTGCTTCTGACACAAGCTCGGCCAGCCCTCTTGACGATCCGGTGCCGTAGAGCATGCAAGCGGTCGGCTCGCAAGAGCGCGAAGTTGGCGTTCGGCTACGCAGCGAGTAACGTAAACATACGCATACAGACGGTGCTTCGTAACTATACGTTGACGGAAGGTCGAGACGTCATGCGGGCCAGAACGCCGACGGACGTCGGCAACGTGGTCCGCGCCCGTCGCAATGAGGTGCGGCTCAGCCAAGAGGAGCTCGCGCGACGGGCAGGGGTGAGCCGGCCGTGGCTGGCGCACGTGGAGGCTGGGCATCCGCGTGCTGAGCTTGGCAAGCTGCTGTCGCTGTTGGCGGAACTGCGGCTGACCGTGGATCTGCTGACGCAAACGGCTGACGACGGCGAGGCGCCGGAGTGAGCGGGCCCGTCAGCAAGGAACTGCTCGTGCTGCACGGCGGCGAGACGATGGGATCGCTGCAGCAGAACCCACACGGTCGACTCTCCTTCACCTACTCGCCCGAGTGGGCCAACCGGAGCGGCGCGACGCCGCTGTCGCTGTCCATGCCTCTGACGAAGGCCGTCCACTCACATGACGGCGTCGACGCCTTCCTGCGCGGGCTGTTGCCCGACAGCGAGTTCGTCCTGCAACGGTGGGGGTTGCGTTTCGGGGTGTCGAGCAACAGCCCGTTCGCGCTGTTGCGTCACGTGGGCGAAGACGTCGCGGGCGCCGCGCAGTTCATCCGGCCAGACAGGCTGGAGGCGGCGACGTCGCCGGGCAGGATCGAGCCGGTCGACGAGGACTACATCGAGAACCGCCTCAGGGTGCTGCGGGGGGACCGGGCAGCGTGGGACGACATCGCCGCGCCGGGCCAGTTCAGCCTCGCCGGCGCGCAGGCGAAGTTCGCCCTGGCGCTGGGTCCACGTGGGCAGTGGGGTCTGCCGTCGGGGCGTCTTGCGACGACCCACATATTCAAACCGCCGCTCCAACACCTCGCGCACCAGGAGGTCAACGAGCACTTGTGCCTGTCCGCGGCGTCGTTGCTCGGCCTGACCACAGCCAGATCCGAGGTGATGCAGTTCGGCGATGAGCGTGCGATCGTCCTGGAGCGCTATGACCGAATCATCGCCGCGAAGGGCGACATCCAGCGACGGCAGCAGGAGGACTTCTGCCAGGCGCTCGGCATCCCACCGGCTCGCAAGTACCAACGTGACGACGGCGGCCCCGGCATCGTCGACATGGTCGGCCTGCTCTACGAGCATCAGGCGCCGTCGCACGCGCGCGGATCAGCGGAACGACTGGTGCAGGCGCTCGCGTACAACTGGGTGATCTTCGGCCCGGACGCGCACGCCAAGAACTACTCGCTGCTGCTCACCGGCGCCGACGTCGAACTCGCGCCGCTGTATGACATCAGCTCGGTCGCGCCGTATCCGGACCGGTACGAGCTACGGACGATGGCCATGGCGATGTCGGTCAACGGGAAGTACGAGAACCGACTCATCACCGGCGAGGACTGGCGGGCGCTGGCCCGCGCACTGAACCTGGACCCAGTCAAGGTGAACGGCCTGGTGTACGAGATCGTCGCGAACGCTGCGGACGCCTTCTCCGACGCGATCCGAGCCGAGCAGTCTTGGATCGGCGACCTCGCCATGACCAGCGCTCTGGTCGACGGCATCGCCGCCAACTCGCGCAGCCTGCTGCGCTTCCTCGAACGACCGACCAAGCCGTCGGCGAACGTGGCCCCGCGCAGGCGCGGCCGCCCCGTCGTGCAGGGCTATCGGAAAGCCGACGGAACGTGGGTCAGCGGATATGCCAACCCCAAGTTCCGGGGCTGACGTCGATTTCGTGAAGACGTCACGTTGCCGGTGTTCGAGCTGTCGGCCGTTCACAGTTCTACCTCGCCCGTGCGGAACGACGACGAACCGACGAGTGTTCCTGTACTTCTAGGGTTGCCACCCGGGCGATGTCGGCCGGTCAAGGCAAAGCCCGAGATCACGGCTTCTCGCATGGCCGGTGTCGAGTCGCCCAGCACGCCTTTCAGGCGCCCGGTAGCCGCGAACGTCGCCATCCTGACCATCGACGTACTGCCAGGCGACGCCCAGCAGGCCGGTGGTCAATAGACCGTTGCCGATGTCGACAATGGGCCAGTTTGTCAGCCAGTGCCAGGCTGGCTCGTGTTGGACCCAGTGGCCGAAGATAAGCGAGCCAAAGCCAGTGAAGAGGAACACGGACTGGCCTTGCCCCCGGTCGGACACCTTGTAAGCGAGGATGTTCATCATGGGAAGACAGCGTCGGGAGTCCACTCCTGAGTACTGCATCCGCAACCCGGTGATGCGCCCCAAGGGCGGCTGGAAGTCGATCAGCGACGTCGAGATCGCCGTCGCCACATCGACTGGTTCAACCACCGTCGCCTGCACGGCGAGATCGGGCTCGTCCCACCAGCCGAGTTCGAAGATCACTGCGCCCACACCGACACCCAGAACTATCCTGGCACCCCGTCCTCACCGAGGCCGGAACCAACTAACGAGCCTCCGTAAAACCGGGCGATTCAATTCGCGCGATCCCGGTGGGCGCCGGAGTTTCTACGCGCTCAGTCGGTGGTAACAGTCGATCGAGCCTGACTCTGTGGCAGGTCCTCCTGCGCACCGTCAACCGGCCGGCGCGACGGCGCCTTGGTGCAGGCCGTCGGTCGAGGAAGCATGTAGTGCATATGCATCGCGATTGTCACCCGTGTCAGCAACCCGCAAAGCGTCTGGGCCGTGAGTGCGAATGATCTCGGTCGAAATTCATCCCCGTATTGAGCAGTCCGAGCACCATCCGCCCCCGCTTGAGCTTTCGCAGCCGGCGGGAAGGCCCTCGGTCGTTGTCGAAATCGGTCAGCCGCGAGCATGCACGCGGACGGCGTTCTTCCGTTCCCTCTTCTGCTGATACATGGCTTGGTCAGCAGCGGTGAATGCGTCTTCAATGCCGTGACCGACCTGCACCGGCGCCCACCCAATCGAGGCCTCTATCCCATTACGCCTGCAGGTTTCGATCAGTCGGTCGACCAGGGCAACGGCCTTCGTGGGCGAGACACCATTCGCGAAGAAGCCGAACTCGTCCCCGCCGAGACGCGCCAGCGCATCGCCGGCACGGACGTGGCTGCGCAGGGCGTCCGCGGCGCGCCGGAGATGCTGGTCGCCGGCGAGATGACCATGAACGTCATTGATTGTCTTTAGTCCATCCAGATCAACTATCAGGACCGCCGCGGGGTCACCGAACCGCTCGTACCTGGGCGCTTCGAGGTTGACGTAGCGATCCCAACCCCGGCGGTTCAACAGGCCGGTGAGTTGGTCGGTGTCGGCCTCACCCCTCAGGAGTTCGACGTCACGGGCCGCGCTGGTCGAAACCAAGTCCGCGGTCAGCACTGCAGACAACAGCAGGGCGACCAGTCTGAAGAGCGGCTCATTGGTGACGAGAGTTGGCGGTTGCGGGCTGGGGTCGTATCCACATACTGTGCCGAACAATGCCCCATCGGCCTGGGTAATCGGGAACCCGACATAGGCGCCTAGCGGCGCCAGTCGAGCGAATCCAGAATCGGCGTAATCAGGGACGAGCCCAGCGTCTGGTGCAATCGGCGGTGCCCCTGCGGTCACCATGGCATGACACGGCATGTCGACGAACGGCAAGGTAGCTCCCTTACCGAATCCGTACGCGTGATCCTTGGCGGCCAGGAGGACGGATTTGCCATTCGCGACGCGGGTCACGGCCCACAGGCCCATAGGGACGAGCCGAGACAAGTACTCAACGACCTGATCGCATGCGAGGTCGAAGGCCTGCGGCGATCTCAGGTCCTCGGGCACGAAGACTGAGGCCTCGAGACCACCGTCCATTTCACCACCGCCCTTTCGGCGTGTTGACTTGCAACTGCAACCATCGGCTGCAAACTCCTCGTCTGAAGCCTTGGAGCTGGCAAAAGCGAATTTCGGGCTGGCGGGCGACGGCCTCGTTCGGCAACGGGGTTCGCGGCTTCGGTGGTTGCTTCAAGCGGTGTGGCAGTGGGTCGAAACGCTGCACGACCGCTGTAGCTGCGCCGCATGACGCAATCTGCTCTCGCAGCGAACTGGTGGCTCACCCGAGTTCGTTCTCCCAGCTCGACGCGGGCGGCTGCAAGTCGACAACTGGGTCAGCTTGCCGACGAGTTGCGGGCGATGTCGATGTCGACGGTAAGATCGCGGTCGATCACGCTCGTCGGCAGATCGGCGCAGGTGTCCAGCACGGCGCGCAGCGTTTCGGTCGGCGGGGCCGGGGCCATTCGATTCGCGCGGACAGCGGTGAGCAGTACAGCGGCGACGAGCAGTTCGTAGCTCTCCGCGCTCCCGACCAGCTGCCGGGCCGACACCGACGCGAAGCTGGCAGCATCCTCGACCCCACGAGACAGACTCGTGGTCTGGACCGCGGACGGCCCGGCCGCAGAGCGCAGATCGCCGAGCGCCGCCTCGGCCAGCAGAGCGGCGTCGCATGACCCGCGGGGTGACCCTCGACGCTGATCGCTCTAGATCGCGACGACCGCCGCGTCGTTGCTCTGCTGGCCCGCGCTCGAGAAACGTCGGCACGTGTCACCATCCCCGCGACTGCGCTCGCGCTGGCCGTGCGCAGCCCTGCCCGCCAGGCCCTACTCGCACGCCTCGTCCGCCAACCGGCAACCGACGTTGTGGCCCTGGACCGCGTGGACGCTACCGGCGTAGGCTGGCTCTTGGCATCGTCCGGGACCGCGGACGTAGTCGCCGCCCACCGTCGTGCTGTGCGCGCGGCGAACCAGCCAAGCCGTCTCGACCAGGACCCTGACGATCTCCGTCGCCTGGACCCGACATTGACCCTGGTAGAGGTCTGAAGCTTTCGGGCCGTCGACCACTCGAGTGCGGAGCAGCGTGATGACCCGCAACCCGTGAAGCTCACCGCGTCGGGCCGCGTCACAAGGCCGCGTCACAATGCCACGTAAATAACACTTGCGTTCTGCCACTACCTGCTACCGTCCGCCCGACCGCTGGCAAGGCGCAATCGTTCAGGAGGTTCGCGGTGCCGAACACGACCTGCCACATGTCGATCTCGTTGGACGGTTTCGTCGCCGGGCCGGATCAGAGCCGCGCGGACCCCCTGGGCAAGCGGGGACGGGAGCTGCACGGCTGGCACATCGGCGACCCGCGGGCCAACGGCGCTGACAAGATCGCGAACGAGTGGCTCATGCGCCCCCGCGGTGCGTATGTGATGGGTCGGAACATGTTCG
>CAXTHY010000073.1:6999-20370 GCA_964244175.1 uncultured Jatrophihabitans sp. | reverse complement strand
ACGTGAACGCGTCGGCGTCGTTGACGAAGCCCACCGCGCCGCGCAGCCCGGCACGCAGCGCGGCGCCGAGGTCGACACCGCGCAACGCACTGAACTTGCCCACGCCCTCGAACCGGGCGATGCCACGCGCGTAGTCGAACGGGTCAGGCATCGCGATTCCCCAGGTGTGGCCCGCCTCGACGCCCAGCATGCGCCCGGCGTGCACGAAGCGCTCGATCAGGTCGGCCGCGCTCGCGTCGGCGTCGAGCGCGTAGCGGTGGTCGTCGCGGAGCTGCCACTCGCCCGGATCGACGAGCGCCGCACTGACATGGGTGCCGCCGACCTCAAGCACCGGAACCAGGGTCACGCTGCCGTTCTACCGGATCTCGGTGCAACGGCGGCGTGACCCTGCCCCGGGCTACTTGATCGTGTACGTGTACGGCAGCGCCGCGACCTCGTTGCCGTTGGGCAGCAAACCGCCGTAGAGGTAGAACAGCTGCGCATCGTCGACGTAGAGCGTGCCGTGCACGGTGCGCGACTTGCCGGTGGCGTGGATGTGCACTGGGATCGTCGCCGTGTCGCCTGGATCAACCGTGATCGTGTTCAGCGTCGCATTCGGGTCGACGCTGGTCAGCCACAGGTCACCGGTTGACGACGAGACGGACGGGTCGAAGTCACGGGTCTGCGCGACCATCGCGGTGTCGACCGGCTCCGGCTGGGGGACCCCGGTGAACGGCCCGACCTGCGTCGGCAGAATGTCCCAAACGCCGGGGCTGACGCGCGATGTCGAGTAGCCGGCCGTCACGGTCTTACCCGTGTCGCTCAGCAGGTCCGGGTCGCCGCTCGGGGCCTCCATGTCGAACTGGATATCGGCCGGTCCGCTGGTCTGGGCCGCCGCGCCGAGTGCGGTGGTCTGCGTCGGCACGAGATACTCGGGCAGGTTGTCGTACACGGTGAACGGCGCGTTCGTCTCGGAGTCGCTGTAGGGCGCCAGGTACTGGACCGACGACGACGAGAGCCGCGGGTCGACGAAGAACGCTTCCGGGCTGTTGCCGGTGTTCTTGACCTTTACGTTCACGGTCTTCGTAGTGCCGGACTTGATCGTGGTGTTGGCCGAGTTCGGCAGGCCGCTGGCCGAGGCCGGCACCTTTGTCTGGTCGGTGGCCACGGTGAACGGCTCCTTGATCGCGGTGCCCGACACCTGTGGCGCGAACAGCACGATGAGCGTCCATCGCCCGGGCGGCGGCGCGAGCGCATGCAGCTGCGCACCCAGGGTGTAGGCCCCGACCGGAGTGGTGCCGCCCCCGATCGTGGTCAGGACCTGATTGGCGCCGGTCGCGAGGGCCTCGCCGTCGGGTGAGATGAGGTACGCGAAGAAGGTGTTGGTCGGGTCATCGGCCAGGGTGACGTTCGCATTGAGTTCCGGCGTGCCGTTGGCCACGTCGATGTTGTAGTAGAACGTCTGACCGGTCGCGACGGAGCGCCCGTTGCCGCCGGTGAGCGTGTCGGTGAACGACTGCGCGCCGGTCGGGATGAGCGAGCGCAGCGTCACCGGCACCGACGTCGTCGCCGGGATGCCGGCCTCAGTGGCGCTGGTGGTGAGCACGAGCGCGCCGGCCTTGTCGCCCGGCCCGTTCTTGGTGTTGGTCGACAGCTTGACCTGGCCCGACTGCCCGGGCGCGAGGGTGAGCGTCGACGGGGACACGGAGCCGAAGTAGCCGAACTCGGCCGCGCTGGCGGCGAAGAGCACCTTGCCCTCGGTCCCCCCGTCGGTCGACTGCTTACTCCAGATGTAGGCGGTCCAGGTGCCACCGACCGGGTTGGTGACCTGCGAGTTGCCGTAGTTGCCGTCGCCCTGCGGCACCGAGTACGACGCGAGCCGGCCCTGGGGGTCGACCAGCGTGAGCCGCACCCGCGCGTTCAGGTCGTCGGGCGACGCGTTCTGGAACGCGATGGATGCGTTGAGCCGGTTCTCGCCGGCCGGCACCGAGAAGGTCAGCTTCTCGTAGTTTGCGATAGCGCCCTGGAAGTCCAGGATCTTGGAGCTCTTCGCGTCGCTGAGCGTGACTGAGGTCGTCCGCAGCCGCGAGTAGCCACCCAGTGTCCGGGCCGACGCGTGGACCGTCTGCGTGGTGGTGCCCTGGTTGGTGATCGTGTCGGTGAAGCTCTCGGCCGTGTGCGGGTTGGCGATCGCGCTGAACTGGCTGGCGCTCGAGGAGATGGTGTGCCCGGTGCGCGGCGACACGTTGTAGGACTTCGCCAGCTGCACGGCCTTGTATGCGTCGACCAGCCCGGCGCCCTGCTGGTCGGCCGGCGCCTGGATGTCGTCGGCCGTGCTGGTGAGAATCGTCTTCACGACCGCCGGGGTGGGCGTCGAGCCCCCGTGACCGGCGCGGTAGGCCTCCACCACGAGCGCGGCGACGCCCGCCGTGACTGGGGCCGACTCGCTGGTGCCGCCGGAGCGTTCGACACCGTCCGCCCCGCCCGCGGGGTCGACGCAGCCTTCGTACTTCGTCAGATTCTTGGAGCATGGCGCGAAGGCGAGCTCGCCCGGAGCGGTCAGATCGACCGTCCGGCCGTCCTGCGCGAAGCCACCCGAGCTGAGCGAACTGATGTTGTTGTTCAGCCAGCCGTTGACGCCGGGGAAGTTGTAGCCGCCGTAACCGGTCGTAGCGTCGAAGCGATAGGCCGTCGAGGCGGCAGTCGAGATGACCTTCGGGTCGGTGGCCGGGCTGCCGATGGTGTTCGTGACACCGGCGTCGCCGGTGGAGACGGTGATCGTGACGCCCTGCGCGACGGCGGCGTCGTTGGCGGCCTTGACCGCGTCGAGCGAGGCCGGGTCGTCCGGATAGGGGTTCGAGCCGAGCGACTCGTTGAAGATGTTGACGTGGTCGACGGTGGCCGCGTACTGGATGGCCTGGACGATCGAGGAGTTGGTGGCCAGGCCGTCCTCGTCGAAGATCTTTAGGCCGACGAGGTTGACGCCGGGCGCCTCGCCCTCGATACGGATGTGGCAGGCCTGGTTCAGCTGGATCGGGCCGAAGTGCGAGACGTCGTAGGTGGTCTTGCCCTGCGCGGCAATGGCGCCGGCGTCGATGAACGCCTCAGCACCGTCGGTCGGCGCGTTCAGGCCGTCGCTGGTGAAGTCCTGGTAGTCGGTGAAGATCGACTTGCCGTTGCGCTTGAAG
Organism: uncultured Jatrophihabitans sp.; assembly: GCA_964244175.1. GTDB lineage: Bacteria > Actinomycetota > Actinomycetes > Mycobacteriales > Jatrophihabitantaceae > Jatrophihabitans. The sequence goes on along the minus strand of CAXTHY010000073.1, from coordinate 17,203 downwards.
TCCGGGTTGTTGATGTCGATGCCGTCGGCCATGTACCCGACGGTCACGCCCTTGCCGGTGTAGCCGAGCGATCGCGCGGTCTTTGCGCCAGGGACGTCGGAGTTCGCGCGGGTAAGCTCGAGCGCCTCGGGCTCGAGGCGCGGCTTGCCGTTCACGTCACAGGTTCCGGCCGGCGGCGGGGTCGATGTCGTTTTCGCAGGCGCGGCCGACGCCGTTGCCGTCGACTTGATCAGCTGGTCCGGGATGACCTCCTGCACCTGCTTGTCGGCGGCGAGGGCATTCGCCTCTTTCTGGCTGACCTTCGCCGCGACGGCGTTGATCAGCGTGTACGAGTGCGAGACGGAGCCCCCGGCCTTCTTGATGTGGGTCACCAGAGCCTGCTGCGAGCTACGCGCGGCTTTGGCCTGCGAGCGCTGCGCCGAGGTCTTCGCGTTGTAGCTGGTGGTGTGGTTCTTGAGCAGGACGATCACCCCGCCCCCGGGCCCGCGCTTGACCGTGATCGCCTTGGCCGCCAACGCGTTAAGGCCGGACGACGGTTTCGGAGCGGCCTGGGCGCTGAGCCCGGTGGCCACCAGAGCGGCCACCCCGATCGCTGCGATTGCACTGTTACGGGCGAACGGGTTCAGACGCACTCTCGGCTCTCCTCGCCAACGGACATAGCCCGACATATGGGCCGAGAGGACGGTATACCGCACCTCTCCGTTGCACCAGAGGTTCTTGAACGACGTTCCCGAGAATCTCATTCGGTTCACGGCTCGGTGCGCCGGGTCAATAGGGCGCGGTCCGATCAGAAGTGCGGGCCTGCGCTACGTCGCGAGCTTGTACTCCTTCAGCAGCCCGCGGCTGATGATCGTCTTCTGGATCTCGGAGGTGCCCTCGCCGATGAGCAGGAACGGCGCCTCGCGCATCAGCCGCTCGATCTCATACTCCTTCGAGTAACCGTAGCCGCCGTGGATGCGAAACGACTCCTGGGTGACCTCGGCGCAGTACTCGGAGGCGAGGTACTTGGCCATGCCGGCCTCGACGTCGTTGCGCTCGCCCGCGTCCTTGAGCCGGGCCGCATTGACCATCAGCAGGTGCGCGGCCTCGACCTTGGTCGCCATCTCGGCCAGCTTGAACGCGATGGCCTGGTGTTCGGCGATCTGCTTGCCGAACGTCTTGCGCTGCTGGGCGTACTGCACGGCGAGCTCGAAGGCGCGGATCGAGATGCCGCAGGCCCGGGCCGCGACGTTCACCCGGCCGACCTCGACGCCGTCCATCATCTGGTAGAAGCCGCGGCCGCGGCCCGCCTCACCACCGAGGACGGTGTCGGCCGGTACGCGCACACCGTCCAAGATCATCTCCGTCGTCTCGACGCCCTTGTAACCCATTTTGTCGATCTTGCCCGGAATCGTCAGGCCGGGCCGGGTCTCGCCGAATCCCGGCTCCTTCTCGATCAGGAAGGTTGTCATGTTGCGGTAGACCGAGTCGGCACCGCCATTGAATCCGGTGCAGTCGTCCTTGACCAGCGTGGCGACGATGCCGGCGCGGGCGCCGTTCGTCAGCCACATCTTCTGTCCGTCGAGGACGAACTCGTCGCCCTCGGGCTTGGCCCGGGTCTTGATGGCGGCGACGTCGGAGCCGAGTTCGGGTTCGCTCATCGAGAAGGCGCCGCGGATCTCGCCGGTGGCCATCTTCGGCAGCAGCCGCTGCTTCTGCTCGTCAGTGCCGTGCTGGGCGATCATGTAGGCGACGATGAAGTGAGTGTTGATCACACCCGACACCGACATCCAGCCGCGGGCGATCTGCTCGACGACCAGCGCGTAGGTGAGCAGCGACTCGCCGAGACCGCCGTACTCCTCGGCGATCATCAAGCCGAACAGGCCCATGTCTTTCATGCCCTCGACGATCGCCTCGGGGAACTTGTCCTTGTGCTCGAGTTCGGTGGCGTAGGGGATGATCTCCTTGTCCACGAACGTCTTGACGGCCGACAGGATCTCGGTCTGGATGTCGGTGAGTCCGGCGGTCTGGGCGAGGCGAGCCATACGGTCCTCCTGATTGTTTCATCGAAGTATCCCGTACGCGTCGCGACCGGCCCGCCGCTGCGGCGCCCCGGTGACGCGCCTAACAGGCAGCCGGTCAGCCCTCCGGGGCCTCGAACTTCGAGGTCCGCTCCATGCCCGCCGCCCGGCCCTTCGCCGAGACCACCAGTGCCATCTTGCGTGAAGCCTCGTCGATCATCTCGTCACCGAGCATGGCCGAGCCCTTCGCGCCGCCAGCCTCGGACGTGTAGTACTCGTACGCGTCGAGGATCAGTTCGGCGTGGTCGTAGTCGTCCTGCGAGGGGGCATACACCTCGTTGGCGATGCCGACCTGGTCCGGGTGCAGCACCCACTTGCCGTCGAAGCCGAGTGCGGCGCTGCGCTGCGCGACGCGGCGGTACCCGTCGGAATCGCGAATCTGCAGGTACGGCCCGTCGATCGCCTGCAGGTTGTTGGCGCGCGCAGCCATCAGGATCGACATCAGGATGTGGTGATAGGCGTCGCCGACGTCGTAGCCGGGCGGCTGCTCACCGACGACGAGGGTCTTCATGTTGATGCTGGCCATGAAATCGGCCGGCCCGAAGATCAAGGTCTCGACCCGCGGGCTGGCCTTCGCGATGGCGTCGATCGCGATCAGCCCCTGCGCGTTCTCGATCTGGGCCTCGATGCCGATCTTGCCGACCTCGTGCCCGACCGTCTTCTCGATCTGGGTCAGCAGCAGGTCGAGGGCAACGACCTGCTCGGCGCTCTGCACCTTCGGCAGCATGATGCAGTCGAGGTTGTCACCGGCCCCCTCGACCACCTCGACGACGTCACGGTAGGTCCAGTGCGTCGTCCAGTCGTTGACGCGTACGGCCCGGATCTTGTCGCCCCATCCGCCCTCGTTCAGGGCCGCGACGATGTTCTTGCGGGCCTGCGGCTTCACCAGTGGTGCGCAGGCGTCCTCAAGGTCCAGGAAGACCTGGTCGGACTCCAGGCCCTTCGCTTTCTCCAGGAAACGCGGGTTGCTCCCCGGGACGGCTAGACAGGATCGGCGCGGGCGAAGGGTTTCGGTCATGGTCGCCAGCTTGCCCATCGCGCCGCCCGCACGCCACCCCGCTGTCGGAGGGCTCACAAGCGCCGCAGGCCGTCGACGTCACCAGCGCGGCCCGCTCAGCAGCAACGCTCCGGCGCCGTCCTGCGGCACCGGGGCTTCGCGCGCGGCTAATCTGCTGGGGTGACCCAGCGGAGCCCGGCGTGAGCAGCGGCGACCGCGTCTTCGTCGCCCGGCTGGCCGGGATCAACGTGTTCGACCCGGGCGGCGACCAGCTCGGCAAGGTCCGCGATGCCGTCACGATGCTGCGCGCCGACCGCCAGCCGCCGCGCATCCTCGGCCTGGTGATCGAACTGATCCATCGGCACCGGATCTTCGTGCCGATGGGCCGGGTCACCCGCATCGAGCCCGACCAGGTCGTCCTCTCCTCCGGCACGGTCAACATGAAGCGCTTCGAGCGCCGCGCCAACGAGGTGCTGGTTCTCACCGAGCTGCTCGACCGCACCGTCACGTTGCACGAGAGCAACCAGCCGGCCAGCGTCGTGGACGCGGCGATGGAGCCCACCCGCACCCGTGACTGGGTCATCTCGCGGCTGGCCGTGCGCACCCAGGCCAGCCGGCTGACCCGGCGCCGCGGCCAGCTGTTCCAGGTCGAGTGGAACGAGGTCGACGGCCTGGCCCTCAGCGGGGCCCACCAGGGCACCGACGCGCTGCTGGCCATGTTGTCGGACATGCGCGCCGCCGACGTCGCCACCGCCTTGAACGACATGACGATCAAGCGTCGCATCGAGGTCGCCACCGCACTCGACGACGAGCGGCTGGCCGACGTCCTGCAGGAGATGGACGAGGACGACCAGGTCGACCTCATGCACTCACTCGCCGACGAGCGCGCCGCCGACGTCCTGGAGGCGATGGACGACGACGACGCCGCCGACCTGCTCGGCGAGATGTCCGCGGCCGACCAGGAACGACTGCTGCAGCTGATGGAACCGGAGGAGGCCGCCCCGGTCCGTCGGCTGATGACCTATGCCGACCACACCGCCGGTGGCCTGATGACGTCCGAACCGGTGGTGATGCTGCCGGACGCGACGGTCGCCGAAGCCCTCGCTCGCGTCCGCAACCCCGAGCTCTCGCCCGCCATCGCCACGCAGGTCTACGTCGTGCGTCCGCCACAGGCCACACCCAGTGGTCGGTTCCTGGGCACCGCGCACATCCAGCGATTATTGCGCGAGCCGCCGTCGGCCCTCGTCAGCGGCATCTGCGAGAAGGACACCGGGACGCTGCGTCCGGACACGCCGCTGGAAACGGTCACCCGGCACCTCGCGACCTACAACCTCGTGGCCGTCCCGATCGTCGACGAGCACGACCGGCTGCTCGGTGCGGTCTCCGTCGACGACGTCCTCGACCATCTGCTGCCCGAGGGTTGGCGCGACGCCGACCGCGAGGTCGAACGGATCCCGGCCGATGGCTGAGAACCGGCCGCGCCTCGACCAGCCCCGCATCGAACGCCGCGGTCCACGCTTGCGCTACGACGCCGAGGCGTTCGGACGCTCGACCGAGAAGATCGCCCGCTTCTTGGGCACCGGGCGCTACCTCGTCTACCAATCGGTGCTCATCCTGGTCTGGGCCATCGAGAACATCATTCCGGGTGTCCCGCATTTCGACGAGTACCCGTTCCAGTTCCTGACGCTGGTGCTGTCGCTGCAGGCGGCCTACGCCGCGCCGCTGATCTTGCTGGCGCAGAACCGGCAGGACGACCGCGACCGCGTCAACCTCGACTCCGACCGCCAAGAGGCGCGCGAGTCGAAGGCCGACCTGGACTACCTGGCCCGCGAGATCGCCGCCATCCGGATGGCGCTCGGTGACGTCGCCACCCGCGACTTCATGCGTTCGGAGCTGGCGCGGGCCGAAGCGCGCGAGACCCACCGCAAGGACGCCGACGCCGACGGCGCGGCCCGCGAGGCCGACTTGCCGACGTCCTAGTGCGGGCGGCACTGCTACGAGATCGCCAGGCGGAGCAGGGCCGCAGTGGCAGTGGCAGCGACGGCTTCGACCACGACCAGCGCGGCGAGCAACGCAACAGGCAGCAGCTCGACGAGGGTGCGCACCCGCGGGTGGTCCAGCACGCGGGCCGGCACGAAGTAACCGGCGATCTTGAACAGGTAGCAGCCCGCGATCGTGCCGAGCACCAGCACCCACAGGTTCATGACGGCCGCAGCCCGGTGGTGGCCAGCAGCAAGGCACCCCCACGACCGCGAACTGGGTCCCGCCGGTGAAGGCCAGCAGCGAGAGCAGGCCCGTCTGCAGCGTCCACAGCCCGGCCGCGACCGCCGCCCCGAACGCGAACCCGTAGGCCCCGACCGCCAAGCCGACACCAGCGAGTCGCGGACCACCGAGCGCTGGTCGGCGCTCACGCCTCAGACGGCTCGATACGGGCGAGCAGAGTCCCGAGAGTGTGCAGCTCGTCGTCGGTGAAGTGCCCGAGCCAGTGGCGCCGCACGCCGGACAGATGGGCCGGTGCCGCGCCCCGCAAACGGGCCAGCCCGGCGTCGGTGAGCACCGTGTACGTGCCCCGCGCGTCGTCTTTCGAAGGCTCGCGGCGCACCAGCCCCCCGGCCTGCAGCCGGTCGACCAGCCGGGTCAGGCCGGACCGCGACAGCAGCACCAGGTCGGCCAGTTCAGCCATCCGCAGCCGATGCCCCGGCGCCTCCACCAGTTGCAGCAGCACGTCGTACCAACCCAGCGGCATGCCGGCCTCGACGGCGAGCTCACGTTCGAGCTCCCGGACGACCGCCGCATGGGCGCGCAGAAACGACCGCCAGACCCCCACCCGCCAATCCGACGCGCGCAGGCGGTCCGGCTGCGCCGCGCTCGGGGGGTGGGACGTCACGACGGGTGATCCTACGTACCATCGAGAAGTGCCTGCCGGAATTAACGACCTGACGTCCTTGATCCACACCGCGCTGGCCGCGGTGGACGATCCCGAGATCGGCAAGCCGATCACCGAGCTGGGCATGGTCGATTCGGTCCAGGTGGCGGCCGACGGCGCCGTGGCCGTGCACATCCTGCTCACGGTCGCCGGCTGCCCGATGAAGGCGCAGCTGACCCGCGACGTCACCGCCGCGGTCTCGGCGGTCGCCGGCGTCAGCGGCGTGGCCGTCTCCCTCGGGGTGATGAGCGACGCCCAACGCGGCGAGCTGCAAGCCAAGTTGCGTGGGGGGGCTCCGGCCAACGAGATCCCCTTCGCCCAGCCCGGCTCACGCACCCGCGTCTACGCCGTCGCCTCCGGCAAGGGCGGGGTCGGCAAGTCGTCGGTGACGGTGAACATCGCCGCCGCGCTGGCCGCCCGCGGGTTGTCGGTCGGGGTCCTCGACGCCGACATCTACGGCTTCTCGGTGCCGCGCATGCTCGGCGTCACCGGCAAGCCCACCCAGGTCGACCAGATGATCATGCCGCCGATCGCCCATGACGTGAAGGTCATCTCGATCGGGATGTTCACCCCGGGCAATACCGCCGTCGTGTGGCGCGGGCCGATGCTGCACCGGGCGCTGCAACAGTTCCTGGCCGACGTGTTCTGGGGCGATCTGGACGTCCTGCTCATGGACCTGCCGCCTGGCACCGGCGACATCGCGATCTCGGTGGCCCAGCTCGTCCCGGCGGCCGAACTGCTGGTGGTCACCACGCCCCAGCTCGCCGCCCGCGAGGTCGCCGAGCGGGCCGGCTCGATCGCGCTGCAGACGCACCAGCAGATCGTCGGCGTGGTCGAGAACATGAGCTGGCTGCAGCTGCCCGACGGCAGCCGGATGGAGCTGTTCGGCCGCGGTGGCGGGCAGGCCGTGGCCGATTCGCTCGCCGCCTCGACCGGCACCCGGGTGGCGCTGCTCGGTCAGATCCCGATCGATCAGCGCGTGCGCGAAGGCGGCGACAGCGGAGCGCCGGTCGTGCTCAGCGACCCCGACTCCCCCGCCTCGTTGGCGCTGCGCGGGGTGGCTGATGCGCTGGCCGCGCGTCAGGGCAGCCTGGTCGGCCGCTCGTTGGGGTTGAGTCCGGTCAGTCGCTGACCGACCGCCCTGCGTCGCACCGGCACTACGTCGCGTCGTCGCTACGTCGCGTCGTCGTCGTAGGGAGTCGCCGACGGACGTGGCCGCGGGCGGGGGCGATCGGCGGCCGGGGCCGAGCCGTTGGCATGGCCGTTAGCCGCCGGCTTGTCGAACCTGACCGGCGTGACCGATTCATCGGCCGGCTGGTCGCGCTGCTCGGCACCGAAGATCAGGTCGTTGGCGGCCGACCGGGCGTCGAAGCGGCGCGGGTCGTACTTGGTGAGATCGACGTCGTCGCCGAGCACGGCGCGCTGCAGGGCCGTGCGCGGGTTGAGGTTGCGCAGGTCGACGTCGGCGAACTCCGGACCGAGCTCGTCGCGCAGTTGCTGACGCGCGCCGGTGGCCAGATCGCGCAGCGTGCGGATCAGCCGCGCGGCGTCCTTGGCCATCGACGGCAGCCGTTCGGGGCCGAGGATCACCAGACCGACGATGGCCAGCACCATCAGCTCGAGCGGACCCACGTTGAACACGGATTCGCCCTTCCGTTAGGCCTGGCCGAGTTTGACGCTCGTCGTGCGCTTGTCAGCACCACGGTAGTACGTGAGCTCGATGCGATCACCCGGCTTGTGCTGCTGCACGATGACGATCAGCTGGTCGAAGGTCTGCACCGCGATCTTGTCGGCCACCACCACGACGTCGCCCGGGCGCAGGCCGGCCTCGGCCGCGGGGCCGCCGGGCGAGATCTGCTTGATGTAACCGCCGACCCGCAGCCCGGCCAGCGCCGTCACACCCTGGGCGCCGATGGCCGCGTGCTCGACCTTGCCGGTCCGGATCAGGGCGGTGGCGACGTCGCGGGCGTGGTTGATGGGGATGGCGTATCCGATGCCGCTGACCGGGATCTGGCTGCCGGTCGAGTCGGACGTGGCGAATCGGCCGGCCGAGTTGATGCCGATCACCGCGCCGCTCGAGTTGACCAGCGCCCCGCCGGAGTTACCCGGGTTGATGGGGGCATCGGTCTGGATCGCGCTGAGGTAGGCCGCGGTGCCGTCGTCGGACACCGCCTTCACCGGCCGGTTCAACGCCGACACAATGCCCGCGGTGACCGTGCCCTGCAGGCCCAGCGGCGACCCGATCGCAATCACCTGATCACCGACGGCGAGCTTGTCGGAGTCGCCGAGGGTGGCCACGGTCAGCTGGTCGTCCGGAACCTTGATCACGGCGAGATCGCTCGTCGGATCGGTCCCGACGATCTGCGCCTTGGCCGTCGCTTCGTCGCTGAAGGTGACGACAATGGTCGAACCCTTGGCCTTGGCCGGTGCGACCACGTGGTTGTTGGTGAGGACGTCGCCGTGGTTGTCGATCACCACGCCGGAGCCGATCGCGAACTCGTCAGGGGTCTTGACCGCGATGGACACGACCGCGGGACCCACCCGCTTGGCGACCCCGGCCACCGAGCCAGCGGGCCGGTCGACTTGAGTCTCGACCTTGGCGATCGAGGCGTCGGCGCGGTGCAGCGAGTCGCGCACGTGATTGGTCAGCCACCAGCCGACGCCGCCCCCGAGCACGCCGGCGACCAGCGCGATGACGAGCGTGGCGATGATGGTCGGCACGCCGAACCTGAGCCGGCGCACGTTGTCGGCAGGCTCGAGCTCCTCATCCTCGCCGCCCGCGTCGAACACGACGTCGTCGAGGTCGGCCGCTTCCTCATCCTGGTCGGGGTCGAGCTGCGCCGGGCGGCCCCTCGTGAAGACGGCACCACGGCCCAGCCAGAAGGCGGAATTCGGGTCGCGCCACGGGTCGCGGGATGCATCGGACTTCCACCACGGCGATTCGCGGCGCGGCCCGGCCTGCAGCCGGGTGCCGGGCTCGGGATCGAAACCGCCCTGGGCGCCGGGGGGCTGGCCGAACGTGTCGGCGAAGATCTTGGGAACGACGCCGCGACTGCCGGCCCGGGGCGCGAGCCGCTCACCCGGCGCCGGGGCAAACGCGCCACCACCGGCGGGGCGCTCGAAGACCGCCTGCTCGTGGGGCGAGACCGTGGGCGGCGGCGGCAGATAGGCGGGGAGCTCGTAGTGCGGCGCGAAGCCACCGTCCACTCCGGTCGGGCGCGCGAAGGCACCGTCGTCGGGAGCGGCAGGTGAAGGGGGCTCGGCGGCATGCCGGCCACGCTCTTCGGTCACACGTCACTCCTCATCGCAAAACGCTGTCCTTCGAGTCTGCCCCAGACCGGCAACCCGCGACGACCGGCGGGTGAACGGACGGTCAGGGCTGGTGGGCGCGGAAAACGCTGACCGGTCGGACGACATCGGGCTGACCGCCACCGTTGCCGGCACCCGACGGGCCCGCGTGGACCGTCGATCCGGTGCCCGTCTGCGGCCCCTCGCTGTCGCGGGCGAGCGAGCCGGCCGTCAACGCACCGGCGAGCGCGACGACGGCCGCGGTGGTGATGAACGGCTTGGTGCGGCGCGACTTCGGTGACTGCGTGGGGACGAACGCGGCGGCCGGGGCGAACGTGGCCAGCATCGCGGACCCGTCCGGCGCGACCACGGTGGGCAGCGTGGTGATCGGGGTCGTCAACGGCACCGAACGCAGCCGGTCGGCGAGGGAGGTCGGCAGGGCCGGGGCGGGAGCGGCCCGTAGGGCCCACGCTGCCTCACGCTGGACCTGCACCGCAGTACGGCACTCCGCGCACGAGTCGACGTGCTTGGTCGCCCGCTCGCGGGCGTGACCGGTGAGGACGCCGTCGGCACAGGCCGCCACGGCCTCGTCGGACAGGTGCTGGGCGTTCACGCGATGACAGCCTCGCTGCCGAGCCCGGGTCGGCGCTGGCCGGCCGGGTCACTGGGACGAATGCCCGGTGCGCGGTGCGCGAGCGCCTGCCGCAGCAGGACCCGGCCGCGGTGAATGCGCGAGCGGACGGTGCCGACCTTGATGCCCAGGGTGGCGGCGATCTCTTCGTAGGAGAGCTGCTCGAGGTCGCAGAGGACCACGGCGACGCGGAAGTCCGGTGGCAACGCGTCGAGCGCGGCCTGGATCTCGGGGTCGAGGTGGTTCTCGGCGTAGGTCTGCTCGGGCCCGGCGCTGCGCGAGGGGAGTCGGTCGGCGGCGGC
>CAXTHY010000073.1:0-6989 GCA_964244175.1 uncultured Jatrophihabitans sp. | reverse complement strand
AGATGCATCTCGTCGTAGGCCTGCTCGGGACCGGGATCACTGCCGGCCAGCCGGTCACCGGCGTCGTCGGGCAGCGCGTCGAAACGGATGCGCTGGCGGCGGCGCACCATGTCGAGGAACAGGTTCGTGGTGATGCGGTGCAGCCAGCCCTCGAAGGTGCCGGGCGAGTACTGCGCGAGTGAGCGGAAGACGCGGACGAAAGTCTCCTGGGTCAGGTCCTCGGCGTCGGCGCGGTTGCCGGACAGGCGGTAGGCGAGCCGATACACCCGATCGGCGTGCTCGCGCACCACGTCGTCCCACGTGGGGGGCACCCACGCGGAAGTCTCGGCGGGCTGGGCGGGAGTGCCCGTCATATCCGTCACCTCGCGTTCGTCCGTAAGTCTCCTCGGACGACACAACCAGAACAACCTGTACGACAGCTAAACGCCAGCCAGGCCGCTCGCGTTCCCGATCCCCGGATCAAACCCGCGGCCCGCAGCCGCCCGTCACCCAGATACGCTGACCGCCCGTGCATACCTATACGGCCGAGGCTGACCGCACCGCGCGGGCGCTGGCCGAGTCCTGCCTGAGCCGGCTGGCGATGCAGGCCCCCCTCGACCGGCCCCGCACCCCTGAGGAACTCGACGACGCGGTCGGGCAGACCGTTACCGCCAAGGGCATCGGCTCGGACGAGGCGCTGCGAGTGTGGGGCGAGGTGTTGGGCCCCTCGTGCCTGTCGGTCGATCACCAGCGCTACCTGTCCTTCATCCCCAGCGCCCCGACGAAAGCGGCCGGCGCGTTCGACATGCTGGTGGGCGCGACGTCGATGTACTCCGGCTCATGGCTCGAGGGCGCCGGTGCCGTGTACGCCGAGAACCAGGCGCTGCGCTGGCTGGCCGACCTGGCCGGGCTGCCGCCGGAGGCCGGCGGCGCGTTCGTCCAGGGCGGGACGATCGGCAACCTGTCGGCCCTCGTCGCCGCCCGCGAGTCGGCCAAGCACCGGCACGGCCCCGACCGGCCGCGGCGCTGGGCCGTGTGCATCAGCGGCGAGACCCACTCCTCCGTCCTGCACGCACTGAAGATCGTGATGGACGTCGACGTCGTCGAGGTCCCGGGCGACGAACGCGGCCGGCTCGTCGGCCCGGCGCTGCGCGCGAGCGTGGCCGCGCTGCCCGCGGACGTGCGGCACGGCATCTTCGCCGTCGTCGCCACCGCCGGCACCACGAACCTCGGCATCGTCGACGACATCGCCGGCATCGCCGAGGTGTCGCGCGAACACGGCTGGTGGCTGCACGTCGACGGCGCCTACGGCGGCGGGGGGCTGGCCGCACCGAGCGTTGCCCACCTGTTCGCCGGCGTCGAGCACGCCGACTCGTTCATCGTCGACCCGCACAAGTGGTTGTTCGCCCCCTTCGACTGCTGCGCCCTGATCTACCGCGACCCGGTGCAGGCGCGGGCCGCGCACACCCAGCACGCCGGCTATCTCGACGCGGTGAACGTCGAAGGTGAATGGAACCCGTCCGACTTCGCCATCCAGCTCACCCGTCGCGCCCGCGGTCTGCCCTTCTGGTTCTCGCTGGCCGTGCACGGCACCGACGCCTACACCGAGGCGATCGAACAGACCCTCACCGTGACGCGCGCGGGCGCGGAGATCATCCGTTCGCGCCCGCACGTGCGGCTGCTCGTCGAACCGGACCTGTCGGTGCTGGTGTTCGAGCGCATCGGCTGGGACCGCGACGACTACGCGCATTGGAGCAGCCGCCTGCTCGACGAGCAGGTCGGCTTCGTCACCCCGACCAAGCACGACGGGCAGGTGTGCACGCGGTTCGCGATCGTGAACCCGCTGACCACTCCCGACGACCTCGAACTGCTCGTCGATTCGATGCGCTGATTCGGCGGCTTGCCCCGCTAGGGTCTCGGCATGGCCGATGCGCTGCTCAATGTTGCCAGCCTCTCCTACGCCGAGTCGTTCACCGGCGAGGACGACGTCGTGCTCGCGGCCCGCGAACGCGGCCGGGAGCTGGGCTGCACGCCGATCGGGCCGGCCGGCGGCGCCACCCTGCGCGTGCTCGCCGCGGCGACCGGCGCGCGCAGCGTCGTCGAAGTGGGCACCGGCGCCGGTGTGTCCGGCCTCTACCTGCTCGGCGGGATGGCGCCCGACGGCATCCTCACGACGATCGATGTCGAGGGCGAGAACCAGCGCGCGGCCAAGCAGGCCTACGCCGAGGCCGGCATCGCGCCCGCGCGCTATCGGCTGATCAACGGCTCGGCCACCGAGGTGCTGCCGCGGCTGCGCGACGCGGCGTACGACCTCGTCCTCGTCGACGCCGACAAGACCTCCTACGGCGTCTACTTCGAGCAGGCGCTGCGGCTGCTACGCGTCGGCGGGATCGTCGCGTTCGACAATGCGCTGTGGCACGACCGCGTCGCCGACCCGGCGCAGCGCGATCCCGAGACCACCGTGCTGCGCGATCTCGGCAAGACCGTGCGCGCGCACGACGGGCTGGTGTCGGCGCTGCTCGCGGTCGGTGACGGCCTGCTGGTGGCCGCGAAGCGCTGAGCGCTGTGCCCTGTTACGTCGACTCTGTCCGGCACTACCCGGGGGCGGGGCTGCGCTACGAGCATTTCTGCCACCTGCTGGCCGACACTCGCGACGAGCTGCACGCCATGGCCGACGACCTCGGAATCCCGCGCCGGTTCTTCCAGGACCATCCCTGGCGCTGGCATCACGACCTGCCCGAACACCTGCGCCGACAGGCGATCGAACTCGGCGCGCGCGAACTCAGCCTGCGCGAGGTCGGCGAACTGCTGAAGCGGCACAAGGCGCAATCGCGCATCGCGTAGGTTCGTTGCGTGCGCATCGCAGTGCTGGCCGGCGGCGTCGGCGGCGCGCGTTTCCTGCGGGGCGTACGGGCGGCGTGCCCTGACGACGACGTCACCGCGATCGTCAACACCGGCGACGACGTCACGCTGCACGGCTTGCGCATCTGCCCCGACCTCGACAGCGTGATGTACACCCTGGCCGGCGTCCACGACGCCGCGCGCGGGTGGGGGCGCGAGGGTGAGACGTGGCGGATCAAGGACGAGCTGACGATCTACGGCGCCGAACCCACGTGGTTCATGCTCGGCGACCTCGACATCGCCACCCACCTCGTCCGCACCCGGATGCTCGACGCCGGCTTCCCCCTCAGTGACGTCACCGCGGCACTGTGCCGCCGGTGGGAGGTCGGGGTCACGCTGCTGCCGATGAGCGACGACCGCTGTGAGACCCACGTCGTCGTCGAGCTGGACGGTGCGCGCAAGGCCATCCACTTCCAGGAATGGTGGGTGCGTTACCGGGCCAAGCTGCCGGCCGAGGCCTTCGTGCAGGTGGGGGTTGACGACGCCGAGCCGGCGGCCGGTGTGCTCGAGGCGATCACCGGGGCCGATCTTGTGCTGGTCGCCCCCAGCAACCCGGTTGTGTCGATCGGCACCGTGCTCGGCGTTCCCGAGATCCGCGCGGCAATCGTCAACGGGCCCGCCCCGGTGGTCGGCGTCTCCCCGATCATCGGCGGCGCCCCCGTGCGCGGCATGGCCGACGCCTGCCTGCCCGTCATCGGCGTCGAGGTCAGCGCCGAAGGCGTCGGGCGCCACTACGGCGCCCGCGCGGAGGGCGGCCTGCTCGACGCCTGGCTCATCCACGACACCGATACCGCCGACGTCCCGGGAGTGCAGGTGGCCGCCGTCGCGTTGCTGATGACCGACGACGCCGCTACGGCGGCCATGGTCGATGCCGCACTGGAGATGGTGTGAGCGACCACGCTGTTCCCCGCATCGAGATCCGGCCCGTGCTCGGGATCGGCGAGATCCGGCCCGGCGACGACCTCGCCGCGGTGATCGCCGCGCACACCAGCCTGCAAGACGGCGACGTCGTCGTGGTCACGTCCAAGATCGTCTCCAAGTCCGAGAACCGGCTGGTCAAGCTCGAATCGGCCGAACCGCAGTTACGTGAAGCGGCCCGGCAGGCCGCGATCGACGCCGGGACCCTGCGGGTGATCGCCCGCCGCGGGGACCTGCGCATCGTGCAGACCCCACAGGGCCTGGTCATGGCCGCGGCCGGAGTCGATGCGTCGAACGTGGCCCGCGACGAGCTCGCACTGCTGCCGGTCGCCCCCGACGCGTCGGCGCAACGACTGCGCGACGACCTGCGCGCGCTGACCGGCGTCGAGGTCGGAGTGATCATCAGTGACACCATGGGCCGGCCGTGGCGCGAGGGCCTCACCGATGCGGCGATCGGCGTCGCGGGCCTGACCGCCGTGACCGACCCGCGCGGACGCCTCGACACCTACGGCAACGAGCTCGCCGTCACGCGGGTGGCGCTGGCCGACGAGATCGCCGCAGCGGCCGACCTGGTCAAAGGCAAACTCGGCGGCATCCCCGTCGCGGTCGTGCGCGGCCTGGCGCCCGACGGCAAGCTGCCCGACGACGGGCGGGGCAGCCGCGAGCTGATCCGCGGCGCGCAGGACGACCTGTTCCGGCTCGGCACGGCCGAGGCCGTCGAGATCGGCCGGGCCGACGCCGCCGGCGCCAGCGGTGTCCCGTCGCAGCTGCACGCCGACGCCGTCCGGGTGATCACCGCCATGCCGACCGACGACGTGCTCGAGTCGGCGATCCGCGAGGCGTTCCTGGGCATGCTCGCCGCCCGCCCCGACGCGATGTGGCGCTCATGCGCCGCCGGGCACCTGACCGCCAGCACCTTGGTGCTCGATCCGCACCAGCGTCGGGTGCTGCTGACGCTGCATCCCCGCGCCGGGATGTGGCTGCAGCTCGGCGGACACTGCGAGCCGACCGACGCGACCCTGCTCGCCGCGGCCGCGCGTGAGGCGCAGGAGGAGAGCGGCATCGCCTCGCTGACGTTCGACCCAACACCGCTCGCCCTCGACGTCCACCCGATCACTTGCTCGCTCGGCGTCGCCACCCGGCACTTCGACGTGCAGTTCGTCGCCGTCGCCCCCGCTGACGTCGACCCGGTGCGCAGCGACGAATCGCTCGACCTGCAGTGGTTCCCGTGGGACGACCTGCCGCCGGGCGCCTCGCCCGAGCTGCCCGACCTCGTCCTTGCGGCCGCCACCCGCCTGGGCCGATGAGTTCCCCCCTCGCCGCGCTCGACGGGTGGCCCGTCGACACCGCCGCGGCCGCCGTCATCGGCCCGTCCGGTGTGTTGGCCACCCACGGCCCGACCGACCATGAGTTCCGGCTGGCCTCGGTGACCAAACCGCTCGCCGCCCTCGCGCTTCTCGTCGCGGTGGAAGAGGAAGCGCTCAGCCTGGACGATGCCGCCGATCCGGCGCTGCTGCCCGGCGCCACCCTGCGCCACCTGCTGGCCCATGCGTCCGGCGTGGCGCCCGAGCGCCGGTTGCGCTCGTTCGGGCCGGGCGAGCGGCGGGTGTACTCAAATGTCGGGATCGAGCTGGCCGCCGGATTGCTCGAGTCAGCCGCCGACATCGGCTTCGCCCGCTACCTGCACGAGGCCGTGCTGCGTCCGCTGCGGATGACGCACACGTCGCTGCCCGGATCGCCGGCCCGCGACGGTGTGTCGACGGTGGCCGATCTCGCCCTCGTCACCCAGGAACTGCTGGCGCCGACCGGCCTGCTCACCGCCCCCACGCTGGCCGACCTGGCGACGGCCCAGTACCCGGGGCTACGCGGCGTCCTGCCCGGCTACGGCCCTCAGGATCCGAACGACTGGGGGCTGGGCTTCGAGATCCGCGCGAGCAAGTCGCCGCATTGGACCGGCGGCGCGAACTCACCGGCCACGTACGGGCACTTCGGCCAGAGCGGCACGATGCTGTGGATCGACCCGGCCGCCCGGCTCGCGCTCGTGGCGCTCGCCGACCGGGACTTCGGCGAGTGGGCGATGACCGGCTGGCCGGCGCTGTCGGATGCGGTGCTGGCCGCCTACGCGTCGTGACCGGGCCCCCGAACAGCTACGCCACGACTTCGCCGCGAACGGCCTGATCAGCCCGGAGGCCACCTTCCTGCTCGTCGAGGTCGACGGCATGATCATCGGCGACGTCGGCTGGCACACCGTGCTCTACGGGCCGTCGCCCAACGCCGGCCACGCTCCCAACATCGGCATTCGACTGCTGAAAGAGCACCGACGCAAGGGGTACGGCACGATGGCGCGGCGCATGCTGGCCGACTATCTGTTCGCGACGACCCAGGTGAACCGGGTCGAGGCGTCGACCGATGTCGAGAACATCGGCGAGCAGCGCGCGCTGGAGAAGGCCGGCGTGGCGTCCGGGTGCTCTGTGGCGTCCGAGTGCTCTGTGGCGTCCGAGTGCTCTGTGGCGTCCGATGCTCTGGGTGGGGGTACCTGCTTGTGAACGCTTTGCTCTACTCGGTGTGATCGAGCGCTCGGTGACACCGAGCAGAGCAAAGCGTCCAAACAGAGTCCGGTTGATCTCGGGCCGGCCGCGGCGGGCGGGTTGGGTTCGCCGGGTCAGAAGGGCGGCGGCAGATCTTGGTCGATCGGGTCGACCTCGCTGCAGGCGCCCGTGCTGGCGTCGGTGCCGGGTTTCGCGTCGAGTTCAGGTTCCGGCTCGGGCGCGGTTTCCGACTCGCGCTCGGGCGCGGGTTCGGGTTCGCGGGTGTCTGCGGTGATGGTGGTGTCGTGGGGTAGCGGCTCGGGGGGTTTGTCGTAGGTGTGTCCAGTGGGGGTGCTCCAGCGCACGGTGCCGTCTTCGAGGCGCCGCAGCCGCCAGCCGCCGTCGTGCTTCAAATGATGATGCCGCGGACATAGGGGCATCAGGTTGGCGGGGCAGGTCGCCCCGCCGTGGTCCCAGTCGACCGTATGGTCCTGATCGCAGGTCACCGCTTGGCGGCGGCAGACCGGGTGGCAGCACATGACATCCCGCAGCGCTACGAAGCGGGCCATGGGGGTGGGGGGCCGGTAGGTGTCGGCCGAGACGTCGACCAGGTTGGCGTGCTCATCAGTGACTAGTCTGCGCCAGGTGCCGGTGGGGTCGAAA
>CAXTHY010000072.1:3239-20578 GCA_964244175.1 uncultured Jatrophihabitans sp. | reverse complement strand
CCCGAAACAGGGCGACATCGATTTCTCGACCGAGCTGTCGCTCGACCTGACTACCGTCGGGCCATCGCTGGCCGGCCCGAAGCGCCCGCAGGACCGCGTTCCGTTGAAGTCGGCCAAGCCGATGTTCCGCGAGGCCCTGGCCAACTACGTCGACGGCGACTCGGTGCGCAACGGTGTCGACGAGGCGGTCGACGAGAGCTTCCCGGCCTCCGACCCGTCCTCGGCCTCCGATAAGGACGCAGCGCCGGCCCCGACCCATTCCGCTGCGCACGGCGCCACGGGCCGCACGTCGAACCCGATCGAGGTCAGCTTCGCCGACGGTGCGGGCGCCGTGCTCGACCACGGCGCGGTGGTCATCGCGGCGATCACCTCGTGCACCAACACCTCGAACCCGTCGGTCATGATCGGCGCGGCGCTGCTGGCGAAGAAGGCGGTCGAGAAGGGCCTGACCCGCAAGCCGTGGGTGAAGACGTCGCTCGCGCCCGGGTCGAAGGTCGTCACCGACTACTACGACCGCTCCGGCCTCACGCCGTATCTCGAGAAGCTCGGCTTCAACCTCGTCGGTTATGGCTGCACGACCTGCATCGGCAACTCCGGCCCCATCATCGAAGAGGTCAGCGCGGCCGTGAACGAAGGCGACCTCGCCGTGACCGCGGTGCTGTCGGGCAACCGCAACTTCGAGGGCCGGATCAATCCCGACGTGAAGATGAACTACCTGGCCTCGCCCCCGCTCGTGGTCGCGTATGCGCTGGCCGGATCGATGGACGTCGACCTGATGAACGATTCGCTCGGCGACGACTCCGACGGCAATCCCGTGTATCTGAACGACATCTGGCCCTCGCCGCAGGAGATCGAGGAGACCATCGATCAGGCGATCGCCAGCGAGATGTTCAGCAAGGACTACGCCGACGTGTTCGCCGGTGACGAGCGGTGGCAGGGCCTGTCGACTCCGGACGGCGACACGTTCGTCTGGGACGACGAGTCGACCTACGTGCGCAAGCCTCCGTACTTCGACGGCATGCCGGCCGAGCCCGAGCCGGTCACCGACATCTCCGGCGCGCGCGTGCTGGCCAAGCTCGGCGACTCGGTGACCACCGACCACATCAGTCCGGCCGGCGCGATCAAGGCCGACTCCCCCGCCGGCAAGTACCTTGCCGACCACGGTGTCGAGCGGCGCGACTTCAACTCCTACGGCTCGCGGCGCGGCAACCACGAGGTGATGATCCGCGGCACGTTCGCCAACATCCGCCTGCGCAACCAGCTGGCCGAGGGCACCGAGGGCGGACTCACCCGCGACTTCACCGCCGACGACCCGACCGACAACGTCACGTCGATCTACGAGGCGTCGGTGCACTACGCCGAGGCCGATACGCCGCTGGTCGTCCTGGCCGGCAAGGAGTACGGCTCCGGGTCCTCGCGTGACTGGGCGGCCAAGGGCACCGCACTGCTCGGCGTGCGCGCGGTGATTGCCGAGTCCTACGAGCGCATCCACCGCTCGAATCTGATCGGCATGGGCGTGCTGCCGCTGCAGTACCCCGAGGGCGAGTCGGCCGAGTCGCTCGGCCTGACCGGTGAAGAGACCTTCGACATCACCGGCATCGAGGCGCTGAACGAGGGCCCGTCGCCGCGCACCGTCACGGTCAAAGCCGGTGACCTCGAGTTCGAGGCGCGGCTGCGCATCGACACCCCTGGCGAGGCCGCGTACTACCGGCACGGCGGGATCATGCAATACGTGCTGCGCTCGCTGCTTTGACGCCCGCTCCGTCAGCCACTCTTGCCGAGACTGATCACGCCGGCGCGGTCGAACGCCGGTCTCGATCCGCGCCCGAAAGGTAACGAGTTCGTTTCGGAATGTGGTCATCCCCGTTACGTTTCGATATGTTCGCGCGCACAACATTCGTCGGGCGCAAGCCCACATCTTTCGAAAGGCGTGAGTCGATGCGCAGTAGAGCCCTCGCCATGGTCGCCGTCGGGGCGGCGGCCGTCACTGTTCTCAGTGCATGTAGCAGCTCGGGGACCAGCAAGTCAGGCTCCTCCGGCTCGAGCAGTCCCGGCGGCTCTTCCTCCTCCAGCACGAGCAGCAGCAGCAGCAGCGGCAAGGTCCAGGTCGGCGTGATCCTGCCCGACACCACCTCCTCGACGCGCTACACCGAGTTCGACACCCCGCTGCTGACCAAGGCGTTCCAGGCGGCCGGCATCAAGTCCGACATCCAGAACGCAGGCGGCGACAAGACCAAGTTCGCCTCGCTCGCGCAGAACATGATCAGCGAGGGCGTCAAGGTGCTGGTCATCGACTCGATCGACGCGCCCTCCGGCGCCGCGGTGGAGGCGCAGGCCAAGACGGCCGGCGTCAAGGTCATCGACTACGACCGGGTCAACCTCGGCGGCAGCGCGGATTACTACGTGTCCTTCGACAACGAGAAGATCGGCGAGCTGCAGGGCCAGTCGCTGATCGACTGCCTCAAGGCCGCCAAGGCGCCGAGCCCGGCGAAGGTCATCGAGATGGACGGCGGCACCGACGTCGACAACAACGCCGTGCTGTTCAAGCAGGGCGCCCAGAAGGTGCTCAAGGCCGACAGCGGCGTCAAAGTCGTCGCCGACTCGGTGGTCAAGGGATGGCTGGTGGCCAACGCCGCACCCGCATTCACCCAGGCGCTCGCCGCCAACGGCGGCAAGGTCGACGGCGTCTACGCCGCCAACGATGACATCGCCAACGCGGTGATCGGCGTGCTGAAGAGCAAGGGCCTCAACGGCAAGGTGCCGGTCACCGGGCAGGACTCCGGGGTCGAGGGTCTGCAGAACATTCTGCGCGGCGACCAGTGCGCCACGATCTACAAGTCGTACGCGCAGGAAGCGGCCGCGGCCTCGAAGCTGGCTATCGCGCTGGCCAAGGGCCAGGACGCATCCGCGGCCGGCGTCACGCTGACCTCGTTCACCGACCCCAAGGGCAACCGCACACTGCAGGCCCTTCTGCTGCCCGCCCAGATCGTCACGAAGGCTAACGTGAAGATCGTCGTGCAGTCCGGCCAGGTGAAGGCGGCTGACCTCTGCAAGGGTCTCACCACCCAGTGCAAGGCCGCCGGCATCAGCGGCTGACGATCCGTCGCAGGCGGCGGGGGCCGAGCCCAGGCTCGGCCACCGCCGCCTCGCATGCTCACTCGCGAAAGAAGGAGTGCAGTGCCCGACCCGATCCTGTCGATCAAAGGACTGAACAAGAGTTTCGGACCAGTGCACGTCCTGCACGACGTCGATTTCAACGTCTACCCCGGCGAGGTCAGCGCGCTCGTCGGCGACAACGGCGCGGGCAAGTCGACCTTGGTCAAGTGCATCGCCGGCATCAACAGCATCGACACGGGCACCGTCGCCTGGGAAGGCAAAGAGGTCACGATCTCCGACCCGCGGGCGGCTGCCGCGCTGGGCATCGAATTCGTCTATCAGGACCTCGCCCTGGCCGACAATCTGGACATCACCCAGAACATGTTCCTGGGACGGGAGATCTCGCGGTTCGGCGTCCTCAACGACGGCGAGATGGAGCGCAAGGCCCGCGAGGTCCTCGCCAGCCTTTCCGTGCGCACCGTGTCATCCGTGCGCCAGATCGTCGCGAACCTCTCCGGCGGCCAGCGGCAGACAGTCGCGATCGCCAAGGCGGTGCTCTGGAACAGCAGGGTCGTCTTCCTCGACGAGCCGACGGCCGCCCTCGGCGTCGCCCAGACCCGCCAGGTACTCGATCTCGTCCGTCGGCTCGCCGACCAGGGCCTCGGGGTGGTGTTGATCTCGCACAACATGAACGACGTCATGGAGGTCGCCGACCGCGTCGCCGCCCTCTACCTCGGCCGCATCGCCGCGGAGGTCTTCACCAAGGACAGCAGCACCACCCAGATCGTCGAGCTGATCACCGCCGGCCGCAGCGGAAACATCGGCCTCGCGGCCCAGACCGCCAACCTGAACATCTGAGGGGCCCGCGATGACCACTCCCACCCCGCCGTCCGAGCCCGCCGGCGCCAGCGCCGCGGCCGCCTCGGAGCAGCCGACCCTCACCAAACGCCCCGACGAGTCCGAGGCCGCACGCCTCGGCCGCGCGAGCAGCTTCTCCCTCGACGTCGAGCGCCGGACGATCGGCGACGGGCTGCAGGGCTACTTCAACAAGCTGCGCTCCGGCGACCCCGGCGCCCTGCCCGCAGTGCTCGGCCTGGTCGTGCTCGGCGTCATCTTCAGTCAGGTCAGCGACCGGTTCCTCAGCAAGGGCAATATCGGCGCCCTGCCCGGCCAGGGCGCGTACATCGCCCTGATCGCGCTCGGGCTCGTCTTCGTCCTGCTGCTCGGCGAGATCGACCTGTCGGCCGGGACGACGGGCGGCATCTGCGCCGCCTTCGCCGCCCAGGCGGTCGTGTCGGGCGGCCTGCGCGGCGGCGTCCCCGGCTCCACCTTGCTGTTCGGCATGCTGCTCGGGCTGATGATCGTGGCCTTGCTGCTCGGCATCTGGCTCAAGGCCTATGCCGGGTGCGCCATGATCGTCGTCGCCCTGATCATCACGTTGACGGGCCTGGACAAGCACATCATCTTCGCGTTGATCTTCGCGGTCGGTCTTGGCTCGGCCGTGGGTATGCTCGTGGGCTTCCTCGTCGCCCGGGTTGGCATTCCCAGCTTCATCGTCACGCTGGCGCTGTTCCTGGCCTGGCAGGGCGTCGTCCTCTTCGCGCTCAACGGCAATCCGATCGGCACCAACAACTACGCGTTCTGGTACGGCCTGACGCACAACGACATGTCGGTCGCCTGGAGCTGGGTGTTCAGCGCCGTGATCGCCGGCGGCTATCTCCTCTACACCTTGTTCCGCTCGTGGCGGGCGCAGCAACGCGGTCTCGCGGCCGACACGTACGGCCTCGTCCTGGTGCGCGGCGGCATCATCCTGGTCGTCGCCCTGGTCATCACCTACTTCGCCAACCAGAACCGCAACCCGAACGCGAACTTCAAGATCCAGGGCATCCCGTGGGCCGCGTCGATACCGATCACGCTGATGATCGCGTGCACCATCGCGCTGACGAAGACGACCTGGGGCCGCCACCTGTTCGCCACCGGCGGCAACACCGAAGCGGCTCGCCGCGCCGGCATCGACGTCGTCCACATTCGGGTCAGCGCCTTCGTGGTCTCGTCCTCGTTCGCGGCCCTGGGCGGAGTCTTCCTGGCATCCTTCCAGGGCAGCGTGTCCCTCGACCTCGGCTCCGGCAACATCCTGCTGTTCTCGGTCGCCGCGGCGGTGATCGGCGGCACGTCCCTGTTCGGCGGGCGCGGCAAGGCCCGGGACGCGATCATCGGCGCGCTGGTGATCGTGATCATCCCGAACGGAATCCTGCTGCGGCCCAGCCTGCCGGCTCAGTACCAGAACGTGATCACCGGCGCGGTGCTGCTCGTCGCCGCTGCGGTCGACGCGTTGTCCCGGCGCAGATCGCGCCGCGGGTAACCGAGCGGCTTCGACCAGCCGCATGTCCAGCCAACCGGCACCGACCCGTCCCGACGC
Source organism: uncultured Jatrophihabitans sp. (assembly GCA_964244175.1). Classification (GTDB taxonomy): domain Bacteria; phylum Actinomycetota; class Actinomycetes; order Mycobacteriales; family Jatrophihabitantaceae; genus Jatrophihabitans. The sequence goes on along the minus strand of CAXTHY010000072.1, from coordinate 15,063 downwards.
GATCCGAGGGCACAACCTCGCCGTCATGCTGGACCAGATCCACCGCAACGGAGCGCTCACGCGCGCGGAGTTGACGCAGCGGCTCGGCGTGAGCCGCTCGACGGTCGGCGCGCTGGTGGCGGAGCTGACGAATCTCGGCCTCGTTGAGGAGACCGTGCCCACCGGCGGCGCTGGGGTGGGCCGGCCGTCGCACGTCGTCGGCCCGAGCTCGCGCGGGCCCTTCGCCGTCGCCGTCGACGTGGACGTGGCGCACGTGACGGTCGCCGCGGTCGCCCTCGGCGGCGCCATCCTGGCCAGCGAGGTCGTCCAGCTGGGCCCGCCCGCGAACGACTACCGGGCCGTCGCCGACCTGGTGGTGCGGGCGATCCCGCGGTTGCAGGTTGCGGGCGCGCGCGGCTCGGTGCCGGCCGGCGTCGGCGTCAGCGTGCCCGGCACGGTCGACCGCCGCACCGGCAAGGTCGCCGTTGCGCCGAACCTCGAATGGCACGACGCGCCGCTCGGCGCACATCTGCGTTCGCTGCTGCCGGGCATCCCGGTGTCGGTCGGGAACGACGCCGACCTGGCCGCGCTCGCCGAGCACCGTCGCGGTAGCGCACGCGATTGCGACGATGTCGTCTTCGTGCTCGGCCGGATCGGCGTCGGCGCCGGCATCATCACCGGTGGCGGCCCGTTGCGCGGCTACGACGGGCACGCCGGCGAGATCGGGCACGACATCTTCGACCCGGCCGGGCCGCCCTGTCACTGCGGCAAGAACGGCTGCGTCGAGACCTACGTCGGCGACGGCGCGCTGCTCACCGCTGCTGGCCGGCCCGGGCCGATCAGCGACGCGGCCGTGGCCGAGGTCTTCGCCGCGGCGCGCGACGGCGAGCCGCTGGCGCTCGCCGGGGTGCGCACCGTCGCCGAGGCGCTGGGCCGCGCGTTGGCCAGTCTGGTCAACACCCTCAATCCACAGCGGGTGCTGCTCGGCGGCTCGCTGTCGGTGCTGCTCGATCTCGCTCAATCGGAGATCGAGCGTTCGCTCGCCGGGAACGCGCTCGAAGCGCACCGCCGGACCGTGCAGCTCGTGCAGCCCGCGCTCGGCGCAAACGCCCCACTACTCGGTGCGGCGGAGATCGCGTTCGCGCCGCTGCTCACCGACCCGCTGTCCGCCCCGGCCGCGGCGGCGGCCCCAGAAGGCTGAGCCCTCACGGCACCACACCTGCGGCCTGGCTCGCGAACTGGGTGCGGTAGAGCTCGGCGTAGAGCCCGCGCTGGGCCAGCAGCTCGGCGTGGGTGCCGGATTCGACGATCCGGCCGGCGTCGAGCACCAGCACCTGATCGGCGTTGAGGACGGTCGAGAGCCGGTGCGCGATGACCAGCGACGTGCGCCCGGCCAGCGCCGACGACAGCGCTAGTTGGACCGCGGCTTCGCTCTCGCTGTCCAGGTGCGCGGTGGCCTCGTCGAGGATCACGACCCCGGGCGCCTTGAGTAGCAACCGGGCGATCGCCAGCCGGGCCTTCTCACCGCCCGAGAGCCGGTAACCGCGGTCGCCGACGACGGTGTCAAGGCCGTCGGACAGCGAGCGGACGAGGTCACCGATCTGGGCCGCGTCGATCACCTCCCACAGTTGCTCGTCAGTGGCAGCGGGCGCTGCGTAACGCAGGTTGGCCGCGATCGAGTCGTGGAACATGTGGGCCTCTTGGCTCACGACCCCGATGCGGTCGTGCAGCGATTGCTGGGTGACGGCCCGTACGTCCTGCCCGCCCACCAGTACGCGGCCACCCGTGACGTCGTAGATGCGCGGCACCAGTTGGCTGATGGTTGTCTTGCCGGCTCCGGACGGCCCGACGAGCGCGACCATCTGCCCCGGCGTCGCCCGGAAGGTCACGCCGTGCAGCACCTCCGGCGACGTTCCGGTGTCCAGCACCGCGACGTCCTCGAGCGAGGCGAGCGACACTTCGGCCGCGCTCGGGTAGGAGAAGCGGACGTCGTCGAACTCGATGCTGCGCGCGTCGGCGCCGAGCTCCACCGCGTCAGGCGCGTCGTCGATCATCGGCTTCAGGTCGAGGATCTCGAAGACGCGGTCGAAGCTGACGAGCGCGCTCATGACGTCGACCCGCGCATTCGACAGCGCGGTGAGCGGCCCGTACAGCCGGGTGAGCAGCAGGGCCAGCGTGACGACCGTGCCAGCCGACAGCGAACCGTTGATCGCGAAGTAGCCGCCCAGCCCGTAGACCAGCGCCTGGGCCAAGGCCGCGACCAGGGTGAGGGAGACGAAGAACGCCCGGCCGTACATCGCCGACGTGATGCCGATGTCGCGCACCCGGGCGGCGCGGCCGCGAAACGACTCGTCCTCGATCTCCGGCCGGCCGAACAGCTTGACGAGCAGCGCGCCGGCCACGTTGAAACGCTCGGTCATCGTGGCGTTCATCGATGCGTTCAGGTTGTACGACTCGCGGGTGATCTCCTGCAACCGCGCGCCGATGCGTCGCGCCGGGATCACGAACAGGGGCAGCATGACGATGGAGATGAGGGTGATCGGCCACGACAGCGTGAACATGACGGCGGCGGTCAGCACCAGACCCACGGCGTTGGACACCAGACCCGAGAGGGTCGAGGTGAACGCCTGCTGGGCGCCGAGCACGTCGTTGTTCAAGCGGCTGATCAACGCACCGGTCTGGGTGCGGGTGAAGAACGCCAGCGGCATGCGTTGCACGTGGTCGAAGACCGCGGTGCGCATGTCGTAGATCAGGCCCTCGCCGATGCGGGCCGAGTACCAGCGTTGGGTGAACGACAGGGCGGCGTCGAGCACCGCCAGCCCGGCGATGACGAGCGCGATGTCGATGACGGCACCCACCGCGCCGTGCCGGGTGATCTCGTTGACGACGCGGCCGGCCAGCACCGGGGTGACGACGCCGATCAACGCGCTGCCAGTGATGATCAGCAGGAAGATCAGCAGCTCCCGGCGATAGGGCCGGGCGAAGCGGAAGACGCGCCGCCAGGTGCCGGGCGGCACCTTGCCGACATCGCCGCGCTTGCGCATCGAACTCATCACGCGCCACGCGTTGGCGTGATCCATCGACATGCTCAGGCCTCGGCCTCGAGGCCGGCCAGCGTGCGCAGCCGGCGGTACTGGGCGTCGCGCTCGGCCGCCTGCTGCTCGTCCTGCGTGCGGGTCGCGGCGTGCTGCAGCAGCGCCTTCGTCTCAGCCGCAGCATTCCGGTCAATGGCCAGCAGCGCCGTCACCGTCTGCTCGACCGTCGCGTCGAGTTCGTCGTTGGGGACCACGGTCGAGGCCAGGCCGATGCGCAGGGCTTCCTCGGCGCCGACCCGGCGACCGGTCAGGCAGATCTCAAGCGCACGCGAGTAACCGACAAGATCGGCCAGCCGTTTCGTGCCGCCGAGGTCAGGCACGATGCCGAGCGCGGGCTCGGCCATCGTGAACTGCGCGTCCTGCGCGAGGATGCGGATGTCACAGCCGAGCGCGAGCTGGAAGCCGCCGCCGATCGCGTGGCCCTGCACCGCCGCGATGCTGACCAGGTCGGGCCGCGACGACCAGTCGAAAGCCTGCTGCCACTGGGCTATCCGCGCCGTGGCGTCAACCTGCGAGAGCTGGGGCAGCGACCGGATTCCGTCGCGCGCGTCGGGGCTGAACAGGTCCCGGTCGAGGCCGGCTGAGAACGCGCGTCCAGCCCCGCGGATGACGACCACCCGGACCTCGCCGCGCAGTTCGCCCCGGATCCGGGTCAGTTCCGTCCACATCATCGGCGACTGCGCGTTCATGCGGTCGGGACGGTCGAGGGTCAGCGTGGCCACCCCGCCAAGTAGATCGACCCGGAGTCCGGCCTCCGGGTCGATCTGCAGTGACGACATGGTCGCCACAGTAGTCAAGCGTTACTTCTTGGCCTTCGCCTTCGCCTTGCTCGCGGTCTTGGTGCGCGTCGCGCCACCGCGCCCGCGCAGGGCAACCCCGGACTCGGAGAGCACGCGGTGGACGAAACCGTAGGAGCGTCCGTGCGTGTCGGCGAGCTCACGGATGCTCTTGCCCTTGTCGTACGCCTTTTTCAGCTCGCTGGCGAGCTTGGTGCGGTCTGCGCCCGTGATCCGAGCGCCCTTCTTCAGAACAGCCATTGACGTCCTCTCGTACAGGTCGAGGCGCCCCCGCTGGGCAACGACGGTGTCTCGGCTGGTGGCACAACCTCACTATGTGGATAGCAGTACGCCCAGGCGGTCGCAAGATCATCGGACCCGACGTCAGTCGTATTGCGACGGACGTCCCGATCTTGGTTGCAAAGGCTGCCCGCCCGGGCGAGCCATTCGGCTAATCCGTGCCACGGCGTCCGAACGTGCTGTTGCCAGTTTCGCGACGGGTCAGGCCAGCGTGATCAAGTCGGCGAGCTCGCTACTCCACGTGTCTTCGATGCCGTCGGGCAACAGGATCACCTTCTCCGGCGCCAACGCTTCGACCGCGCCCTCGTCGTGGGTGACGAGCACGATTGCGCCGGCGAAGGTCCGCAGCGCGTCGAGCACCTGACCTCGGCTGACCGGGTCGAGGTTGTTGGTCGGCTCGTCCAACAACAGGACGTTGGCGGCGCTCGTCACCAGCATCGCCAACGCCAGCCGGGTCTTCTCGCCGCCGGACAGCACCCCCGCCGGCTTGCTGACGTCGTCGCCGGAGAACAGGAACGCGCCGAGGATCTTGCGCAGTTCGGTGTCGGTCAGGTCAGCGCGCCCGACCGTCGCCGCCGACGTCCGCATGTTCTCGAGGATCGTGCGGTCGTGGTCGAGCGTCTCGTGCTCCTGCGCGTAGTAGCCCAGGCGCAGGCCGTGGCCGGGTACCACCGCGCCGGTGTCCGGGGTCTCGATCCCCGACAGCAGGCGCAGCAGCGTCGTCTTGCCGGCCCCGTTGAGGCCCAGCACGACGACCCGCGCGCCGCGGTCGACGGCCAGGTCGACGTCGGTGAACACCTCGAGCGAGCCGTAGGACTTCGACAACCCCTCGGCCGTGAGCGGGGTACGCCCGCAGGGAGCCGGGGCCGGGAACCGCAAGCGGGCGACCTTGTCGTGCACGCGCACCTCGGCCAGGCCCGCGGCCAGGGCGGCGGCGCGGCGGTCCATCTGATGGGCGGCGCGCGCCTTCGTCGCCTTGGCCCGCATCTTGTCGGCCTGACTCTTGAGCTGGTCGATCTTGCGCTCGGCGTTCGCGCGCTCGCGGTGGCGGCGGCGCTCGTCCGTCTCACGCTGCTGCAGGTAGGTCGTCCAGCCCACGTTGTAGACGTCGACGGCCGCGCGGTTGGCGTCGAGGTACCAGACCTTGTTGACCACGGCGTCGAGCAGGCTGACATCGTGACTGATCAGCACCAGGCCGCCGGTGTGCTGGCGCAGGAAGTCGCGCAGCCAGGTGATGGAGTCGGCGTCGAGATGGTTCGTCGGCTCGTCCAGCAGCAACGTCGTCGGCTCGGCGCCGGAGTCGGCGAACAGGATGCGGGCGAGCTCCACCCGGCGCCGCTGGCCGCCGGAGAGCGTCTGCAACGGCTGGGCCAGGACGCGATCAGGCAGGCCGAGGTTCGCGCAGATACGCGCCGCTTCGCTCTCGGCCGCATAGCCGCCGAGGGAGGTGAAGCGCTCCTCGAGGCTGCCGTAGCGGCGCAGCAACGCCTCGTCGTCCGGACGCTCGGTCAGTTGCACCTGCGCTTTGGCGATGTCGGTGACCAGGGTGTCGAGGCCGCGGGCCGACAGCACGCGATCGCGGGCGAGCACGGCGAGGTCGCCCGTGCGTGGGTCCTGCGGCAGGTAGCCGATCGGTGTCGTGCGCTCGATACGACCGGAGTGGGGCAGCGTTTCGCCGGCGAATGTCCGCAGGCTGGTCGTCTTGCCGGCGCCGTTGCGGCCGACCAGTCCGATGCGGTCGCCCGCCTGCACGCGGACGGTGGTGGGTTCGAGCAGGATGCGCGCGCCGGCGCGAAGCTCAAGGTCAGTTGCGGTGATCATGCGGAAACTCCAGGAAGAGGACAGGGCTGTGGCGTCGTAACCAGCCGTCTCACCTCTCGGTCCGGACCACCATGACCTCCACGGTACCCGGTGGTTCGCCGGTGAATTCCGGGCAGGATCGAGTCCGTGGACTACAACGACGACGCGCGGCTCGACACCTCGGAGGTGCAGGACACCCGGGGTGGGGGCGGCGGCCTGCTCGGTGGCCGCGGGGTGGCCTTCGGCGGCGGCGGGCTGGGGGTCGTCGGCGTGATCATCTACCTGCTGGTGTCCTTCGTCGGCGGGGGTGGCCGACATCGACTCGATCCAGGACTACTGGGCGGCTGAGCTGCCGCGTCTGGGCACCGGCTACCGCGCCGTGCCGACGGTGTGGTTCAGCGGGCAGGTCTCCACGGGGTGCGGCCGCGCCGACAGCGGCGCCGGGCCGTTCTACTGCCCGGCCGACAAGTTGGTGTACATCGACCTCACCTTCTATGACGATCTCAAGCGCGACTTCGGCGCCGAGGGCGGCCCGTTCGTCAACGCCTACGTGCTCGCCCACCCCCTCCCCTGCCCCCGTCCCCTTCTCGGGTGCTCAGCTGACCACTTTTCGCGGCGAAAAGTGGTCAGCTCGGCACCCGAGAAGCTCCGGGAGCGGCAGACTCACGCGCCGCGATAGGTGCGGCGGTAGGCCGCCGGCGACACCCCGACGGATGTGCGCAGGTGCTGGCGAAGGCTCGCGCTGCTGCCCAGCCCGGCCAACCGCGCCACCTCATCCACCGGCGCATCGGTGCTCTCGAGCAGGTGCCGCGCGTGCGTGACCCGCTGGGCGAGCACCCACGCGCCGGGCGACTGCCCCGTCTCCTCGCGGAAGCGGCGGTTGAAGGTGCGGACGCTCATCCGCGCCTCGCGGGCCAGCCGGGCGACGTCCAGTGGCCGGTGCAGGTTGTGCAGCGCCCAGGACCGGACGGCGGCCGTGCTGTCGTCGTCGCCCGCGGGCACCGGACGGTCGATGAACTGCGCCTGTCCCCCATCGCGCCACGGCGGGACGACGCAGTGTCGGGCGACGCGGGTCGCCGCGGCCGCTCCGTGGTCGCGGCGGATCAGGTGCAGGCACAGGTCGACGCCGGCGGCGAGCCCGGCCGAGGTCAGCACATCGCCGTCGTCGACGAACAGCTTGTTCTCGTCGAGGCGGACGTCCGGATACAGGGCGCGGAACGGGTCGGCGTAGGCCCAGTGCGTCGTGGCCGGGCGGCCGTCGAGCACGCCGGCGGCGGCCAGGACGAACGCGCCCGTGCAGATCGACACCAGGCGCGTTCCGGGGCGGATCAAGGCCAGCGCCTCGCGTTCGGCGTCGAGTAGCCGGCCCTCGTAGCGCGCGCCCGGCGTGCGCGTCCCCGGGATGATGACCGTGTCGGCGTCGGCCAGCGCGGACGCGTCCGCGCGCGGGACGATGTCGTAGCCTGACTCGCCGGCGACCGGTCCGCCGGTCAGGCCGGCAACGGTGACGTCATACAGCGCCGCGCCGGCGTCGTCGACCGCGGTGCCGAACAACTGCGGCGGGATCGCGGCGTCGTAGCCGACCACCGGGGCCAGCAGCAGCACCACGACGCGATGCGGTGCCGGTCGAACACTCATGGCAGGATTCTTGCATAGACTGGCATTCCTGCCACTATCTGGATGCCGCGGCGCTCGCCAGGATGGGCGGTGTGAGCATCCCCGGTCCCATCGTCGACGCGGGCAACGGCGACCCAGCGCTGCTCGAGTCCCCTGCCGTCGGCGGCGGGGGACGCCGAATGCACCGCGCCTGGGTCGTCGCCGCCATCACCTTTGTCACCATGCTCGGCGCCGCCGCCTTCCGTTCGGTGCCCAGCGTGCTGATGGACCCGCTGCACATGGAGTTCGGCTGGTCGCACGCCACCATCGGCTCGGCGATGTCGATCAACATGACACTGTTCGGGCTGATGTCGCCGTTCGCCGCCGCGCTGATGGACCGTTTCGGTATCCGTCCGGTCGTCACTACCGCTCTGCTGCTCGTCGCCGCCGGTAGCGGTCTCACCGTGTTCATGACCTCGAGTTGGCAGCTGCTGCTGTGCTGGGGCGTGCTGGTCGGCATCGGCACGGGCTCGATGTCGATGGCCTTCGTCGCCACCGTGTCGACCCGCTGGTTCGTCGCGCGGCGCGGGCTGGTGAGCGGCATCCTCACCGCAGCCAATGCCACCGGCCAGCTGATCTTCCTGCCGCTCATCGCCACCCTGACCGAGCACCACGGCTGGCGACCATCGGCGGTCACGGTGGCGGTTGCGGCGCTGGCCGTGATCCCGCTCGTCATTTTCCTGATGCGCGACCATCCGCACGACGTCGGGTTGCGCGCGTACGGCGCGACCGACGCCGATCCCGGCCCGCAGAAGGCGGCGCGCACGGGGAGCAGCGCCAAGGTCGCCGTGGCGGCACTGCTCGGCGCCGCCCGCACTCGGGTGTTCTGGTTGCTCGCCGGCAGCTTCGCGATCTGCGGCGCCACCACCAACGGGCTCATCGGGACGCACTTCATCCCGGCGGCGCACGATCACGGCATGCCGGTCACCGTCGCGGCCAGCCTGCTGGCGCTGGTCGGGGTGTTCGACGTGGGCGGGACGATCCTGTCGGGGTGGCTGACCGACCGCTACGACCCGCGCCTGCTGCTGTTCGTCTACTACATCGGCCGCGGACTCTCACTGCTCGCCCTGCCGTCGCTGCTCGCGCCGCACACCAACCCGAGCACCTGGGTGTTCATCCTGTTCTACGGGCTGGACTGGGTGGCCACCGTGCCGCCGACAGTGGCGCTGTGCCGACGCTACTTCGGCGCTTCGGCGCCGGTGGTGTTCGGCTGGGTGTTCGCGGCGCACCAGCTCGGGGCGGCGGTGGCCGCGGCGGGGGCGGGTTACGTACGCGACGCCGACGGGTCGTACGACCTGGCGTTCTACATCGCCGCTGGATTGTGCGCGCTGGCGGCGGTGCTGTGCGTCAACGTCGGCCGCCGCGCCCCAGCCGCTTCTCGGGTGCTGAGCTGACCACTTTCGGCGCACGAAACTGGTCATCTCGGCACCCGACAAGGTCCCGGGCGGGTCAGGTGAAGGCGCCGAGGCCGGTGATGGACCGTCCCACGATCAGCGTGTTGATCTCTCGGGTGCCCTCGAAGGAGTACAGCGCCTCGGCGTCGTTGAAGTACTTCGCGACCCCGTACTCGAGCAGGATGCCGTTGCCGCCGAGCAGCTCGCGGGCCAGCGCGACCGTCTCGCGCAGCCGGCTGGTGCAGTAGGACTTGGCCAGCGCGCCCTGCTCGTCGCGGAAGATCCCCGCATCCTGCAGTTGCGCCACGCGCACGGCCATCCCGAGGGAGGCCGTGATGTTGCCGAGCATTCGGGCCAGCAGGTCCTGGACCAGCTGAAACCCGCCGATCGGGCGGCCGAACTGGACGCGGTCCTTCGCGTACTGCACCGCCACCTCGTAGACGGCGATCATCGCGCCGACCGAGCTCCACGCGACGCCGCCCCGAGTATGCCGCAGGACGGTATTGGTGTCCTTGAACGCATTGGCGTTCTGCAGCCGGTTGGCCTCGGGCACCGACACGCCGTCGAGGACGATGTCGGCGTTCTGGGTGGTACGCAGGGCGAGCTTGCCCTCCATCTTGCTAACGGTGAAGCCGGGCGTGCCCTTCTCGACGACGAAGCCCTTGACCGAGTCGTCGTCGACGTCGCGGGCCCAGATGACGACGAGGTCGGCGAAGGTGGCGTTGCCGATCCAGCGCTTGGCGCCGTCGAGGACCCAGCCGTCGCCGTCGCGGCGCGCAGTGGTCTCGAGACCGCCGGCGACGTCGGAGCCGCCGTGCGGTTCGGTCAGCCCGAACGCGCCGATCTTCTCGAGCCGACGCATGGCCGGCAGCCAGCGCTCGCGCTGCTCGTCGTCACCGCAGTAGTAGATGGACCCCATCGCCAGGCCGCTGTGCACGCCGTAGAACGAGGCGAACGACGAGTCGATGCGCGAGATCTCGAGGCTGACGAAGCCGGAGAGCAGCCGTCCCTCGGTGGGCGTGCCGGGCAGGTCGTAGGGCAGGCCGACGACGTTGAGCTCACCGAAGCCGGGCAGCAGCTGGTGCGGGAACTCGGCCTTGGCCCAGTGCTCGTCGGCGACCGGGGCCAGGTTCTCGAGCAGCCAGGCGCGCAGGCGGTCGAGCAGGCCCCGCTCGTGGTCATCGAGCAGGCCGCGGTAGTCGAAGAGGTCGGCGTCGATGTCGGCCCGCGCGCCGGGCACCGGCCCTCCCGGTTGATCGTCCGTGGTCATGGGCTGGACACTACGGCCGCAGCGCGGGAGGAGTGCTACTGCTTGCGCACAACCCGAGTATTGCCGGGTTCGTCAACGGTCGCGGCGGCAGAAGCAGTCAAGATACCGATGTGTATTACGCCGTAATACAGATCCGGAATTGACCCTGGTCGGCCGGTGGGCCGCCGGCGCGAGTGGGTCAGACGTTGAAGCCGAGGGCCCGCAGCTGCTCGCGGCCGTCGTCGGTGATCTTGTCCGGGCCCCACGGCGGCATCCACACCCAATTGATCTTCACCTCGGACGCCAGCGGCTTCGGACCGCCGGTCAGCGCGGAGTTCGCTTGGTCCTCGATGACATCGGTCAGCGGACAGGCCGCCGAGGTGAGGGTCATGTCGATCGTGACGACCGGCAAGGCCTCGCTGCCCTCGACCGGCACGGCGCGGATGTCGTAGACGAGCCCGAGATCGACGACGTTGATGCCGAGTTCGGGGTCGACGACGTCACGCATGGCCTCGTCGAGATCATCCCGTGACGGCAGGGTGGGTGCGCTCACTGGTTCTCCTCCGCTCGGCCCCAGCCGGCTTCGGCCACGGCGCTCTTCATCGCCATCCAGCCCAGCAGCGCGCACTTGACGCGGGCCGGGTACTTCGAGACGCCCTCGAACGCGACAGCGTCTTCGAGCTGGTCCTCGTCAGCTTCGGTCAACTCGGCCGCACCGCGCGACTGCATCAGCTCGAGGAACTTCTGCTGCAAGGCCATGGCGTCGTCGATCGGCTTGCCGGTGACCAGTTCGCTCATCACCGAGGTGGAGGCCTGACTGATCGAACAGCCCTCGCCGTCCCAGCCGAGATCGGCGATCGCGCCGTCGGCGACCCGTACGCGCAGGGTGACCTCGTCACCACAGGTGGGGTTGACGTGGTGCACCTCGGCATCGAACGGGTCGAGCAGGCCGTGGTGTTGCGGGTTCTTGTAATGATCGAGAATGATCTGCTGATACATCGAGTCCATGGAGATGCTCACCCGAACACCTCCTTCACGTGCGCAACGCCGCGGACCAGGGCATCGATTTCCTCGTGCGTCGTGTAGATGCCGAACGAGGCGCGGGTGGTGGCCGGGACGCCGTAGTGCACGCACACCGGCCGGGCGCAGTGATGACCCGCGCGCACCGCGATGCCCCGCTCGTCGAGCAGCTGGGCGACGTCGTGCGGATGGATGCCCTTGAGCGCGAACGCGATCGTGGCCCCGCGCTCGACCGGCACCGAGGGGCCGATGATGCGCAGGTCGGGGATGCTCTGCAGGCCGTCGAGCGCGTAGGCCGTGATGTCCTTCTCGTGCGCGCGGACGTCGTGCATGCCCAGGCCGCCGAGGTACTCGATGGCCGTGCCCAGGGCGACCGCCTGGGCGATCATCGGGGTGCCGGCCTCGAAGCGGTGCGGCGGCTCGGCGTAGGTCGAGCCCTCCATCGTCACCGTCTCGATCATCTCGCCGCCACCGAGGAACGGCGGCAGGTCCTTGAGCAGGTCGTAGCGGCCCCACAGGACGCCGACGCCGCTGGGGCCGTAGACCTTGTGGCCG
>CAXTHY010000072.1:0-3229 GCA_964244175.1 uncultured Jatrophihabitans sp. | reverse complement strand
GAAGGGCGGCATGCGGTCCTGATGCTCGAGCCGCGCCCAGAGCACGCCGATGCCGGTCGGCCCGTACAGCTTGTGCCCGGTGAAGGCGACGAAGTCGGCGCCGAGATCCTGCACGTCCAGCGGCAGGTGCGGGGCCGATTGCGCGGCGTCGACGATCGACAGCGCGCCGACCGCCTTGGCCCGGGCAACGATGCGCTTGACCGGGTTGATGGTGCCCAGCGCGTTGGACTGGTGGACGAACGAGACCACCTTCGTGCGCTCGTTGATGATCTCGTCGATGGCCGATTCGACGAGGCGACCGTCGTCGTCGATCGGAATCCAACGAAACGTCGCGCCGGTGCGCTGCGCGAGCAGCTGCCACGGGACGATGTTGCTGTGGTGCTCCATCTCGGTGACCGCGATCTCGTCACCGGGGCCGAGGCGGAAACGCTCAGCGCCCAGGAACGTGGTGGCGTTCGAGAACGCGTAGGCCAGCAGGTTCAACGCCGCGGTGATGTTGGCAGTGAAGATGATCTCGTCGCGCGACGGAGCGTTGACGAACTCGGCGACGATGTCACGCGCACCCTCGAACGCGCTGGTGGCCTCGCTACCCAACGTATGCACCGCGCGGGCGACATTGGCGTAGTGATGGGCGTAGAAGTCGGCCTCGGAGTCGATGACCACCTGCGGCTTCTGCGCGCTGTTGGCCGAGTCGAGGTAGACCAACGGGTGGCCGTGCACCTCGCGGGCCAGGATCGGGAAGTCCTTGCGGACCGCTTCGACGTCCAGAGTCATGCCGAAGCCGTTTCCTGCACCCCGAACCGGGCGTAGCCCTCGGACTCGAGCGTGCCGGCGAGTTCCTTGCCGCCGGACTCGGCGATCCGGCCGTCGAAGAAGACGTGGACGAAGTCGGGCTCGATGTAGCGCAGGATGCGAGTGTAGTGGGTGATCAACAACGTGCCGATGCCGGTGGCGCGGACCTTGTTGACGCCCTCACTGACCACACGTAGCGCGTCGACGTCGAGGCCGGAGTCGGTCTCGTCGAGGATGGCGATCTTGGGCTTGAGCAGCTCGAGCTGCAGGATCTCGTGGCGTTTCTTCTCGCCGCCGGAGAAGCCCTCGTTGACGTTGCGCTCGGCGAAGGCCTTGTCCATGCCGAGCTCACTCATGGCCGTGTTGACTTCCTTGACCCAGGTGCGCAGCTTGGGCGCCTCGCCCCGGGTGGCGGTCGCGGCGGTGCGCAGGAAGTTCGACACCGACACGCCCGGGACCTCGACCGGGTACTGCATCGCGAGGAACAGCCCGGCGCGGGCCCGCTCGTCGACGGTCATGGCCAGCACGTCCTGGCCGTCGAGGGTGACGGTGCCACTGGTGACGGTGTACTTGGGGTGCCCGGCGATCGAGTACGCCAGCGTGGACTTGCCCGACCCGTTGGGGCCCATGATCGCGTGGGTCTCGCCCGAGGACACCGTCAGGTCGACGCCCTTGAGGATCTCGGTGACGTCGTCGCCGGTACCGACGGTGACGTGCAGGTCGCGAATCTCGAGTGTTGCCATATCAGTCGTTCTCCAGCTCTGGGATGAAGCCGAGGCGGGCCTCGATCGCGGTCATGACCTGACGCTGCAGGTCGGGGATGCCCATTCGGTCGACGACGTCGGCGAAGAAGCCACGCACGACGAGGCGACGGGCTTCGTCCTCGGGGATCCCGCGCGAGCGCAGGTAGAACAACTGCAGGTCGTCGAAGCGTCCGGTGGCGCTCGCGTGCCCGGCGCTGATGATCTCGCCGGTCTCGATCTCGAGGTTGGGGACGGAGTCGGCGCGGGCGCCGTCGGACAGCAGCAGGTTGCGGTTCATCTCGTAGGTCTCGGTGCCCGTCGCGCTCGGCCGGATGCGGACGTCGCCGATCCAGACGGTGCGCGCGGAGTTACCGAGCAGTGCGTTCTTGTAGAGCACGTTCGAGGTGCAGTTGGGCTGCTCGTGGTCGACGAACAGCCGGCCCTCGAAGTGCTGGCCGTCGCCGGCGAAGCTCACGCCGAGCAGCTCGGCCTGCCCGCCCGGACCGGCGTAACGCACGGTCGCGACGTTGCGCACCAGCGAGCCGCCCAGGGTGATGTTGGTGTGCCGGTAGGTCGCGTCGCGCCCGACCAACGCGGCGTAGGACGAGAGTTGAATGGAGCCCTCGTCGGCGGCGTTCACGGCCACGACCGACAACGTTGCGCCTTCGCCCACGATGAACTCGATGTTCGCCGCGATCTGGATCAGGCCGCGGTGGTCGATGACCAGCGTCGCCTTGGCGTTGGCGCCGATCTCGACAACGTGGTGGGCGTAGGAGCGACCGGCCCCGTTGCCGTTGGGGAGCCCCTTGCGGTAGAGCACGATCGGCGCGGTGAGCTCGGCGTTGGCGTCGACGCGCACGTGCAGGCTGCGCCTCGCGTTCGCCATGGCCAGCGCACTGACCCGGTCGGCCGGGGTCAGCGCCGCGCCGAACGCGTCGAGTGTCACCGGATCGACGAGGTCGACGTGCGCACCCTCGGGCACGGACTCGTCACCCTCGATCACGCCGTCGGGCTCGAACGGCTCGAAGAACGCGCGGATGCGCGCCAGCGGGGTGAACCGCCAGTCCTCTTGCGAGCTGTTCGGGATCGGGAAGTCGTCCGGGTTGCGCGAGGTGAAACGCTCCGACGGCGAGCCGGTCACAGGTCGAATTTGAGTGGTCGTCATATGCGCAGTGGGGTGTTATCCCACCGCTCCTTCCATCTGCAGTTCGATGAGGCGGTTGAGCTCGAGCGCGTACTCCATGGGCAGCTCGCGGGCGATCGGCTCGACGAAGCCGCGCACGACCATCGCCATCGCCTCGTCCTCGGTCATGCCGCGGCTCATGAGGTAGAACAACTGGTCCTCCGAGACCTTCGAGACCGTGGCCTCGTGCCCCATCGACACGTCGTCCTCGCGGACGTCGACGTAGGGGTAGGTGTCGGAGCGGCTGATGTCATCGACGAGCAACGCGTCGCACTTCACGGTCGAGGCGCTGTGGTGCGCGCCCTTGTTGACCTGGACGAGGCCGCGGTAGCTCGTGCGGCCACCGCCTCGGGCCACCGACTTCGAGATGATCGTCGAGGACGTGTGCGGCGCGAGGTGCAGCATCTTGGCGCCGGCGTCCTGGTGCTGGCCCTCGCCTGCGAACGCGATGGAGAGCACCTCGCCCTTGGCGTACGGGCCGGTCATCCAGACGGCCGGGTACTTCATGGTG
>CAXTHY010000071.1:8901-20583 GCA_964244175.1 uncultured Jatrophihabitans sp. | reverse complement strand
CCGCGGCCCGGTCGGCGTCGCTCACCGGTGTCAGATCCGGCTTCGCCTCCACCACGAGGTCGGCCGCGCCGTAACGCTGCATGGTGATTGCGTCGGCGGCATCGGCCAGCTGCTGGCCGAGCAAGAGATCCGCGGCGAATTCCGGCACCCGGGCAGGCTACCGTCGGTGCCGTGTCCGACCCGTCGCCGACGCCCAGCGCGGCCGAGACCGCGAAGGTCTTGCGCAGCTATCTGCGCGACGGCCGGCTGACCGCGATGCCGCGCGGTGGCCGCAAGCGGCAGATCGTCCTCGACCACGTCGCCCAGCGCTTCGAGCCGGGCCGGCGCTACGACGAGCTCGACGTCAACCTGATCCTGCGCGACATCTGGAACGACGTCGCGGCGCTGCGTCGCTACCTCGTCGACGCCGCCCTGCTCGAGCGGGCCGGCGGCGAATACTGGCGCATCGGCGGCCCGGTGGACGTATGAACATCGCCGAGCGTGGTGGAGTGCCGCCGTTTCACGTCATGCGCGTGCTTGCCGCCGCGGCGGCGCGGCGCCAGGCCGGCTTGCCGATCGTCGATCTCTCGGCCGGCCAGCCCTCGACGTCGGCGCCGGCCGCCGTGCGCGCGGCCGCCCGCGTAGCGCTCGACACCGACCGCATCGGTTACACCAACGCGCTGGGGATCCCGCAGCTGCGCGAGCGAATCGCGCGGCACTACGCCGAACACGTCGGGCTTGACGTGTCACCGGCCAACGTCGCGGTCACGACCGGCTCGTCCGGGGGGTTCCTGGTGTCGTTCCTCGGCGCCTTCGATGCCGGTGACACCGTCGCCCTGGCGCGTCCCGGCTACCCGGCGTATCGCAACATGCTTGCCGCCCTGGGTTGCCGGGTGATCGAGCTGCCGTGTGCCGCGGCCACGCGCTTCCAACCGTCCGTCGCGCAGCTGGAGGCGCTCGACGATCCGCCGGCCGGGCTGATCATTGCGAGCCCGGCCAATCCGACCGGCACGATGGTCGGGCGCCACGAGCTCGCCGACCTCGTGGCGTGGTGCGCCGAACACGGCACCCGCTTCATCAGCGACGAGATCTATCACGGCATCACCTACGGTGAACCGGGCACGTGCGCGTGGTCGCTGGGCCGTGACAGCCTCGTCGTCAACTCGTTCTCGAAGTACTTCTCGATGACCGGTTGGCGCATCGGCTGGCTGCTGGTGCCCGACGACCTGCTCGACGCCGTCGATCGACTCGCCGGCAACTTCACCATCTGCCCGCCGTCGATCTCGCAGCTCGCGGCGGTGGCCGCCTTCGATTCTTACGGCGAGCTCGACGCGAACGTCGCGCGCTACCGCACCAACCGCGACCTGCTGCTGCGCTCGCTGCCGCAGATCGGCATCGACCGCTTCGCCCCGCCCGACGGCGCGTTCTACCTCTACGCCGACGTGTCGCAATGGACCGAAGACTCGCTGAGTTGGGTCGGGCGGCTGCTCGACGAGGCCGGCGTCGCGGTGGCGCCGGGCGTCGACTTCGACCCCATCGATGGCGGCAAGTTCATCCGGATGTGTTTTGCCGGCGACGGCGCTGAGATCGAGCGGGCCGTGCAGCTCATCGGCGACTGGCTCGCGCGGCAGTAAGCCGGATCCGCTGGTAGCTGACCGCCGCCGTTCTCGCAGCCGCGGCCGCTCTGACCCGACCGCGCCCGTCTGATCCGACCGCGCCGTCTGACCAACCACGCAACCCGTCGCGCCGCGTCCGGCCGAGATCGACCAGACCCTGCTCCCGACGCAAAGCATCCACAAACAGCCACCCCCACCAGAGCACCCGGACACCGCTGAGCGCCCGGACGCCGCTGACCTCGCTGGGACCTGACACGCCGTCCGATTCCTTGGAATCACTCGTCTAGTCGCCGCCGAGCTGCTCCACCGGCAGCTGCGCGGCGGCGTGCATCGGCCGGCTGATGTAGCACTCGGCCTGGAACCAGCCGTCGGCCTCCTTGCCGGCCGGGTCGAGGCCGCGGGCGACGACGTCGTGCACCGCCGCCTGCTGCTCGTCGTCGGAGGCGAAGCGACGCTGCGGGTAGGTCCGGTCGGGCAGCTGTTCGGTGACCAGCCCGAACCTGTCGAGGGCCGCGGCGATGTCGTCGTACGGGAACGTGCGGAGCACGAAGACCGTCAGCCAGACCTCGGACGGATCGGTGGTGAGAGCCAGCAGTCGCTCAAACGTCGGCGCCCCGATGTAACCGACGCCGCCCGTGCACACGATCATGCCGAGGTCGCGGAGGCCCGCGCCCAGGTCGGGTTTCGCCTCGTTCGACTCCAGGTCGGCGGCCCAGCCGTCATTGAGCAGACCGACGTCCTTGGCGTACTCGATCGCGTGCGGCGCGGCATCGAGACCCAGCACCGTCGGGGCGTCGGCCCGCGCCCGCCGGCCGAAGTAGGAGCGATCGGCGGCGATCCGCTCGTCGATGGGCCGGCCGTCGACCTCGGGATCGGTGTAGCGCTCGATCAAATCGGCGACGCCGACGTCGTAACGCAACAGCGCCGCATTGCTGCCGTACGAGCAGCACACGTCGAGGATCGTGCGATCACCCCCGGCGGCGGCGTGTACGCGTTCGATGACCGGCTTCGCCTGCTGCGGGATCTGGTACCCGAGAGGACCCAATGTGCGGAAGTACGCTCGCGGATCCTCCTGGTTGTAGATGTCGTCGAAGTTGGCCTTGTGGCCACCGGTCATGGGCTCTTCGGCGATCATCGATCTCCTTTCTGGTCAGGTCCACCCAACCAGTACCGGCCGGTGATCGCCTGTTCAGCCCCGGCTCAACGGGGCGGTCCGTCGGGTGCCGGCACCGACTCGAGCACTTCCACCTCGTCGCCGAGAACCACCTCCGCGCCCGGGTTGTCGGGCACGAGATCCATCCCGAACCAGGTGGCGCCGTCCCACCGCCGGTACCGGGCGAGGGTGGCGATCGGTTCCTTGCCCTTGCGTGCGGTCACCGGGTCGACCGTGGTCAGCACGCACCGATCGCAACCCTTGACGCTGCGGAACAGCGCGGCACCGATGCGGACGCGGCGCCAGCCGTCCTCGGCCCAGGGCGCTCCGCCGTGCACCACCAGATTCGGCCGGAACCGGATGGCCGGCAGTGGGCCCTGATCGGCCAGCGGACCGGTCGCGATGAGCTCGTTCAGCGCGTCGAGGGAGGCGCTGGTGATCACGTGCAGCGGATAACCGTCGGCGAAGGAGACCAGATCGTCCGGCCGCGCGAAGTTCGGGTTCGGGTGCCGACGGGTGGGGTCGTCGAGGTGGACGAGACGGGCCGAACGGCCGACCACCTTGGTGAACCAGACGTGCGCGTCGTCGTCGGCGGCGGCCGCCGTCAACCGACTGCGCCAGACGCTGACGTCGACGAGTCGCCCCGGGCCGGGAACGTCGACGTGCAGGTCGGGCAGCTCGGGGGCGGTTAGATCCAGCCCGCCGTCCGCGCGCAACGTTGGCCGCACCAGCACCAGCTGCGGGTACTCGCGCGCGGTGAGCTGCGCGCCGTCGTCGCCGACGATCATCCAGCGCCGGTCGCCGGCCAGCCCCCATCGCTCGACGACGGCCCAGTCCCGCGACTCACCGCGGCAGGACTTCACCGGGAAGCGATTGATCTCGTGCAGCGTCAAGGGCACGGCCTCGAGCTTAGGCAAGCGGGCTCTGGGGGCACGATTGGCGACGTGTACGACATCGCGGAGCAGGTGCAGCAGTGGCTCGCCGACGGGCACGACCCGCGGGTCGCGACGGTGGTGGCGACGCGCGGGTTCAGCTCACGTGACCCCGGCGCGGCGGCGGCCTGGATCGAGGGTGGCGAGCCGGTCGGGCGGCTGATCGAGGGACTGTCGCCCGCTGCGCTGTCGGGCACCGGTCTTGTGGACGTGACGATCAGCGCGGACGACGCGGTGGCGGCCGGGTTGGCCTGCGGCGGCACGGCCACCGTGTTGCTGCAACCGGCCTCGAGCTACCCGCCTGACACCTGGCCGCGGCTGGCCGCCCGCGAGCCGGTGTGCCTGGTGACAACGGGCGACGGGGCGACGCGGTTGTATACACCCGCGACGATCCGTGACGTGACCGATTTCGGCGACACCGTGCCGCGGCTGTTCGGTCGCGGCACGAACGCGACCGCGGTGCTCGACGACGCGGCCGTTGTCGCCCTCTGGCCGGTACCGACCCTGGTCGTCGTTGGCGACGGGCTGATCGCCGACGCCCTGCGCGCCACCGCCGGCCTGCTGGGCTGGTCGGTACGGATCGTGGCGGTGTTCGTCGATACCGACGCGATGCACCGTTGTGACGCCGTCGTGGTGCTCAGCCACGACCGCGACGTCGACGGCCCAGCGTTGCAGGCCGCGCTGCGCGGCGGCCCCGGCTACGTAGGCGCGCTCGGGTCGCGACGCACCCAGGCCGCGCGCCGCGAATGGCTGACCGCGCGCGGTGTCGCCGAGGCTGACCAGGACCGCATCCACGGCCCGGCCGGGCTGGACATCGACGCGCACACCCCGGCCGAGATCGCGATCTCGATCGTCGCCGAGATCCTGGCCGGCCGGGCCGGCTCGAGCGGCGGCGCGCTGCGCGAGCGCCCCGGCCCCGTGCACACCGCCGGCGTCCAGGCCCCGCCGCCGCGCTACTGAAGCTGCTCAGCGGCTGATCAATAACTGGCGGAACGCCGCCAACCTCGTGGGCGTCGAATGCCCTTGCCTCACCCACGCATCGAGGTGGCAGCCAGCGTCGGCCGACAGGTGCTCGCACCCGGGCCGGCACTGCGTGGCGCCGTCCTCGAGATCTGGGAAGGCCCACAGCAGGTCGTCGGCGCTCACGTGCGCCAGGCCGAACGAGCGCACGCCCGGCGTGTCGATTACCCAGCCGTCGTCGTCCGGCAAGCGCAGCGCGATGGCCGACGACGACGTGTGCCGGCCCTTGCCGATCGCGCTCACCACCCCGGTGGCGCGGTACGCCGAGGGCACGAGAGCATTGATCAGCGTCGACTTGCCGACCCCGGAATGCCCGATGAGCACTGACGCGTGACCGCGCAGGTGGGTGCGCAATTCGTCCAGCGAACCGCCGCGCTGCGTGACGATCGCCGGCACCGACAGCTCGGCGTAGTTCGCGATCACCGGGTCGGGCGGGGCCAGGTCGGACTTCGTCAGGCACAGCAGCGGTTCGATGCCGGCGCTGAGTGCGGCCACCAGGCAGCGGTTGATGAAACCGTAGGACGGCTCGGGGTCGGCCAGTGCCGACACGATGACGAGTTGATCGGCGTTGGCGACGATCACCCGCTCGTGCGGGTCGTTGTCGTCAGCGGTGCGGCGCAGGGTCGTGTCGCGCTCGTCGAGGCGCACGATGCGGGCCAGGGCGTCCGGCACCCCCGACAGGTCGCCCACCACCCCGACCCGGTCGCCCACGACCATCGACGCGCGGCCGAGCTCGCGGGCCCGCATGGCCGTCACCTCGACGCCGCTGACGAGCACCCCGTAGCGCCCGCGGTCGACGGTGAAGACCGTCCCGGGCTCGGCGTCGTCGTGGGCCGGTCGCTGCTTCGAGCGGGGCCGAGTGCCGCGCGGGTTCGCGCGCGAGCGGATGTCGTCCTCGTCGAGGGCCCGGGCCTTACGCGCCATGCAGTCAGCCGGCCAGCAGGGCCGACCACATGCCGGGGAAGTCCGGCAGGGTCTTCGACGTGCAGTCGATGTCGTCGATCTCGAGGCCGTCGACGGCGAGCCCGAGTACGGCGCCGGCAGTGGCCATCCGGTGGTCGGCGTAGGCGTGCCACGTGCCCCCGTGCAGCGGCGCGGGCGTGATGGTGAGTCCGTCGGCGTGCTCGACGACCGTGCCGCCGAGACCGCCCAGCTCGCTGTGGAGCGCGGCCAGCCGGTCGGTCTCGTGGCCGCGCATGTGCCCGAGCCCGCGCAGCTCGGACGGCCGGTCGGCCAGCGCGGCCAGCGCCGCGATCACGGTGACGAGCTCGGTGACGTCGCGCAGGTCGGCGTCCAGCCCGGTGATCGTGCCGGTGCTGGTGATCGTCAACCCGTCGGCGTCGACCTCGATGTCGGCGCCCATCGCGGTCAGGATCGAGCGCAGCGCGTCGCCGGCCTGCGTCGTGTTCGCCGGCCAGCCCGGCACGTGCACGGTGCCGCCGGCGACCATGGCGGCGGCGAGGAACGGCGCTGCGTTCGATAGGTCGGGCTCGACAACCCGCTCGCCGCCGCTGATCGGGCCGGGCGCCACCTGCCACGAGCCGGGCGCCGTCGACACCGCGTCGACACCGGCTGCGCGCAGCACGGTGAGGGTCATGTCGATGTGTGGCTGCGAGGGCACCGGGGCGTCGCCGGTGTGCGTCACCTCGATGCCCTTGTCGAAGCGCGCACCGGCGAGCAGCAGCCCGGACACGAACTGCGACGACGCCGACGCGTCGATGTGCACGCTGCCACCGGCAACGGTGCCGTGGCCGAGCACGGTGAACGGCAGGCGGCCGCGCCCGGCGTCGTCGACCTCGACCCCGGCCTGCCGCAGCCCGTCGAGCAGCGTGCGCATCGGGCGTTCGCGGGCATAGGCGTCGCCGTCGAAGGTCACCGGGCCGTCGGCCAATGCCGCCACCGGCGGGACGAAGCGCATGACGGTCCCGGCCAGGCCGGTGTCGACGGCGCCAGCGTGCAGCGTCCCCGGGGTCACGATCAGATCGGCGCCGTCGTCGTCGACCCCGACGCCGAGCCCACGCAGGGCCGCGGCCATCAGCATCGTGTCGCGGGCCCGCAGCGGCGCGACGAGTCGCGACGGGCTGTCGGCGAGCGCGGCGAGCAGCAGCAGGCGATTGGTCAGCGACTTCGAACCCGGCAACGACACGGTGGCCCGAACCGCCTCCCGGGCCCGCGGCGCCGGCCAGGTCTGCATGGCCCCAGTCTGCCGCACCGGTGGTCGTCGGAGCAGGTCGGTAACGTCGGGGCCATGTGCGGCCGCTACGTCTCCGTCCAGGCCGATGCCGACCTCACCGACGAGTTCGACGCCGTCGATGCGACCAACGGCGGATGGCCCGAGCCCGACTACAACGTCGCGCCGACCAAGCTGGTGCGCGTCGTCGTGAACCGTCCCCTGCGCGATGCTGACGGGACGCCGGCGAAGACACCCACGCGCCAACTGCGGGTCGCGTCCTGGGGCCTGATCCCGTCGTGGGCGAAGGACCGCAAGACCCAGGGCCGGATGTTCAACGCCCGGGTCGAGACCCTGGCCAGCACCAACGCGTTCCGGCGGGCCTACGCCAAGCGGCGCTGCCTGGTGCCGGCCGACGGCTGGTACGAGTGGCGGGCCAACGACGGCGCGACGAAGCAGCCGGTCTACCTGACGGCCGAGGACGGTCACCCCCTCGCCTTCGCCGGCCTCTACGAGTTCTGGGGCGAGCGCGGGCAGACGATCACGTCGTGCACGATCGTCACCGCGGCCTCGGCCGGGGCGCTGGCCGACATCCACGACCGCATGCCGCTGGTGCTGCCGCGTTCGGCCTGGACGCGGTGGCTGGACCCGAGCGTCGACGACCCGGCCGATCTGCTCGCCTCGTGGGACGAGGCCCGTGGCGAGCACCTCGAGTTGCGGCCGGTCGCCACCCTCGTCAACAAGGTCGACAACAACGGGCCGAAACTCGTCGAGCGGGCCGAGCCGCAGCCCGAGGCGCAGGCGCTGTTCTGATGCGGCTGGACGTACCGACGCCGAGCGGCGCCGGCTGGGTCGAGATCGACCGCCCCCGCGGTGCGGCGCGGGCGCTGCTGGTGCTCACCCACGGCGCCGGCGGCGGCATCGACACCGCCGACCTGCTGGCGATCCGCGGTGCGGCACTCAAGGCCGGCATCGCGGTCGTCCGGGTGACGCAGCCCTACCGCGCGGCCGGTCGACGCAGCCCGGCCAGCCCGGTGAAACAGGACGCCGGCTGGCTGCACACCGTCGCGGCCGTCCGCCGCCGGCGCGGGTTCGGCGGGTTGCCGATGATCGTCGGCGGCCGCTCGAACGGCGCCCGGGTCGCCTGCCGCACCGCGCTCGAGTCCGGCGCAGTGGGGGTGCTGGCGCTGGCGTTCCCGCTGCACCCGCCGGGCCAGCCCGAGAACACGCGGCTGCCCGAACTCGAGGCCGCGGGCGTGCCCGTCCTCGTCGTGCAAGGCGATCGTGACCCGTTCGGGATGCCGCCGCCCGGCGCCGACCGCGAGATCGTCGTGGTGCCCGGGGCCGACCACGCGCTCAAACGCGACCCCGGTGCCGTGGCCGGTGCGGCCATCGCGTTCGTCGCCGCCCGCATCCCCGCCCCCTGACCGACCCCCTGACCCAAGCGAGCCGGACGGCACAGGCCGCCTCGGTACGCTGCCGGCCATGGGCATCGAGATCATCAGCCGGGTGCTGCCCGGGCTCGGGGTGTGTCAGGAGATCTCGCTGCACAACGGTCGGCGGGTCGGCATCGTCACGCGACGCAACGGCATGCGCGACATCGTCGTCTACGACGAGGATGGTGACGGCGCCGAGGCGACGATTGCCCTCAACGACGACGAGGCCGACGCGGTCGCCGAATTGCTTGGGGCGCCGAAGCTCGTCATGCGCCTGGCCAACCTGCAGAGCCAGGCCGACGACGTGCTCACCGAGCAGCTGCCGCTGGCGCCGAACTCACCGTTCGCCGGCCGTCCGCTCGGCGACACGCAGGCCCGCACCCGCACCGGCGCGTCCATCGTCGCCGTCCTGCGTTCGGGCACCACCCATCCCTCGCCCGGCCCGGATTTCGGATTGCTAGCCGACGACCTCGTCATCACGGTGGGTACGCGCGACGGCCTCGACCAGCTCGCCCGAATCCTCGACGGCAGCGGCTGAGGCATGCTGTTCGCGTCCGGCGACTCGGCGGGCGGGCACTCGGTTGCCAGCCTGCTGATCGAGATCGGCGCGATCCTGTTCGCGCTCGGCCTGATCGGCCGCGTTGCTCGGGCCCTGCACGTCCCGGTCATCCCGCTCTACCTGCTCGCCGGGCTGTTCTTCGGGCAGGGCGGCGTCATCAAGCTGACCGCGAGCGAGGACTTCCTGTCAATCTCCTCCGAGATCGGCGTCGTCCTGCTGCTGGTGATGCTCGGCCTGGAGTACTCGGCCGGCGAGCTGCTGCAGAGCATCCGTACGCAGGCCCCGATCGGGGTGCTGGACGGCCTGGCCAACGCGATCCCCGGCGCCGTCGTGGCGCTGCTGGCCGGCTGGGGCGGGCTGGCGGCCGTGGCCCTCGCCGGGGTCACCTGGGTGTCGTCGTCCGGGTGATCGCGAAGATGCTCGGCGATTCGGGCCGCCTCGGTAACCGCGAGGTTCCTGCGGTGCTCGGTGTCCTCGTACTCGAAGACCTGTCGATGGCGCTGTATCTACCACTGCTGACGGCGCTGCTGGCGGCCGGCGGCGCCTCCGCGGTGGTGCTCGCGGTCGTGGTCGCGACCGGCACCGTCACGCTGATCATCGTCGTGGCCGCGCGCTTCGGGCACACCATCACCAAGATGTTCTCGCCCGAGGACCAGGAGCCGCTGCTGCTCGGCGTGCTCGGGCTGACGCTGCTGGTCGCCGGCATCGCAGATCAACTGAAGGTGTCGGCCGCGGTCGGCGCGTTCCTCGTCGGCATCGCGTTGTCCGGTGCCGTGGCCGAGACCGCGGTCGAGGTCCTCGCCCCGCTGCGCGACCTGTTCGCGGCGGTCTTCTTCGTCACCTTCGGGCTCTCGACCGAACCGGGGACGTTACTGCCGGCGCTGCCGCTCGCCCTGATCCTCGTGGTGCTCACGTCGGCCACCAAGATCGGCACGGGTTACGTCGCGGCCAAGCGGGCCGGGGTGAAGCGACGCGGACGGTGGCGGGCCGGGGTCACCCTGATCCCGCGCGGCGAGTTCTCGGTCGTGATCGCGGCGCTGGCCGTCGGTGCCGGCGTCGAACCGAAGCTGGGGCCGCTCACCGCGTGTTACGTCCTGCTGACCATCGCCATCGCCGCCGCGGTGCAGAAACTGCCCGATCGGCTTGCGGCCGAACCTAGGCGCAAGACGCGACAGGCGCAGGGATCGCCTGCGCCGCGCGCAGCAGATCAGCCGGGCTGAGTTCCACCTGCAGCCCACGTTTGCCGGCCGAGACGTAGACGGTATCGAAGTCCTGGGCCGAGGTGTCGACGACGACGCGCAGGCGCTGCTTCTGCCCGATCGGTGAGATCCCGCCGACGACGTAGCCGGTGGACCGGGCCGCGGCCGCCGGCTCGGCCAACTCGGCACGCTTGCCCCCGACGGCCGCGGCAAGAGCTTTCAGGTCGAGCCGGGCGGCCACCGGCACCACGGCGCAGGCGAGCTTGCCGTCCACCGAGGCGATCAGCGTCTTGAAGATGCGGGCGGGGTCGATACCGAGCTGTTCGGCCGCCTCGTCGCCGTAAGCGTGGGCCCGCGGGTCGTGCTCGTACGGGTGCAGCGTGAACGGGATCTTCAGCCGGGTCAGCAGAGCCGTCGCCGGCGTCGCGGTGGCCATGAGCCTGAAACTAGCCGGAATGTCCGCGCCGCTCTCGTCGTTCCATTCGCAGACAAGGCGAGAGGAGCCGGCAAGCCGATGACCGTATCGACCGCAGCGCGCCCGGCGGTTCAGCGCCCTGGCATCGCAGCTGCGATCCAGCCGCTGCCGGCCCGCGCGATACCCTCCACCGATACGGGTATCCGGCCCGTCGAGGGGAGCAGGGTGGCTGAGGAGACGGTCGAAGCCCGCCGCGCACGGTTCGAACGGGACGCGCTCCCGTTCCTGGACCAGCTGTATGCCGCGGCGATGCGCATGACGCGCAATCCGTCCGACGCCGAAGATCTCGTCCAAGAGACGTTCGTCAAGGCGTTCGCGGCCTTCCACCAGTTCACCGAGGGCACGAACCTCAAGGCGTGGCTGTACCGCATCCTCACGAACACCTTCATCAATAACTACCGCAAGAAGCAGCGCCAGCCGCAGGAATCGGGCAACGAGGACGTCGAGGACTGGCAGCTCGCCCGGGCCGAATCCCACACGTCCAGTGGCCTGCGCTCGGCCGAGATGGAAGCCTTGGACCACCTGCCGGACTCCGACGTCAAGGACGCGCTCCAGGCGCTGCCTGAGGACTTCCGCCTCGCGGTCTACCTCGCCGACGTCGAGGGATTCGCCTACAAGGAGATCGCCGAGATCATGGGGACCCCGATCGGGACGGTGATGTCGCGTTTGCACCGCGGCCGCCGCCAGCTGCAGGCCATGCTCGCCGACTACGCCCGCGACCGCGGGTTGGTCAAGACCGAGGCCACGCCGTCATGAGCGACTTCGGCTTCGGTCCCGGCAACATCGACTGCGACGACGTCCTGCGCGACGTGTACCTCTACCTCGACGACGAGAGCGACGGTGCGGTGCGCAACCGCATCCGCCAGCACCTCGACGGCTGCGCGCCGTGCCTGCGGCAGTTCGGTCTCGAGCAGGACGTCCGCTCGCTGATCGCGCGCTGCTGCGGCGGTGACCAGGCCCCACCGAGCCTGCATGAGCGCATCCGGACGCGGATCGTCGAGGTCTCCATCGAGTCCGCGCATCTCGAGTACCGCGCCGAATAGGCCGCCGCGGTTCACCCGGCGGCCGCCTTCGGCGCCACCCGGAGCGCCAGCTGCCGAGCCGCGTACTGGCCGGTCAGCATAAGGTGACGGCCCCGCTGGC
>CAXTHY010000071.1:0-8891 GCA_964244175.1 uncultured Jatrophihabitans sp. | reverse complement strand
CGAGCACCACCCCGAACACCGGGACGACCCGGCGGTCGACCACGCGCCAGGTCTCGAACATGAAGCACCCGCCGGCAGCGTCGTCCGACCCGGTTTTCATCCCGACGAAGCCGTCGTGCCCGAGCAGCACGTCGGTATTGCGGACGGTCCCGGCGACCGGCAAGCGGGCCGACGTGCGAGCCATCATCGCGGCCAGCACCTCGTGGCGGGCCGCGACGCCGGCGAACAGCACCTGGTCGGCCGCCGTCGACACCGTCCGCGGGTCGAACCCGCTGGGGTCGGTGTAGACGGTGTGTCGCATGCCCAGCCGGCGCGCCTTCGCGTTCATCGCCTGTATGAACGCCGCTTCGTCGCCGGCGGCGAAGCGGGCGAGCAGCACGGCCACGTTGTTGGCCGACGGCAGCAGCAGGGCCAGCAGCGCGTCGCGCTCGGACAGCCGTTCCCCGGCGCGCACGGCAACCACGGACTGGCCCTGCGCCCGCCGGGTCCGGTAGTCGCGGACGTCGCGCGCCGTCACCAGGATCGACGGTCCGGCGCCGTCAGCCGTGAGGGGACGGCGCTGCAGCACCACGTAGGCCGTCATCACCTTGGCTAGGCTGGCGATCGGCGCTCGACGCTGGCCCGGGCTGGCGTGCACGGCGCCGCTGCCGATGCGGTAGGCCGCCTGTCCGTGCGTGGGCCATTCCTGCCCGCCGAAGTAGTCGCGGCTGCGGTCGTCGAGCGCATGCCGCACTGCGCTGGCCGTGCAGGCTGCGGCCACCACGGCGGCGATCGCGGTGAGGACGAGCGCCGGTGCGAGGCGGAGGTGGCGGCGCCGGCGAACGGGCGGCACCGTCGGAGGCGAGGCGAGCTGTGTGGCGGTCATGGCGGCAGCGTGCTGCGCGCTGGTTATCGGCGCGGTTCGGGCGGCGCTTATGCCGGGCTTATGGTGGGCGCGCGATGCTGGCCATCCGACGAGCTGGGAGCCGAAACCGTGCGTGTCCTGCTGGCCGACGACGAGCGGCTGCTCGCCGACACCGTCGCTGAAGGGCTGCGCAAGCTGGCGATGGCGGTCGACGTCTGTTACGACGGCGCCGCAGCCATGGAGCGGCTGGACGTCAACCGCTACGACGTCGCCGTACTCGATCGGGACATGCCACACGCCACCGGTGACGACGTCTGCCGCTGGATGGTCGAGACCGGCGTCGGCACCCGCATCCTCATCCTCACCGCGGCCGGCGGAATCCGCGACCGGGTCGACGGCCTCGGCCTCGGGGCCGATGACTACCTGACCAAGCCGTTCGCCTTCGCCGAGCTCGCCGCCCGGATCCAGACCCTGGCTCGACGCCCGCCCACCGGGTCGCCACCGGTGCTGGATGCGTTCGGGGTGGTGCTCGACATCCCCCGCCACCGCGGGTTCCGCGACGGGCGGCTGCTCGACCTCACACCCAAGGAGTTCGCGGTGCTGTCGGTGCTGATGCGCAGCGTCGGGATCGTGGTCAGTGCCGAGGAACTGCTCGAGAAGGCCTGGGACGAGCACGCCGACCCCTTCACCAACGCGGTGCGGGTGGCCGTCATGACCTTGCGGCGCAAGCTCGGTGAGCCGGCCGTCGTGCACACCGTGCCGCGGGTGGGCTACCGGTTCGGCTCGTGACGTTGACGCCCCGCCGCCGCGCGGTGATCGCGGTGCTGGTCAGCTGGCCGCTGGGCTGGCTGTATCTGTACTCAAGCTTCTACGCGGCCCTGGATCTGCTGCGGTACTACCGCAGCGGGCTGCCGGTCTGCAACCAGTCGTGGCAGTCGCTGCTCAACTCGTGCAGCGGCGGCTACAGCCCGGCGCTGGCGTGGGTCGAGTTGCTCGGCGCTACCGCGCTGGCCGCCGGCGCCGGCTACGGCCTGGGTCGATGGGTCGTGCTCCCGATCGCGACGATGGCCGACACCGTCGCGCGGTTCGGGCCGACCAGCGTCGGCCTGCGGTTGCGGGCGACGGGCGCACACGACGAAACGCGCCGGCTGGCCGACGCGATCGACGCGATGCTCGACCGCCTGGCCGAGGGCTACGAGGCGCAGCGCCGCTTCGCGTCCAACGCCTCGCACGAGCTGCGCACCCCGCTGGCCACCCAACGCGCGCTGATCGAGGTCAGCCTGTCGTCAGCGCTCACCCCGGAACAGCTCGACCTCCTGTCGCGTCAACTATTGGCCACCAATGAGCGCAACGAGCAGCTGGTCGACGGTCTGCTGACGCTGGCCGAGACCGACCGCGGACTCGCCGCCAGCACGGCGATCCGTATCGATCAACTCGCGCGCGACACCGTCGAGCTGTTGCGCACCTCGGCCAAGGAGCGCGACGTCGAGATCGAGACCGACCTCGCGGCGCTGACCGTCCTGGGCGAGCCGCCGCTGCTGGAACGGCTGCTGGTGAACCTCGTGCAGAACGCGATCAAGTACAACGTGCCGGGCGGCAGAGTGCGGGTGGCTGTGCACGGCGACGGCACGCTGCGCGTCGACAACACCGGGCCGCTCGTGCCTCCGGAAGCGGTGCCCGGCCTGTTCGAGCCGTTCCGACGGTTGAGCGGCGAACGCCTCGATCACGGTGGCGGCGTGGGTCTCGGGCTCACGATCGTCCGCTCGATCGTTGCGGCCCACGGGGCGTCGATCGAGGCCCGGGCGAACCCCGGTGGCGGCCTCAGCGTGGCCGTCCACCTGCGCCCGCTCTGACCGACCGCACGACCGACGGCCACGCTCAGCCGGCGCGCGGCGCCACCCGGTCCACCAGCTTCTTCGCCGCTCACGCGAGGAGTCTGGCGCAAGACCCGGCCGCGCGTCTCGCGGCGGCACCCCAGTGCTGTTTCACGATCTGTATTACGTGGTAATACAGTTTCAAATTCACCCATCACCCGGCTCCAGCCTTCGGGCCTCAGACCGACCCCGCGAAACCCGCTTGCCGCCACGCCTCGTACACCGCGATCGACGCACAGTTGGCGAGATTCATCGACCGGCGCCCGGCCAGCATTGGGATGCGGAGCTGGTCGGTGACGTTCGGGTCGGACAGCACCGCGTCCGGCAGTCCGTCCGGCTCGGACCCGAACATCAGCGCATCGCCCGGGCGGTAGTCGATTTCGGTGTAGCCGGTCGCGGCTCGGGTGGTGAATGCGAACACCCGCGCCGGCAGCAGCGTGTCCCACAGAGCCACCAGGGACGGATGCACGGTCACCTGGGCGAGGTCGTGGTAGTCGAGCCCGGCGCGGCGCAGTTGGGCATCGGTCATCGTGAAGCCCAGCGGTTCGACGAGGTGGAGGTGGGCACCGGTGGCGGCGGCCAGCCGGATCGCGTTACCGGTGTTGGGCGGGATCCGAGGCTCGACAAAGACGATGTGGAACACGCCTCAGGTTAGGCGAACAGGCCGGCCTGCACCGTCGGTCCGGGCGGATGGCAGGCTCGAGGTCTCATGTCCGCACTGACCGACACCCTCGCCGCCCGCACCCCCCTGTCCGAGACGCAGGTCGACCACATCGCCCGGCTGGTCGGCGAGTGGCAACTGCTGTCCGACCTTGCGTTCGCCGATTTGCTGCTCTGGGTGCCGGTTGCGATCCCGGCGGCCGAGGCCGGCAGTGTCCCGGCGTTCCTCTGCGTGGCCCAGTGCCGCCCGACGACCGGGCCCACCGCCTACCAGCACGACCAGGTGGGGGTCGTGCTGCGCGGCGATCGCATCGCGCCGCTGCGCATCGCGTACTCCGAGTCGCGGATCTTCCGCGAGGTCGATCCCGACTGGGACGGGGACCTGCCGATTCGCCGGGAGGCCATCCCGGTGCGCTACGGCGACGACATCATCGCAATCGTCGGCCGCGACGCGAACCTGGCCAGCGTCCGTACCCCGAGCCAGCTCGAACTGGTCTACCTGCAGAGTGCGGCCGACCTCGCCGGGATGGTCGCAGACGGGACGTTTCCGGCCGCGGCGGCGGCCGCCGAAGAGGGCACCGGGCCCCGTGTCGGCGACGGGCTGGTGCGCCTGGAGCCCGACGGCACGATCATCTACGCGAGCCCCAACGCGCTGTCGGCCTTCAACCGGCTCGGCATCACCGGTGCGGTGCTGTCCGAGCCCGTCGACGCGCTGACCAGCACGGTGGTCGACGACCCCTTCGACGCGAGCGATCTGGCCGGCGCGGTGGCCGATGCCATCGACGGCGGGCAGCCGGCGAGTATCGAGGTCGAGGGCGGCGGGGCCATCATCCTGTTCCGGGCCCTGCCCTTGCGGCCCCGGGGCGAGACGCTGGGCGCACTGCTGCTGATGCAGGACGTCACCGAGCTGCGCCGGCGCGATCGGCAGATCATGAGCAAGGACGCGACGATTCGCGAGATCCATCACCGGGTGAAGAACAACCTGCAGACCGTCGCCGCGCTGCTGCGCCTGCAGGCGCGCCGGGTTTCGGTGCCGGAGGCGCGCACGGCGCTGGAGGAGTCGATGCGCCGCGTCCAGTCCATCGCCCTGGTCCACGAGACGCTGTCGGTGTCGATGGACGAGGCGGTCGATTTCGACGAGGTCGTGGACCGGCTGCTCGCCATGTTGAGCGACGTCATGGGGTCAGCCGATCGCATCGCCGTTGAGCGGCGCGGGAGTTTCGGCGAGATACCGGCCGAGATGGCGACGGCGCTGGTGCTGGTCCTCACCGAACTGGTCCAGAACGCAATCGAGCACGCATTCCCCGACGAGCGGGGCGGTCAGGTGGCGATCGAGGCCGCGCGCAGCCGGGGCGAGCTGACGGTGACGGTGCGCGATAACGGGGTCGGTCTGCCGCCCGGATTCAGCGCCGACAAGTCCGACCGGCTAGGCCTGCAAATCGTCAATACGCTGGTATCGGCCGAACTCGGGGGATCGGTGCGCTTTCGCCGCGAATCCGACGAAGGGGGCACGGCGGCCGCGGTCGTCATGCCGATTTCCCGCCGCCCACGCGGAGGCTGAGCGGGGCGGTGGGGGCTGAGCGGGCGGTGGGGGGCTGAGCGCACCCCTATGCGAGCCGCGCTCGCGCGCGAGCGTTGCGACGCTTGAGAGCCCGTCGCTCGTCCTCGGACAAGCCGCCCCAGACGCCGGCGTCCTGCCCGGATTCAAGAGCCCAGGTCAGGCATTCCTGAACGACTGGGCAGCGTCGGCAGACCGCCTTGGCCTGCTCGATCTGCAGCAACGCCGGCCCGGTGTTCCCGATCGGGAAGAACAGCTCCGGGTCCTCGTCACGGCATATCGCGCGGTGCCGCCAATCCATCTCAGAAATCTCCCTCAATCGCTTCGGGTGGAGCGGTGTCCGCGCCCGCGGGCTTGTGAATTCTTTCACGAGCTACCGCGCAGTACAAGCATGCAGCCTGTTTCTGCAAGGCAGGTCACCGACACTTCCTGCGCCAGCGAAGGACACTTCGAGCGACGGTACGCGGTCCGAGCCATCCGGTCGAGGCCAAGCGGCCTAACCGTCCCCGCCGCGAGCGGCTAGCGGTGCGGCGCGACGACGACCGAGATGGCGTTCGCGACCGACCGGAAGGTCACTTTCTGGCGAAAGTCCAGCCCGTCGCCGTCGACCTGGAAGGGCATCGGGTCGTCGGCCAGCAGGGTCAGGTGCTCCAGATCGTGGGCCACGTGCGCGCCGCGCCGCCCGATCTTCGGATTCTTTCCCGACAACCGGACCATGCTGAACAGCACGCCGGCGGTGCTCATCCGGCGCCGGGCGTACACGGCCAGGCCGGTGTCGAAGCTGACCTCGGGGGTGGGGTGCAGCGGCCGGTTGCCGACGTAGGTCCACGGGTCAGTGTTGGTGACGATCGCGAAGTAGACATCATCGAGGCGGGTGCCGTCGGGCAGCTCGACGTGCAGGCCCGGGTGGCGCCGGGGGGTGCGGAAGAACTCCCGCGCCCCTACGCGCGCGTAGAGCGTGTGGGTCGAGCGCTTGCCCTGTCGGCGTTTGCGCTCGACCCCGTGCACGATGGCCGCGTCGAAGCCCAGGCCGGCGGCGAAACAGAAGTACCGGTCGTCGGCCACGCCCATGCTCACCGAGCGTCGAGTGCCGGTACGCAGCCCCTCGAGCAGCTGGCCGGTCGCCTCGACCGGGTCGTTGGAGAGCCCCAGAGCCCGCACGAAGACGTTGGTCGAGCCGGCTGGGACGATGCCCAGAGCCGGCACGTGGGGGTGCACACCGTCGGTCAGCAGGCCGTTGATGACCTCGTTGACCGTGCCGTCGCCACCCAGCGCCACCACGGCGTCGGTGCCGTTACGCATCGCCCGGCAGGCCAGCGCTGCCGCATGCCCACGGTTCTGCGTCTCGAGGACCTCGAGTTCGGACTGGCTGCCGAGGGCATGAGCCAGGACATCGCGCTCGCGGGGGCTCATCGCGGTGGCCCGAGGGTTCACCACGACGACGACGCGCACGCCGCGCAGCCTACGTGTTGGCGCCGGACCCGGCGTACGGCCCGTCGATATCGTGGCCGGGTGAGCGAGCAAGGAGCAGCCGAGGACAAGACGCCGATCCCGCGGCCGCTACTCGTCGCGTGCGCGATCATCGGCGCCGAGTGCCTCGCGTTGTTGGCGGCGGCCGGTCTGGTGGTGGAGAAGACCGTGGACGGCAGTCCCGGCTCGGTGGCGCGCGCACTCTTCGGGGCGGCGTTGGCCGTCGGGGGAGCGGTAGTGCTGGGTCTGGGCGCCCGGGGGCTGCTGCGGCTGCGCCCGGCCGCGCGCACGCCCGTCGTGGTGCTGCAGGTGCTGGCCGTGCCGGTGGCCTACAGTCTTGCCTTCCAGGCCGGCCGGGTCGGGTACGGCGGCCCGATCTTCGTCGCCGCCCTGGCCACGCTGTACCTGCTGTTCACCCCACCGGTGCGGGCGGTTCTCGATCGGGAGCCGCCGCGCTAGCGGCGCCGGCGGCGCTGCTCCAATTCGGGCTCGGGCGCGCCGAGGCTCTCGCGCAAGCGCTTGAGGCCGCGCGCGACCAACCGCGACACCTGCATCTGCGACACCCCGACGATCGCCGCGATCTCGGTCTGCGTCTTGTTGGCCACGAACCGCAGCAACAGGATGTCGCGCTCGGCCTCGGGCAGCTTCGCGATCACCTCGCGCAGCATCGCGCGCTGCTCGACCTGCTCGAAACCCTCGTCGAGGATGCCGAGCATCGGGTGCTCCGGAACCGACTCGCCGGGCGCGGCCAGCACGTCGAGCGGCACCCCCGAATAGGCCCGGGCGGCGTCGAGCGCCTCGAGCACGGTCTCCTCGTCGATCTCGATGCGCTCGGCCAGCTCTTTGACCGTCGGCGCGCGGCCGAGTTCCTGGCTCAGGTCGGCGCGGGCGGCGTTCAACGTCGTCTGCAGTTCCTGCGCCCGCCGCGGGACATGGATCAGCCACCCGGTGTCGCGGAAATGCCGTTTGATCTCGCCGAGGATGGTCGGCGTCGCGTAGGTCGAGAACTCGAGCTGACGTTCGGGGTCGAAGCGGTCGATGGCCTTGATCAGGCCGATGGCGCCGACCTGGACGAGGTCGCTCATCGGTTCGTTGCGCCCGGAGAAGCGGCGGGCCAGGTAGACGACCAGGGGCATGTGGAGTTCGACGAGGCGCTCGCGCAGGTCCTGGCGCCGTGGGCTGTCCTCGGGCAGCTCGTGCAGCCGCGCGAGCAGGTCCCCGGCCTGGGCCCGCTCCTCCCGCTGGGATCCTTGCCCGGCAGTCACCGGTTCGCTGCCTCACGGATCTTCGTGACGGTGATCGTCAAGCGATCGCCGACCTGGATCACGTCGACGGAGCTCGCGAGCGCGCCGAGCACGGTCCAGGCGAAGCCGCTGCGGTCGGGTTCGGCGTCGACCGAGTGGACCGAGGTGTCGACCGCCAACTCGCCCTCGGCCAGCCGGAACCGGGCGTCGAGCGTCGAGTCGGGCGCCGCGTGGGGCAGCAGGAGCGCACAGGCTTCGTCGACCGCGAGACGCAGGTCCTCGATGTCGTCGACGGTCAGGTCGCAGCGCGCCGCGAGGCTGGCCGTCGTCAACCGGAGGGTCGAAACGAATGCGACGGTAGCTGGCACGCGCATCTCGACGACGTCCCCTGCACCGCCGGCGCTGTGGGCACCGCCGGCACTGTCGGAAGGGTTGGTCATGGTTTCCTCAGATCTACTCGGCCGCGGGGTTCGGCAGGTTCCACCGGACGATGACAGGCTGGCCGTGGTACATGCCCAGCTGCGACGGTGCGGCCGTGCCCAGCATCAAGTTAGCCCCGCCGTGCACCGACAGGCCGATCCACCGCGCACCTAGTGCCCGACTGAAGTGGCCGTGACCGACGAGCACGACGGGCCCGCGGCCCAGCGCCTCGACCGCGCGGCCCAACACCCGGTCGGCACGCACGGTGATGTGCGCCGACGTCTCGCCGCCCGGGACGCCGTGGGTGAACAGGTCCCATCCGGGGTTGGTCTCGCGGATCTCGTCGGTGGTGCGACCCTCGTAATCGCCGTAGTCCCACTCGACCAGGTCGTCGTCGACCTCAACGTCGCGGAAGCCGGCCAGCCGCGCCGTTTCCTGCGCCCGGCTCCGCGGACTGCTGAGCACGAGGGCCGGACGCAGCCCCTCGAGCATCCCGCGCATGGCCTCGGCCTGCTTCTCGCCGTGCCCGGTCAGCGGGACGTCGGTGCGCCCGGTGTGCTTGCCGGACGCGCTCCACTCGGTCTCGCCGTGCCGCAGCAACCACAGCTCGACGTCGTCGGGCAGGTCGGGCGCGACAAAGGCCGGCCCCTCACCGGGGCCGGCCTCGACCGTCGTCATGTCTTCGAGGCTCGCTCAGGCGGCCTGCTTCGTCTCCCAGAAGATCTTGTCGATCTGGGCGATCTGGTCCAGCAGCTTGTCGGCGTCCGCCGGGTCGATGGAACCCTTGCCGCCCGCGGCGCCGGCCTGCTTGGTGGCGTCGT
>CAXTHY010000070.1:12845-20645 GCA_964244175.1 uncultured Jatrophihabitans sp. | reverse complement strand
ATCGACACGACGAACGTGCTGTTCATCGTCGGCGGCGCGTTCGCCGGCCTCGACACGATCATCGAGTCGCGGGTGGGCAAGAAGGGCCTGGGCTTCGGGGCCGAGCTGCACACGAAGTTCGACAAGGAGACCAAGGACGTCTTCGGCGACGTCATGCCTGAAGACCTGATCAAGTTCGGGCTGATCCCCGAGTTCATCGGCCGGCTGCCGGTGATCACCTCGGTGAAGCCCCTCGACCGCGACGCGCTGGTGCAGATCCTCACCGAGCCCAAGAACGCGCTGGTCCGGCAATACGCCAAGCTCTTCGAGCTCGACAATGTCGAGCTGGAATTCAGCGACGACGCCCTCGAGGCCATCGCCGACCAGGCCGTCCTGCGCGGCACCGGCGCCCGCGGCCTGCGCGCGATCATGGAAGAAGTGCTGTTGTCGGTGATGTACGAGGTGCCCTCGCGTGAGGACGTCGCCCGCGTCGTCATCACCCGCGGGACGGTGCTCGACCACGTCTACCCGACCCTCGTGCCCCGCGAGCCCTCGAAGCGCGAGCGCCGCGAAAAGTCGGCCTGACCACTGAGTTCGCTGACGCGGGTAGGTGCGGCGTGGCCACCGTCGCTCGCTAACGTCTAGGTGGTGAGCGCACCGCAACCCCTCGCCCTGCCCGCCGACGGCTGGGCCGATTGGCTGGCCGGCCGGGTCGACGCCGGTCTGGCCACCGCCGAGCAGGCGATCGCCGCCCTCAAGGACGGCAGCCGGCGCAGCACGGAAGACGTCCTGAACCTCTGGAACGACGCCGACATCGCGCTCGGCGCCGCCGACAGCGCCGCCGGGCTGCTCAGCGAGGTCCACCCCGACGCCGCGGTGCGCACCCTGGCCGAGGAACGCGTGCAGCAGGTCGATCGCGTGCGCACAAACCGTGGGCTCGACCGCGCCCTGTTCGAGGTCGTCGACGCCACCGACCCCGCCGGCCTGGACGAGCAGGCCACCCGCATGCGCGAGCACGTGCTGCGCGATTACCGCCGCAGCGGCGTCGACCAGTCCGACGACGTCCTGGCCCGGCTGCGCGAGCTGTCCGAGCGGCTCACCGTCCTCGACCAGGACTTCGCCCGGCTGACCCGCGACGACGTCCGGTCGATCCGCATCACTCCGGACCGGCTGGCCGGGCTGCCCGACGACTTCGTCCAGGGCCACCCGGTCGACGCCGACGGCCTGGTCACCATCACCACCGACTACCCGGACTACCTGCCGTTTCGCACCTTCGCCACCGACGGCGACGCCCGCCGAGACCTCGCTCACGAGTTCCTGAACCGGGGCTGGCCGGCCGGCGACGCGGTGTTGCACGAGATGGTCGATCTGCGCGACGAGCGGGCCCGGATCCTGGGCTACCGCACCTGGCCCGACTACGACACCGACGTCAAGATGATCGGGACGTCGCAGGCCATCGCCGAGTTCATCGAGCGCGTCGCCGACGCCGCCGAGCCGGCCGCGCGCCGCGACAAGGCCGTCCTCGTCGAGCGCCAGCACCAGGACGACCCGGACGCGACGACGTTCGACGCCTCGCACTTCGCCTACTACCAGGAACTCGTGCGCCGCGAGCAGTACAACCTCGACGCGCAGGAGGTCCGCCGCTACTTCGACTTCGGCCAGGTGCGCCGCGGCCTGCTCGACGTCACCGCCCGCCTGTTCGGCGTGGAGTACCGGCCGGCCGAGTCCACCGCCTGGCACGAGGACGTCACCGCCTACGACGTCGTGGTCGAGGGCGAGCTCAAGGGCCGCATCTACCTCGACCTGCACCCGCGCGAGGGCAAGTTCAAGCACGCGGCGCAGTTCGACCTCGTGCGCGGCGTCAGCGGCCGGCAACTGCCCGAGGGCGTGCTCGTCTGCAACTTCCCGCGCGGGCTGATGGAGCACACCCACGTCGTGACGCTGTTCCACGAGTTCGGTCACCTCGTGCACCACGTCATCGGGGGCGACCAGCGCTGGCTGCGGTTCTCCGGCGTCGCCACCGAGTGGGACTTCGTCGAGGCGCCGTCGCAGATGCTAGAGGAATGGGCCTGGGACGCCGACATCCTGCAGACCTTCGCCCTCGACGCCGACGGCACCCCGATCCCGCGCGAGCTCGTCGAGCGGATGCGCGCGGCCAAGGAGTTCGGCAAGGGCCTGTTCGTGCGCAACCAGCTCTTCTACACCGCGCTGTCCTACCGCCTGCACCGCGACCGGCCGGCCGACATCACCGCGATGGTCCGCGAGCTGCAGGCCCGCTACGACCTCATCGACTACCTGCCCGACACGCACTTCCACGCCTCGTTCGGGCACCTCGCCGGCTACACGTCGGCGTACTACACCTACATGTGGAGCCTGGTGATCTCGAAGGACCTGTTCTCGGCCTTCGACCCGGCCGACCTGTTCGCACCCGCGGTCGCGCACCGCTACCGCGACGAGATCCTGGCCCGCGGCGGGGCGGCTGACGCCGCCGACCTCGTAGAGAGCTTCCTCGGCCGCCCGTTCGCGTTCGACGCGTTTGCGGCCTGGCTCGACCGCGCCCCGCAGCCGGTCAGCCGGTCGTGACGGACAAGCCCAGGCCCAGATCATCACCCTGCTGCCAACCGGGTAAGTGACCGCATCGCGATCTTTCGTAGGATGGCCGTATGGCCGGCGGCAAAGCAGTCGAGAGAGCGGCCGAGGGCGTCATCGCCAAGGCGCTGAAGGACTCGGTTCGCGACGCCGAAGAGGTCGTGGCCCGCGACGCGGCGAAGGACACGGCCAAAGCGGCGGGCAAGGATGCCGGCAAGGACACCGCGCAGGACCTCGACAGCGTGTTGGGCCGCACCTTCGACAACGAGCACCCGGGGCCGCTGAGCCCCGGCGAGGCCGGCACGTTCACCGACGGGCGCTACACCGTCGGGCAGACCGAAGAGACGCGCACGTTCTACCGCGCCGGTGACCAGGCCGCGCCCCAGGACCCGCACCTCGGCCAGTACTGGACCGATACCAGGCCAGAGTCGGTCGAGGCGGTGCGCCGCGAGTCGGCGGTCAAGGAGGAGTGGACGGACGCCGACGGCAATGTCACCGGACGCTCGCCGCTGAACACCGGGTACGCGGCCGAGTTCCCGCCGGGCACG
Organism: uncultured Jatrophihabitans sp.; assembly: GCA_964244175.1. GTDB lineage: Bacteria > Actinomycetota > Actinomycetes > Mycobacteriales > Jatrophihabitantaceae > Jatrophihabitans. Next base: position 17,529 of record CAXTHY010000070.1, on the reverse strand, counting down.
ACGTACTACTACGGCGAGGTCGCGAGTCAGGGCGGCAAGTACACCGGCGGCGGCATGCAGTACTACATCCGCCGGCCCTGGGAGCTGATCCCGAAACCGCCGAAGGTGTCCGAGTGGCCGCTGAAGCCTTGACCTGCACGTCCTGATCCTGGAGCTGACCGATGCCACCCACCGACGTCGAGACCGTGATCCGCAGCGCGCGGGCCGGCCAGGCCGGTACGCCCGAACTGTTCCGGGCGCTGTCCGAGGCCACTCTGCTCCTGGCGACCAAAGAGGGCGCCGACGGCGCGACGCTGCCGTTCGTCTTCGAGTGGAACGAAGCCGATCACGGCGCGATCTTCACGTCGTCGCCGTTGACGGCGATGCTGCCCACCGCGCCCGGGTTCACCGAGTTCGCCGGCCGCGAGCTGGGCCGCCGCTGGCCCGACGGACTGCGGGCGGTGATCAACCCCGGCACCGATGACCTCATGCTCGTCTTCGACGATGCGGATATGCACCTGGTGGCCGCGCCCGAGGACGCGATTGAGGTGCCGCCGCCGGACGCCGCCGCACCCGCCGCGTCGGCCCCCGCGCCGTCGGCGATGCCGGCCGGGGAGCAGTACGCGGTCGGCGCCCCGGCCAGCCCCCCGCCGGCCGAGCTCGTCGACGCCATCCGCTCAGCCGTGCGAGCCTCGGCGTTCGCCGAGTCGGCGTACCTGTTCCAGCTGGCCGAGGGCGGGCGGGCGCCGCGGCTGGTCGGGGGGGCCGTGCTGGCCCCGGGCGCCGACGAGCAGCAGGCGATGTCCGGCCTGGTCAACAGCGCCGCCCAGGTGGCGCCGGCCGCCGGCCAGCTCGACTTCCTCGTCCTGGACGGCACGATGTTGCGTGACGTGGCGCAGTACGTCCAACCGATCTCCTGACCGGCCGCACTGCGGACGAAAGTGAACCGTGGCGGTTCGTAGGATGCGGTGGTGACCGCCACCCCGCCCGCCCGTCCTGACCTGGCGCCGCAGTTCGTGCCGGCCGAGGTCGAGGGCCCGCTGTACGCGCGCTGGGTCGAGCGCGGCTACTTCACCGCCGACCCGAGCAGCGGCAAACCGCCGTTCTCGCTGGTGATCCCGCCGCCGAACGTCACCGGCAACCTGCACCTGGGCCACGCGCTCGAGCAGTCGATGATGGACGCGCTGACCCGCCGCGCCCGCATGCGCGGCTTCGACACGCTGTGGCTGCCCGGCATGGACCACGCCAGCATCGCCGTCAACAACCTCGTCGAGCGGCACCTCGCCGAGACCGAGGGCAAGAGCCGCACCGATTACACCCGCGCGGAGTTCATCGACAAGGCATGGGAGTGGAAGGCCCGCTACGGCGGCCGGATCCTCGACCAGATGCGGCGGCTCGGCACCGGCGTCGACTGGTCGCGCGAGCGGTTCACCATGGACGACGGCCTCTCCCGCGCGGTACAGACGATCTTCCAGCGCCTCTACGACGACGACCTGATCTACCGCGCGGAACGGATCATCAACTGGTGCCCGCGCGACATGACCGCGCTCAGCGACATCGAGGTCGACCACGCCGACGAGCCGGGTGAGCTCGTCTCGATCCGCTACGGCGACGGCGTCAACTCGATCGTGGTCGCCACGACCCGGGTCGAGACGATGCTCGGTGACACAGCGGTGGCCGTGCATCCCGACGATGAGCGCTACCGCCACCTGATCGGCACCGAGGTGCCGCTGCCCCTGACCAACCGGACGATCCCGATCATCGCTGACGAGCACGTCGACCCCGCCTTCGGCACCGGCGCAGTGAAGGTGACACCGGCCCACGACCCCAACGACTTCGAGATCGGTCGCCGCCACCACCTGCCGATGCCGACGATCATGGACGAACGCGCGGTGATCACCGCCCCCGGACCGTTCGTCGGGCTCGACCGGCTGGAAGCCCGCGTGGCGATGGTGGCGGCGTTGCGCGAGGACGGCCGAATCGTGGCCGAGAAGCGCCCGTACCAGCACTCGGTCGGGCACTGCTCACGCTGCGACACGATCGTCGAGCCGCGGCTGTCGCTGCAGTGGTTCGTCCGGGTGGCGCCGCTGGCCCAGGCCGCCGGCGAGGCCGTGCGCGAGGGCCGCGTCGTGATCGAGCCGGCGTCGATGGCCGGCCGCTATTTCCAGTGGGTCGACAACCTGCGCGACTGGTGCATCAGCCGCCAGCAGTGGTGGGGCCACCGCATCCCGGTCTGGTACTCCGCCGACGGCGACGACGCCTGCTTCGGCCCGGACGAAACCCCGCCTGCGGGTTGGACCCAGGACGACGACGTCCTCGACACGTGGTTCTCGTCCGCGCTGTGGCCGTTCTCGACCCTCGGCTGGCCCGACGACACCGAGGACCTGCGCGCCTACTACCCGACCACCGTGCTCGTCACCGGCTACGACATCCTCTTCTTCTGGGTCGTGCGGATGATGCTGTTCGGCCTGTACGCGATGGATGGCGAAGTGCCGTTCAAGACCGTGCTGCTGCACGGTTTGGTGCGTGACCCGTCGGGCAAGAAGATGTCGAAGTCGCGCGGCAACGTCATCGACCCGCTGCTGTGGATGGACGAGTACGGCGCCGACGCCGTGCGCCTGTCGCTGTTACAGGGGGCGAACCCCGGCGCCGACCAGGCCGTCAACGAGGAGTGGGTCGTAGGCGCCCGCAACTTCGGCACCAAGCTCTGGAACGCCACCCGGTTCGCGCTGATCTCGGGTGCCACCACCGAGGGTGAGCTGCCGGCCGACCCGGTGGGCGCCGACGCCTGGATCCTGTCGCGGCTGCACGAGGTCATCGCCGACGTCGACGCGCTGTACGAGCGCTTCGAGTTCGCCAAGATCGTCGACCTGCTCTACCACTTCGCCTGGGACGAGGTCTGCGACTGGTACATCGAGCTGGCCAAGCTCGCGCTGGCCGGCCCGGACGCGGCCGCGACCAAGCGCGTGCTCGGCGAGGTCCTCGACACCCTGCTGCGTCTGCTGCACCCGATGGTGCCGTTCGTGACCGAGCAGTTGTGGACGGCGCTCACCGGCGGCGAGTCGCTGGTCGTCAGCGACTGGCCGACGCACGACGCGACCCGCGCCGCGCCGCAGGCCAGTGCCGACGTCGCGGTGATCAGGGCAGTGGTCGGCGAGGTGCGCCGCTTCCGTTCCGATCAAGGGGTCAAACCGTCGCAGCGGGTGCCGGCGCTGGTCACCGGCGCGAGCCCGGCGGCTGAGCCGGCGATCCGCGCCCTGCTGCGGCTCGACCCGCCCGGGGACGACTTCACCCCCACGGCGTCGCTGACCACCGGCAGCGGTGTGGGCATCGAACTGGATCTCTCCGCCGCCATCGACGTCGTGGCCGAGCGCGCTCGCCTGACCAAGGACCGCGCCGCGGCCGAGAAGGAACGGGCCGGCAACGCCGGCAAGCTCGGCAACGCGGCATTCACCGGCAAAGCGCCGGAGGCCGTCGTGGCCAAGGTGCGTGCTCGGCTGGCCGCGGCCGAGGCCGACCTCATCCGCATCGACGCCGCGCTGGCGGCCTTGCCGCCGGGATGACCCGGCCGCGCGCGGCTCCGTAGACTGGCGCGTCGTGGCAACCGAAGACCAGCAGTACGCCCAGCAACTGCGCGCGATCGAGGGCGAAATCTTCGGCCGGCGCGGCGAGGGGCACGTCAATCCCACCAACGAGCGCATGCAGGCGCTCGTCGAGCTGCTCGGCGATCCCCAGCGCGCCTACCGCTCGATCCACCTGACCGGGACGAACGGCAAGACCAGCACCGCCCGCATGATCGACGAGCTGCTGCGCGCCTTCGGCCTGCGCACCGGTCGCTACACCAGCCCGCACCTCGAGAGCGTCACCGAGCGCATCGTGCTCGACGGCGAGCCGCTCGATGCCCGCACGTTCGTCGACGGATACCGCGAGCTCGTGCCCTACATCGAGCTCATCGACCAGAAGTTCGACGTGCCCCTGTCGTTCTTCGAGATCGTGACGGCGCTGGCGTACTCGGTCTTCGCCGACGCTCCGATCGAGGTGGCGGTGGTCGAGGTCGGCCTGGGTGGCGCCTGGGACAACACCAACGTCATCGACGCCGAGATCGCGGTCGTGACGCCCATCGGCATCGACCACACGCAGTACCTCGGCGACACCGTCACCCAGATCGCCGGCGAGAAGGCGGGGATCATCAAGCCGAACGCCGTTGCGATCCTGGCCGCGCAACCGACCGAGGCCGCGGCCGAACTGCTGCGCCGCGCCACCGAGGTGCACGCCTCGGTGGCGCGCGAGGGGCTCGAGTTCGGCGTCCTCGACCGCCGGGTGGCCGTCGGCGGCCAATTCCTTGCCCTGCGGGGCCTGGGTGGCGTCTACGACGAGGTTTACCTGCCGCTGCACGGCGCGCACCAGGCCCAGAACGCGGCGGTGGCGCTGGCCGCGGTCGAGGTCTTCCTGGGCGCCGGCGCCGACAGCGGCGCCCTCGACCACGCCGGGCTGACCGCGACCCTGCAGGCGGTGGCCGAGGCGTTCCAGTTCCGCCGCCTGGTCGCCGTCGTCGCCGTCATGGCCGACAAGGACGCCGTCGGCATGCTCGAGCTGCTCGAACCGGCCGTGGACGAGATCGTGGTGAGCCAGACCGGCTCCGACCGGGGCCTGTCGGCCGACGATCTCGCCGCCGCGGCCGTCGCCCTCTTCGGGGCCGAACGGG
>CAXTHY010000070.1:0-12822 GCA_964244175.1 uncultured Jatrophihabitans sp. | reverse complement strand
AGGACACCGGCGACGACATCCTGGCCGGGGTGGGCGTGCTGGTGACCGGTTCGGTGGTCACGGTCGGCCAGGCGCGCACCCTGCTCGGTCGGGGACAGTGACCGAGCAGTCCGGCGACACAGCCGACGACGCGCCGGCGGCGACCGCGCCGCCCGCGCCGACGCCGGAGGAGTACGCCGAGCGGGCCCGCCGGGCCAATAAGGCGACCCGTGGCGCGTTGGCCGGCGTCCTCGGTCTCGAGGCCCTCGTCGTCCTGCTCATCCCGCGCGCGATCGCGTTCACCACGGGCCTCGGCCCGGTGCGTACCGGCATCTGCATCGGGCTGGCCGTCGTGCTGGTCTTCGCGGCCGGGCTGGTCCGCCGTCCCTGGGGGATCGCGGTGGGCTCCGGGCTGCAGGTGGTCTTCATCGCCACCGGGTTCATGATCGGCACCATGTTCCTCGTCGGCGCGCTGTTCCTGGCCGTCTGGCTGCGGATCCTGATGTTCCGCCACGAGGTGGTCGGCGCTCCCAGCGGCCTGCGCATGCTCGCCGGATAGCGCCCGACAAGGGCCATGGACGGGCGGCCCGCGGATGCCAGGGCGCGCGGTCGTTAGGCTCTGGGCGTGACGGAATCGGCTATCGAACGCACCCTCGTCCTCGTCAAGCCCGACGGCGTCGCCCGCGGGCTGTCCGGTGAGGTGATCCGCCGGATCGAGGCCAAGGGTTACCAGCTCGCCGCCCTCGAACTGCGGACTGCGACTGCGCAGCTGCTGGCCGAGCACTACGCCGAGCACCAGGACAAGCCGTTCTACGAGCCGCTGGTCGAGTTCATGCTCTCCGGCCCGGTCGTGGCGCTCGTGGCCGAGGGGCAGCGCGTCATCGCCGGTTTCCGTTCGCTGGCCGGCAGCACCGAGCCCACCGCGGCCGCGCCCGGGACCATCCGCGGCGATCTCGGGCGTGACTGGGGCGCCAAGGTCGTGCGCAACATCGTCCACGGCTCCGACTCGCCCGAGTCGGCCGCCCGGGAGATCGGCCTCTGGTTCCCGTCGCTCTGACCCGGGCGCGATGATCTCGGCGAGGGCACGCAGATACGCGTGCTGCGGCCGAGATCATCGCGAGAGGGTGACGCGCCGCAGGTCACACGAGTAACACCCGCCCCGCGCGTCGCAGCGGGGTTTGCCCTCACCGCAACCCTACGATCGCACCAGGCTGTCTCTGCGATCTTGATGAAGGGCGCTTCGTGACGTTCACCCCGCTGGCTCGGCGCGCCATGACGACGCGCGTCACCAAGCGCGGCGGCGACCTGCTCGGCGGTGACCTGGCCATCGATCTCGGCACCGCGAACACCCTGGTCTACGCGCGCGGGCGCGGCATCATGCTCAACGAGCCCTCGGTCGTCGCGGTCGACACCTCGACCAACTCCGTCGTCGCGGTCGGGGCCGAGGCCAAGCGGATGATCGGCCGCACCCCCGACCACATCAAGGCCGTCCGGCCGCTGCAGGACGGCGTGATCGCCGACTACGACATCACCGCCGAGATGCTTCGGTACTTCGTGCGCAAGGTGCTGCGCCGTCGCGGTGCGTTCACCGGCCCGCGCATCATCGTCTGCGTCCCGTCGGGCATCACCGGCGTCGAGCAGCGGGCCGTGAGCGAATCGGCCTACGCCGCCGGTGCGCGCAAGGTCCACCTCATCTCCGAACCCATGGCGGCGGCGATCGGCGCCGGGCTGCCGGTCAACCAGCCGTCGGGCTCGATGGTCGTCGACATCGGCGGCGGCACGACCGAGGTCGCGGTCCTGGCCCTGGGCGGCATCGTCGCCTCGACCAGCGTCCGGGTGGCCGGCGACGCCCTCGACACGGCGATCGTCGACCACGTCCGGGCCGAGTTCTCGTTGCTCGTGGGCGAGCGCACCGCCGAGGAACTCAAGATTTCCGTCGGCTCGGCGTTCCCGGTGGCCGGCCCGAAGAGCGCCGAGATCCGCGGCCGCGACGTCGGCACCGGCCTACCCCGCAACGTGACGATCTCCGGTGAAGAGCTGCGCAAAGCGATGGACCCGCCACTCGCGCGGGTGGTCGCGGCCGTGCGCGCAACCCTCGACCGCTGCCCGCCCGAGCTGGCCGGCGACCTCGTCAGCCACGGCATCGTTCTGACCGGCGGCGGCGCCCTGCTGCGCGGCATCGACGCGCGCCTGCAGCACGAGCTCGGCGTGCCGGTGCACATAGCCGACCGCCCCCTCGACGCGGTGGTGCTCGGGACGGCCACCGTCGTCGAGCACTTCGACCAGCTCCAGAAGGTCGTCGTCGACGGCCATCGACGCTAAGGCGCGCGGGTCGTGCGGCGGCTGACCCGGCGGCAGCGGATGTCGGCGATCGTGCTCACGGTCGTCGCGCTGTGCTTCATCACTCTCGATCTTGGCGGCGGCTCGCTGCGCGATGCCCACACCGGCGTGCGCGGCAGCCTCGGCTCGCTCTATCGGGGGACGGACGCGCTGCTCGGCCCGGTGCGCAGGTGGGTCGAGGGCGTCCCGTCGGCCGGCACCAACACCGGACGCATCGAGGCGCTGCGCAAGGAGAACGCGAAGCTACGTGGTCAGGTCGCCGCCCTGCAGACCGACCGCCGCACGAGCGGCCAGCTCGCCCGGCTGCAGCGCGCGGCCGACGGCAGCGGCAACCAGATGGTGCCCGGACGGGTCACCGCCTACGGCCCCGGCTCCGGATTCGACTGGACGTTGACCCTCGATGTCGGCACCCGCAGCGGGGTGCGGGTCGGGCAGACCGTCACCGACGGCGCCGGCCTGGTCGGCCGGGTGCTGCACGCCGACACCGACAGCAGCGTCGTCCTGCTCGCCGCCGATCCCGGCTCGGGGGTCGGCGCCCGTGACACCGACACCGGCGAGCTGGGGGTGGTCACCGGGCAGGGCGCCGCCGGGTTCACCTTCCAGCCGCTCAAGCCCCGCGCCGCCGTGCACCCTGGCGATCTGCTGCAGACGGGACCGATCGGCGCGTCCCGGTTCGTGCCCGGGTTGCCGGTCGGCCGGGTCACCGCCGTCCGCACCGGCGCGGACGGCACGGTGCGCGCCACCGTCACCCCGGCCGTCTCGCCGACGGCCGTCGACCTGGTCGGGGTGATCGTGCACCCGGCGTCCGCGCTCGCGGCCCAGGAGCCGCGCGGGCCGGTGGGGCCGCGATGACCCGGGCCCGCGTCGCGGCCGCGCTGACGGCCACCATCACCGCGCTGCTGCTGCAGGCCACCGTGCTCGCCCCCGCCACCGTCCCGTGGCCGATCAGCCTGCCGGCCGTGCTGGTCGCCGCCGTCGCGCTCGTCGACGGCCCGGCCACCGGGATGTCTTTCGGGTTCGCGGTCGGCCTGTTCGCCGACCTGGGCTCGCACCACCCCGCCGGAGTCCTGGCCCTGTGCTGGATGGGCGCCGGCCTGCTCTGCGGCACCTTCGCCGAGCGGCGCAGCGCCCGCCGCGACGCCGTCCTCGCCGGCGTGGCCGGCGCGCTGTCGGCCGTCGCCGCGACCCTGCTGCTCACCGTGCTCAACAGCGGTGGTTCGCTGCGCGACGCCGTCGTCCACGCGCTGCCCACGCTGATCGGCGACGCGCTGCTGGCGCTGATCATCGTCCCCGTGGTGCGGCGCATGCTGGCCACCGACTCGCTGCGCGCGACCCGCTCCGTCTACACCGAGCTCGCCGTGTCGCGGCCGGGCCGCACGATCTCGCCGATCGGTCCGCACCGTGACTGAGCGTCGACGCCCACCCACGCCCACGCGGCTCGGGATCATCGTGACGCTCGTCGCCTCGATGATGCTGACGCTGTTCGCGCGGCTGTACTACGTGCAGTTGCTCGACCCGGACAAGCCGACGCAGAGCGCGCACGCGGTGCACGACGGCGCGATCGTAGTGCCAGCCCCACGCGGGTTGATCCTCGACGCGCGCGGGCGCGTCCTGGTCGCCAACACCTCGGCCCAGGTGATCACGGTCGACCGCGATGTGTTGCAGGCCCGCGCCGACAAGGGCCGCGCCGTGCTCGTGCAGCTCGCCGGGCTGCTGCACACCACCGCCGACCGGTTGGCGAAGGAGATCACGCCCTGCTCGCCGAAGGTGCCGGCGCCCTGCTGGACGGGTGAGCCGTACGCCCCGGTGCCGGTCGACGTGCGGGCCAAGACCGGCGTGGTGCTCGCGATCAGCGAGCGGCGCGAGGACTTCCCCGGAGTGGCGGTGCAGACCATCACGCTGCCCGTCTACCCGAACGGTGACCTCGCCGCCCACCTGCTCGGCTACACCGGCGACGTCACCGAGGCCGACAAGTTGCAGAACAAGACACTCGACGACGCCGACTCGATCGGGGTCAGCGGGCTCGAGGCGCAGTACGACCGCGAGCTGCGCGGTGTCGACGGCCAGCAAGTCGTGCAGCTGAACCCGCAGGGCTACCGCGTCGGCACCGGGCCCACAGTGGCCGCGCAGCCGGGCAACACACTGGTGACGAGCATCGACCTCAACGTGCAGCGGCTGGCCGAGCAGTCACTGGCCCAGCAGATCAAGGACTCCCGCAAGGCGGGCAAGCCCGCGACCGGCGGCGCCGTCGTCGTCATGGATCCCAACACCGGGCGCATCATCGCCGCCGCCAGCTACCCGACCTACGACCCGGCGCTGTTCACCGGCGGCATCAGCGCGGCCGACTACAAGCGGCTGACCGATCCGTCGGCCGGGACGCCGCTGCTCAGCCGGGCGATCAACGGGTCGTACGCGCCCGGCTCGACGTTCAAGCTGATCACCACGTCGTCGCTGTACACGCATCACCAGATCAACCTGCACGACACCTACCCGTGCCCGGGGTCGGTGACGATCGACGGCCGGGTGAAGACGAACTACGACTCCGAGGTGCTCGGGCCGGTCACCCTCGAGAACGCGCTCGGCTACTCGTGCGACACGTTCTTCTACGCACCCGCCGCCGCCGAGTACTACCAGGACCAGACCCGCATCAGCCAGCACGAGACGCCGCACGAGTACCTGCAGCACATGGCCGCCGACTACGGCGTCGGGCGCACCCCGGGCATCGACCTGCCGGCCGACGAGCAGGCCGCCGGCAGCTACGCCGACCGCGAGACCCGCCTGGCCCGGTGGAAGGCCAACCGGGCGGCGTACTGCGCGGCCGGCCGGCGCGGTTACCCCGAGATTAAGATCAAGGCCAACCGCGACTACCTGACCCAGCTGGCCAAGGAGAACTGCACCGACGGTTGGCGGTACCGGGCCGGCGACAACGCCGACATGGCGATCGGCCAGGGCGAGACGACGGTGTCGCCGCTGCAACTGGCCCTGGCCTACAGCGCGATGCTCAACGGCGGCAAGATCTGGGAGCCGACGCTCGGCTGGGGCATCGTCGACAAGCAGGGCAAGGTCGTACGCACGGTGGCACCGAAGGTGCGCGACACCGTGCCGGTCAAGCAGAAGCTGTTCAACTACATCACCAAGTCGCTGGACTTCAGCCGCGGCTGGGCGGTGTCGGGCGCGTTTGCCTACATGGACTCCAAGTACCGCAACCAGCTCGGCGGCAAGACCGGTACCGCCGAGGTCACGGGCAAGGACGACACGTCCTGGCTCGCCACCTGGGGCCCGACGTACAAGAAGAACGGCGCGACGAAGGCGAAGTTCGTGATGGTCGGCATGGTCGAGCAGGCCGGCACCGGCGCCAGCGCCGCCGGCCCCATGCTCAAGCGGATCTGGGACGGCCTGTTCGGCGTGAACGGCAAGAAGCCGATCATCCCCGGTACGCGCCCCGAGACGACCCTGCCGGTGGTCAAGCCGCAGGTAAAGGTGGCCCACCGATGACGCTGCTCGCCCGCGACCCGCGCGCCCCGTTCAGCCTCACCCCGCCGGTTCTCTCGCTCGGCCGGCGCCAGCGCGGGTACGACATCCCGCTGGCCCTGACGGCGCTCGCGCTGTCGCTGATCGGAGCCGTCCTCGTCTGGGCGGCCACCCGCAACGAGCAGCTGGCCATCGGCGCGAACCCGCAGGCCTTCCTCTACCGCCACCTGATCAACATCGTGGTGGCGGCCGCGCTGCTGCTCGGTGCGTCGCGCCTCGATGCCCGGTTGTTGCGGTTGTTCGGCCCCGTCGTTTACCTCGCGAGCCTGTTCGGGCTGCTGCTGGTGCTGGTCGCGGGGTCGACGATCAACGGCGCGCGGGCGTGGATCCGGCTCGGCGGCGGCTTCGAGCTGCAGCCGTCGGAGTTCATGAAGCTCGGTCTGCTCGTCGGGATGTCGGTGTTCTTCACCCAACGGGCCGCGGGCCGCGAGGAGCAGGGCTACGACGCTGACGCGCCGCCGTCGACCAGCGACGTGCTGCTGGCCATCGGGCTCATCGCCCTGCCACTCGGGTTGATCATGCTGCAGCCGGACCTCGGCTCGGCCATGGTGCTCGGCTGTGCCGCGTTCGGGGTGCTGATCTCGGCCGGGGTGAAGGCGCGCTGGACGATCGGGCTGATCCTGCTCGGCGTCGCCGTCGCGGTGATCACCGTCAAGGGCGGCATCCTGCACGGCTACCAACTCGACCGCTTCCGCTCGTTCACCGACCCCGGGCACGACCAGCAGGGCGCGGCCTACAACATTACCCAGGCGCACATCGCGATCGCCGACGGCGGCCTGTGGGGGCACGGGCTGTTCAACGGCCCGCAGACCAACGGCGGCTACGTGCCCGAGCAGCAGACCGACTTCATCTTCTCGGTCGCGGGGGAGGAATTCGGGCTCGTCGGCGGCGGCGTGGTCGTGGCGCTGTTCGGCCTGCTGTGCTGGCGGGGGCTGCGCATCGCCCGCGACGCCGACGACGCCGGCCGGCTGCTGGCCGTTGGCATCGTCTGCTGGTTCGCGTTCCAGGCCTTCCAGAACATCGGCATGAACCTCGGCCTGACGCCGGTCACCGGCGTGCCGCTGCCGTTCGTGTCCTACGGCGGGTCGTCGATGTTCGCCCAAGGCCTGGCCATCGGGCTGCTGCAGGCCGTCCACCGTCGTATCGAGGATTGAGGATTGAGTCCCGCGCGGTCAGGCCTCGGGTTGGGGCACCACCGCGCGGCGCGAAGTCAGTGTCGTGCCGGCGCTCGCGGCGACCACCATCACCAGCGCGATCGCCAGCACGGCGGTGAGCGACTGGCCCAGGACCACCACTCCGGCGAGAGCGGCCACCGCCGGTTCGAGGCTCATCAGCAACCCGAAGACCGCCGTCGACAACCGCCGCAGGGCGATGAGTTCCAGCGTGTACGGGATCAACGACGACAGCATCGCGACGCCGAGGCAGGCGCCGAGCACGCCTGGGTGCCACAGCGTCGAACCGCCCTCGACGATGCCGGCCGGCAGCACCAGGAACGTCCCGACGCTCATCCCGATCGCCAGCGCCTCCGTGGCCGCGAACGTCGTGCCGACCTGCTTCGTCAGCAGGATGTAGCCGGCCCAACAGGACGCCGCCACGAGCGCGAGCAGAACACCCATCGCGTGGACGCCGGCCGACGCACCGCGCAGGGCCAGCAGCGACACGCCGGCGGCCGCAAGCAGGGCCCACAGCCCGTCGACCAATCGGCGTGAACCGAGCACGGCCAGCGCCAGCGGGCCGGTGAACTCGATCGTGACGGCCACGCCGAGCGGGAGCCGGTCCAATGCCTCGTAGAAGCTCCAGTTCATGCCGGCGAGCGTGAGGCCGTACGCGGCGACGAGAACCAGTTCCCGCCGGCTCCGACCCCGCAGGGACGGCCGGACGAGGATCAGCAGCACGAGCGCGGTAAGCAGCACGCGTAGGAACGCTGTGCCCCCGGGGCCGATGTGCGAGAAGACCTTGTCGGCGAAGGCCGAGCCCACCTGGACGGAGCTGACCGCAACCAGCAGCGGCACCTCGGGCGGAACCGAGTCGAACGCGCGCGCGCCGCCGCAGCCTCGGGTCGAGGTGGTCAGAACTACTCCGTCTCTCAGGGAATCGCGATCGTAACTCCGCCCGATCCGTACACTCGGCAGACGTGCCTGTCGACTCGCTGTTCGCGCGCCTCGAGCCATTGCTGCCGCGCGTCAGCAAGCCGATCCAGTACGTCGGCGGCGAGCTGAACGCGACGACCAAGGAGTGGGACTCGGTCGCGGTCCGCTGGGCCCTGATGTACCCCGACGCGTACGAGGTCGGGCTGCCCAATCAGGGCGTCCAGATCCTCTACGAGGTCCTCAACGAGCGCCCCGACACGCTGGCCGAACGCACGTACGCGGTGTGGCCCGATCTCGAGGCCCTGCTGCGCGAGCACCACATCAGCCAGTTCACCGTCGACGCCCACCGCCCGGTCGGTGCGTTCGACCTGCTCGGCGTCTCGTTCGCGACCGAGCTCGGCTACACCAACCTGCTCACCGCGCTCGACCTTGCCGGCATCCCGCTGCACGCGCGCGACCGCGACGAGACGCATCCCATTGTGGTCGCCGGTGGGCACGCGGCTTTCAATCCCGAGCCGGTCGCCGACTTCGTCGACCTCGCGGTCCTCGGCGACGGCGAGCAGATCGTCGGGGTGATCAGCGACATCGTGCGCGACTGGAAGGCCGAGGGCCGTCCGGGCGGCCGCGACGGCTTGTTGCTGCGGTTGGCCGCCACGGGTGGCGTCTACGTGCCGCGCTTCTACGACGTCACCTACCTGCCCGACGGCCGCATCGAGGCGGTGACCCCGAACCGTTCCGGTGTGCCGGTGCGGGTCAGCAAGCACACGGTCATGAACCTCGACGAGTGGCCCTACCCGAAGACGCCGCTGGTGCCGTTGGCCGAGACCGTGCACGAGCGGATGAGCGTCGAGATCTTCCGCGGCTGCACCCGCGGTTGCCGCTTCTGCCAGGCCGGGATGATCACTCGACCGGTCCGCGAGCGCAGCATCGAGGGCATCGGTGAGATGGTGCGTTGCGGCCTGGCCGCGACCGGCTTCGAAGAGGTCGGCCTGCTCTCGCTGTCGAGTGCCGACCACTCCGAGATCGGCCCGCTGGCCAAGCAGCTCGCCGATCGTTACGCGGACGAGAAGGTTGGGCTGTCGCTGCCCTCGACCCGCGTCGACGCGTTCAACATCGATCTGGCTAACGAGTTCTCGCGCAACGGCCGGCGCTCGGGGCTGACGTTCGCCCCCGAGGGCGGGTCGGAGCGGTTGCGCCGGGTCATCAACAAGATGGTCAGCAAGGAAGATTTGATCCGCACCGTCTCGACCGCGTACGGCCAGGGCTGGCGGCAGGTGAAGCTGTACTTCATGTGCGGTCTGCCCACCGAAACCGACGAGGACGTGCTCGAGATCGCCGAGATGGCGCACGACGTCATCCGGGCCGGCCGCGAGGCCGCCGGGCACAAGGACATCCGCTGCACCGTCTCGATCGGTGGCTTCGTGCCCAAACCGCACACCCCGTTCCAGTGGGCGGCGCAGGCCTCACCCGAGGTCGTCGACAACCGGCTGCGCAAGCTGCGCGCGGCGATCAACGAGAACCGGGCGATCGGCCGCAACGTCGGGATGCGCTATCACGACGGCGAGCCCTCGCTGGTCGAAGGCCTGCTCTCGCGGGGCGATCGCCGCGTCGGGGCTGTCATCGAGTCGGTGTGGCGGGCCGGCGGCCGCTTCGACGGCTGGACCGAGTACTTCTCCTTCGCCCGCTGGGTGGCGGCCTGCGAAGCCACCGGCATCGATCTCGCCTGGTACACCACCCGGGAGCGCGACGGCGACGAGGTGCTGCCCTGGGACCACCTCGACTCGGGGCTGGACAAGCAGTGGCTCTGGGACGACTGGCAAGACGCCCTGGGCGAGTTCGAGCAGGACGACTGCCGTTGGACCCCCTGCTTCGACTGCGGCGTCTGCTCGAACATGGGCACCGACATCCAGATCGGCCCGACCGGCCGCTCGCTGCTGCCCCTGGTGGGGCGGGGGACCGGTTGATGGCGCGGCGGGTACCTGAGGGGCCGCCCCCGCCGCCGGTCGTCCAGCGCATGCGGATCCGCTACGCCAAGCGTGGGCGCCTGCGCTTCACCTCGCACCGCGACTTCGCCCGGGCGTTCGAGCGGGCCCTGCGCCGGGCCGAGATCCCGATGGGTTACTCGGCCGGCTTCACCCCCCACCCGAAGATCAGCTACGTCGGGGCGTCGCCGACCGGGGCCGGCAGCGAGGCCGAGTACCTCGAGATCGGCCTGGCCCGCGCGCTGGACCCCGAGCAGGTCCGGGCCGCCATCGACGGCGTGCTGCCGGATGGTCTGGACATCGTCGAGGCGGTCATCGCCGGCCCTGGATCGCTGCCCGAACGCATGGCGGCCGCCCGCTGGCGCATCGAGTTCCCCGGCGTGCCGCCCGAAGACGTGCAGACCGCGGTGACGGCGTTCTTGGCCCAGGACGAGGTGGGGGTCGAGCGGCGCACCAAGAGCGGTCCGCGGGTGGTCGATGTGCGTGCCCCGGTGCTGCGCATGGTGGTCTCCGGCGCGGTCCCCACCGGCTCGGACGCCGCACGTGCGATAATCGACTTGGTCGTCCGGCAGGTGACCCCCGCTGTACGACCCGACGACGTCGTTACTGCATTGCGTTCGGTCGCCGGTCTTGCCCCCGCAGCACCGCCAGTCGCGGTGCGCCTGGCGCAAGGCCCGCTCGACGGGGCCGATGGGGTCGGAGACCCACTGGCCGAAGATCGTGCACACGCGACGACAGCACCGTAGGACGACTGGTACGACAGCTCGAACCGACCGGGGCGCGCACAACCGCGACCCGATGCAGACTTTGCAGGAGAGGCCGAACCGGCCCGCCCCGCCACAACCGCCTCTGCGCGGACGCGTGCCGCACAGTGCGGGCGCGCCCGGAGGCCGAACGGAGTGAACCGAGCACATGCTCGAGTCGGATACCCCTGAAACCAGCACCCCCTCTGACACCACCCCCTCTGACACCACCCCCTCTGACACCACCCCCTCTGACACCAACGCCGCGGCCAACCCGCCGCGTAAGCGCGCCCCGCGCAAGAGCGCGGCCAAGAAGCCGGCCGAACCCGCCGTCAGTCCGGCCGCAAGCGACGACGCGGGCGAGGCAGTAGTGGCCCCGCGCAAGCGCACCCCGCGCAAGGCGGCGGCCAAGACCGCCGAGCCAGCGGCGAGCGCCGCCGGCCCGGAAACCGGCGTGGAAACCGGCCCGGTCGGCGACGAAGCCGCCCCGGCCAAGAAGGCCAGCAAGAAGGCCGGCGCCAAGAAGACCAGCAAGAAGGCGGCCAAGATCGCCGTGTCCGGCGACGGTGAGGCCACCGTCGCGCCGGCGCAGACCGCTACCGACGACACGGCCGCGCCGCCCGCCCGCACCCCGCGTAAGCGGGTCTCGAAGAAGGCCGCGGTCGAGGCCGCCGCCACCGAGGCCGCCGCCACCGAGTCCGACATTGGGCCGCCCGACGCTGCCGCACCGGCGGCCATGGTCGCCCCCGGCGTGGTGTTCATGGCGCCGACGGACGAGGCGCCCAAGCGCCGCCGGCCGGCCAAGAAGGCCGCTGCGGCGTCCGCTCCCGGCAGCTCGACCGACGATCCGGAGCCTGGCACCGCCGACATCACCGCCGCCGAGGACGCCGAGGACCAGACCGCGGAGCCCGAGGACGTCCGCGAGGCGGCCATTGAGCAGGCCAGCGGCGCGCGCCGGCGCCGCCGCCGGGGACGCCGCGGCCGGGGCGGTGCTCGGTCGGACTCGGACGAGTCCGGCGACACTGACTCCGAGACCGAGTCAGACACCGACACCGGCCCGCACGAGTCGGCCGACGGCGGCGACACCGCCCCCGCCGCAGCCGACGCCGAGACTGATGCCGATGCCGAGACCGACGCCGGCGACCCGGCCGCCGCAGGCAGCGAGGGCGGCACGACCACCCGGCGCCGTCGACGCCGCCGTTCCGGCGGCGGGTCAGGCGATGGCGAGTCCGGCGGGGATTCCGCTGAGGACCCGCCCAACACCGTCACCCACGTGCGCGAGACCAAGCAGTCCGACGACGGCGTCCGCGGCGTCAAGGGCTCGACCCGGCTCGAGGCCAAGCGCCAGCGCCGCCGCGACGGGCGCGAGACAACGCGCCGTCGCCCCCCGATCCTCACTGAATCGGAGTTCCTGGCCCGCCGCGAGGCCGTCGACCGCGTCATGGTCGTGCGCCAGAGCGGCGAGCGCACGCAGATCGCCGTACTCGAGGACGACATGCTCGTCGAGCACTACGTCACCCGGGCCAGCTCGACGTCCTATGTCGGCAACGTTTATCTCGGCCGCGTGCAGAACGTCCTGCCGTCGATGGAGGCCGCGTTCATCGACATCGGCAAGGGCCGCAACGGCGTGCTCTACGCCGGTGAGGTCAACTGGGACGCCGCCGGGCTCGACGGCAAGTCCCGCAGCATCGAGCACGCGCTGCACTCCGGCGACACCGTGCTGGTCCAGGTCACCAAGGACCCCGTCGGCCACAAGGGCGCCCGGCTCACCAGCCAGGTCAGCCTGCCCGGCCGCTACCTGGTCTACGTGCCCGGCGGCGGCATGACCGGCATCAGCCGCAAGCTGCCCGACACCGAGCGCTCCCGCCTGAAGGCGATCCTCAAGAAGGTCGTGCCCGAGGACGGCGGCGTCATCGTGCGCACCGCCGCCGAGGGGGCGAGCGAGGAGGACCTGTCGCGCGACGTCGAGCGGCTGGTCGCGCAGTGGGAGTCGATCCAGGCCCGCACCAGCAAGAAGTCCTCGGCACCCGAACTGGTCCACGGCGAACCCGACCTCGCGATCCGCGTCGTGCGCGACGTCTTCAACGAGGACGTCACCAGCCTCGTCGTCCAGGGCGAGGCGGCGTACGCCGAGGTCTCGGGCTACCTCGCCGACAT
>CAXTHY010000069.1:0-20857 GCA_964244175.1 uncultured Jatrophihabitans sp. | reverse complement strand
GACCCACCAACCCGTAATCGACGGCCGCATCCACGTGTTCGATTCTATTCGATAACTAGGCTAGATGCAAGCCCCAATCTTCGCGAAATCCCTTACCCGGCAGGGTTTTCAACCGCAGACCGCAAGCCGGCGGCGCGACCGAACCACCGCCGAGACACCCTCCGTCGCTGCGCTGTTCAAGGAGCACGCAAGCGACCCGGCACCCCAACCGAACCGCGATTACTACCCCCCGGTCGGTCGCGGCTGACCGGCGCGAAAGCGCGACGAACTAGACTTTGACCGGCACCGGGTTGCCGGCCGCCGCGATGGCTCGCCGCATCGGCACCCGTGCGAGCAGCACGAAGCCGATCACGAAGAACGCCACCAGCGACACCAGCGCGCTGCGGTAGCTGCCGGTGTTCTGGTAGGTCAGCCCGAACACCAGCGGACCGAGCCACGACGTCCCGGCGTCGCTGATCTCGTAGAAGCCGAAGTACTGCGCCTCGGCGCCGGGCGGGATCAGGCGCGAGAACATCGCCCGGGACAAAGCCTGGCTGCCCCCGAGCACCAACGCGATCAGGACGGCGATCGCGTAGAACTCCCACACCGAGCCGACCTGCAACCGATAGGCGATGAGCACGACCACGAGCCAGGTCACGAGCGTGCCGAGGACGACCCGCTTGGCCCCGAAGTGCTCGGCCAGCCGGCCGAGGCTCAGCGCGCCCGCGAACGCGACGAACTGCACGAGCAGGATGCCGGAGAGCAGCACCGAGTCCGAAAGCTGCAGTTGCTTGTCGCCGTACTGGGCGGCAACCGTGGTGACCGTTTGGATCCCGTCGTTGTAGACCAGGAAGGCGACCAGGAACGCCAGCGTGAGCGGGAACGTGCGGACGTGCCGGATCGTCTCGCCGAGCTGCCGGAAGGCGGCCGAGACGACCGACCCGCGGGTGATCGTCCCCGCGCCGACCCCGATACGGTCGGGCAGCCAGCGCCGTACCGGGACGCTGAAGGCCAGCCACCACAAGCCGGCGAAGCACAGCGCGACGCGGGCCAGTGTCGACTTGTCGAACACCAGGCTGAGCCCGAAGTCGATGGCGAGGGGGATACCGCCGCCCAGGTAGGCGATCGCCCAGCCCTTGGACGACACCCGGTCGCGGTCGTCGTGTGTCGAGAGGTCGACGAGCAGCGAGTAGCTGACGACGACGGAGCAGCTGTAGCCCAGGAACGCCACTGCGAACAGGGCGGCGCCGAGTTGCCAGTCGGTGTGCCCGACGAGAGCCATGGCCACGCAGGCCAGCGCACCGACACCGCCGGTGCCGAGCATCAGGTCGCGTTTGCGGCCGGTGCGGTCGGCCGCGGCCCCCACAAGCGGCATGAGCGCGACGAGCACGATGGTGGCGGCGGTGACGGTGTAGGCGAACAGGCTACCGGGCGCGATCGGGATGCCCAGCACGTGGACCCGGCCGTTCTTGCCCACCGCGTTCTCGGCGACCGCGGTGAGGTAGCGCGACATGAAGACGGTGACGACGACGGTCGGGAACGTCTGACTGGCCCAGCCGTAGAGGTACCAGGCGCGCCGGTGTCGCGCCGCGTCCCCTTCGGCCCCGGTCATCCCGCGACTGCCGGCCACTGACCGCGCTCGACCAGCAGGTCGCGCAGGACGTCCGCCGCGTCGGTCATGATCCCGTCCACCCCGAGGTCGAGCAGCCGGATCATCTCGGCCCGCTCGTTCACCGTCCAGGCGTGCACCTGCAGGCCGAGGCGGTGTGCGGCTGCGAGATAGCGGGCGTCGACGAACGCTCGCGAGCCCAGCCGAGCTGGGACCTGTGCGCAGCGCGCGGTCAGCCGGCCGACCCGCACCCGGGATGCGCCCGGCAGCCGCAACCGCATCGCTACGCGCGGCCCCAGTGCGGTGCACAGGTGCGGCCCCAGGGCCCGCCGGACCGCGGCAATACGTCGCGACGAGAATGACGCGACGCAGACCCGGTCGAGCGTCGCGGTACGGCGGATCGCAGCGACGGTCGGCGCGACGCTGCGGTCAGCCTTGATGTCGAGGTTGATACATACCTCCGGCCACGCGGCCAGCAAATCCGACAGCAGGGGAATGGGCTCGGTGCCGCCGATTCGCGCGTCCCGGACAATCGACCAGGGCAGCGCGTCGATGTGACCGTGGTGGTTGGTGACCCGGTCGAGGGTGGCGTCGTGGAACGCCAGGGCGACGCCGTCGGCCGTCACGCGGACGTCGGTCTCGAGGTAGCGGTAGCCGAGGGCCACGGCACGCTCGAACGCCGCCATCGAGTTCTCCGTGCCGTCGGGCGCGAAGCCGCGATGCGCGAACGCGATCGGCGTCGCGCTGTGCAGAAACATCGGCGTGACCGTACCCCGGCCCGGCGCGCGGGTCAGGGCAGGTCGAGCAGCGTCCGCAGATGCCGGGCCGGTGGGGAGCCGTGCGCAAGCATCGCGTCGTGCACCTGCCGTTCGGTCCAGCCCGGCCGGGCGGCCCGCAGATCATCGGCCACTGCCCCTACCTCGGTGTAGCCGACGTAGTAGGTGCAGAGCTGGGTCGAGGTGAGCTGCACCCGCCGCCACTTGCCCGCGGCCTCGCTCGGTTCCTGGAAACCGCGTTCGGTCATCAGTCGCAGCGCCTCGTGTTCGTCGAGGTCCAGGCAGTGGAAGCGGATGTCGAGGATGGTGTTGAGGATCGTGCGCAGCTGCATCTTCAATTGCTGAATGCGCACAGCGGCCACTGAGCGGGCCGAGGTGTCCGGGCCGTAACCGTGCTGGGCCATCAACTGCTCGGTGTAGGCCGCCCAGCCCTCGATGAAGGTGCCGCTGCCCCAGACAGCGCGCACGCGGGTATCGGCGCTGTGCCGATTGGCGTGCATGAGCTGCAGGGCATGGCCCGGCATCGCCTCGTGCACGGTGAGGTTGTGCAACAGGTGCAGGTTGTACTCGCGGTAGAAGGACGCGATCTGTTCGCGGTCCCAGTCCTTCGGCGTCGGCGACACGGCGTACTCGATCGGCAGCGTCGCCTGCTCCAGCGGACCGTTCTCGCGGCAGTACGCGGCCGCGACGCCGCGGTCGATCTCGGGCATTTCCACGACGACCACCGGATCGTCGTACACGGTGACCAGCTCCCGCGCGCGCACGAATTCGCGCGTCGCATCGAGGGTCGCCCGGCAGTGCCCCAGGATCGTGTCGTCGTCTGCGACGTCGCTCGCCAACTCGTCGAGGACGGCCCGGACGGTCGTGGCGTCTCCGGCACCGCGCCCGGCGAAGCGGGCGGCCGCGTCGACCATGACCGCGGCCACCGTGTCGAGGTCGGCTTCGGCCTGGGCAAGCAGGCGTTCGGGCTCGAAGGCGGTGTCGAGGGTCAGCGCCAGCTTGCGGGCGAACTGGTCGGCGCCGAGCTGGGCCGGGCGTCCGGGCCCGGTCCGCTCGCGCAGCCATCGGCAGTGCTCGGCCAGGGCCGCTCGCGCCGCGGCGGCCGCCTCGGACAGATCGGGCGCGGATCCGGCTTCGGCACGCGCGGCCGGGAGCTCGGTGTCGATCAGTGCGATCGTGCCCTCGAGCTGGCCCAGAGCGGTCTCGACGTGGATCGCGGACAGCGCACCGAGCCGGGTACGCGCTGCGGCCAGGTACGCCGGAACCGCGGTGAGCCGTTGCCGGACGGCGTCCAGACGTTGCGTCAGGGGGGCGTAGTCGCGCGAGAGCAGCGAGTGCAGGCCGCCGCCCGGATTGTGCTCCATCGGGTTCCACTCCGCCTCGCGGATGTCGTCGAGGTCGAGCAGTTCGGCCGCGAGCGTGGTGCGTAGAACCGCGGCGTCGACTTCGTCATCGGGTGGGCCGGGTGGGAGCGCCCCGAGTTCGGCCAGCTGGGCCCGCAGTTGCCCCGCGCGGTTATCGGCCGCGGCCGCCGCCGGGTCGCCGAGCCGCCCGTCGCCACGGTGATCGCCGAGGTAGGTGGCGGCGACCGGATCGTGCTCCAGCATCGATTGGAGTATCCGGTCGGCCAGCGCGAGCAGCGGCCGATCGGTCGGGTGGGACGGGGTGGAGTTGGTCATCACGACTCCAGCGTGGGGCTCAGCTCTTGCGGACCTTGGTGACGTACAGCTTGCCGTCTGACTCCTTTGTCACCGTCACCTCGAGCCGGCCCGTTCCGTCGGCGGTGGCGAACTCGACCACCGGTCCGTTCACGCGGCCCGACGGGACGTAGAGCTGGCCGGTGCCGCCCGACCCCGCCAGGCTCGCCGTCACCGAGCTCGGGACGCTGGTGCGGTAGACGCAGCCCTGCGCGGTCGTGCTCTGCCCGACCTCGGCCAGCCCGACGTAGATCGTCGCCGCCTGCGTCACGGTCGACGCGAAGCTGCACGGGTTGAGCAGGCTCGCCCCACTGGGCGCCGGGAACTGGGGGAGCGAGGGCAACGAGATGCTCGGTAGTGAGATCGGCGGCAAAGAGATGGTCGGCAGGGAGATGGTTGGCAGGGGCACCGGCGCCACCGGCAACGACGGGTCGGTTTGGCCGAGGGGTGGCAGCGAGGTGGAGGTTGACGCCGAGTTCTTGTCGTCGCTCGAGAACAGGAAGAAGCCGCCGACGCCGAGGGCGGCCACAACGACGATCGCCAGCACCACCAGCATCAGGGTCCGGCCACCGCCCGACGACGAGGGCTGCGCACCGCTCGGGTAAGGCTGGCCGTACTGCGGTTGACCGAAGTTCGGCTGCTGCCCGTACGTGGGCTGGCCGTACTCGGGCTGGCTGTACTGGGGTTGGCTGTACTGGGGTTGCCCATAAGGCGGCTGCCCGTAAGGCGGCTGCCCGTAAGGCGGCGGCGCTTGGTACGGCTCCGGCCCGTACTGGGGGTCGCCGTGCGGCTCCTCCCATCGCGGCGGCCCGCCGTAGCCCTGATCGCTCATCTCGCCTCCTCAGCATGCACGGCCTCGTCCCGTGCGGTCATCAGCCGTTCCTACAGGAAGATGTCGAGGCGGAGGTCGTCGTCCGAGCCGGGACCGTAGCGGTAGCCGCTGAGGTCGGTGATGCCTTCGGACGCCAGTACCTCGTCGTCGATGAACGTATTGCCGGTGCACTCGCGGGCCGGGCGGGTGAGGATCGCGTGCGCGGCATCGGCGACGATCTCCGGCCTGCGCGACACCTGCACCGCCTCGTCGCCGCCGAGCAGGTTCTGGACGGCGGCGGTGGCGATCATCGTCCGCGGCCACAAGCAGTTGCCGGCGATGCCCTCGCCGCGGCGTGACTCGGCGACCCCGAGCGTCAGCATCGTCATCGCGTACTTGCTCACCGTGTACGGCGCATGCGCGGCCAGCCACTTGCGGTCCAGGTCCAGTGGCGGCGACAGGGTGAGCACGTGGGCGTTGGCCGCCTTCGCCAGGTGGGGCAGGGCCAGGCTGGTGAGGACGAAGGTGCCGCGGGCGTTGATGTCGAGCATCAGGTCGTAGCGCTTCGGTGACAGGTCGCCGATGTTGCTCAGGCTGATGGCCGACGCGTTGTTCACCACGATGTCGATGCCGCCGAATCGCTCGACGGTCTGCGCGACGGCGGCCGCTACGCCGTCCTCGTCGCGGATGTCACCGACGAACGGCAGCGCGGTACCGCCGGCGGCCTCGATCTCCTGCGCCGCGGTGTGGATCGTGCCGGGCAGGCGCGGGTCGGCCGTGTCGGTCTTGGCGATCAGCGCGATGTTGGCGCCGTCGCGTGCCGCCCGCAGCGCGATCGCCAACCCGATGCCGCGGCTGCCGCCGGACATGATCAGCGTCGAGCCGGCCAACGACCGGGTCGCAGAGGAAACACCCTCGGCCAAGGACACAGGATCGTCAGAGGACACGGGCCGCCTTTCACCGCAGCGAGGAACGGCGCGATCGTCCCACGGTCACAGACGGTGCAGTTCGACGGGCAGCCCGTCGCGCGGTCGGGGCAGCGAGGTCCAGTCGACGGGCATGCGGTAACCGGGGGGGACGGTGAGGCGGTAACGCTGCAGCAGCTGGTGCATGACGGCCTTGACCTCCATGCCGCCGAAGTACATCCCGATGCACTTGTGGACGCCGGTGCCGAACGGCATGTAGGCGTAGCGATGGACCTTGTCCTCGCGCCGAGGTTCGGCGAACCGCTCCGGGTCGAAGCGTTCGGGGTCGGGCCAGACATCGGCCATGTGGTGTACGCCCCAGAGGTGGATGGCCAGGTAGGTGTCGGCCGGAATCCGGTATCCGAGCAGCTCGGTCTCGTGCGACGTCTTGCGCACGACGCCCGGCACCGGCACGACCAGGCGCAGCGCCTCTTTCATCACCAGCTCGAGCGACCCGAGGTTGTCCAGATCGTCGTACCCGACCTGGGACGTCCCGAGGGCGAGCGACTCGGCCCGGCAGCGCTCCTGCCACTCGGGGAAGCGGGCGAGGTAGTACGCCATCGAGGTGAGTGTGATCGTCGACGTGTCGTGCGCGGCCATCAGCAGGAAGATCATGTGGTTGACGACGTCGTCGTCGGTGAAGCTCTCGCCGTCCTCGGCCTGGGCGTGGCACAGCGCGCTGAACAGGTCGGTGCCGTCGCCGTCGCGTGTGGCCGGCACCCGCGGGCGCAGGTAGGACTCGAGCCGCCGGCGCCCGGCCAGGCCTCTCGACCAGCGCAGCCCCGGCAGTGGCAGCCGCACGAACGCGGTACCGGCGCGGACCGAGTCGACGAACGCGGTGCCCAGGCTCTCGGCCTCGGCCCCCGCCCGCGCAGCCATGAACGTGTTCGTCGCGATGTCGAGGGTCAGTTGCTTGACCGCTCGGTAGAAGTGCAGCGAGCCCGATTGCGGCCAGTGCTCGATGCCGGCCGAGATGGTGTCGTTGACCGGCCGCAGGTAGCCGGCGAGCCGCTGCGCGGTGAACGCCTCCTGCATGATCCGGCGGTGGCGGTGGTGTTCCTGGCCGTCGAGCAGCATCAGGCCACGGCGGAAGAACGGGCCGATCAGGAACGACCAGCCGCTCGCGTCGAACGCCTTGTCGCGGTCCTGCAGCACTGCGCCGCAACCGTCCGGCCCGTCGACGTTCACCCAGGTCTGGCCGAACGCGTTGACCCGCGAGATCGGGCCGAACTTCTCGTACCAGTGGTGGGTGGCCGTCAGCTTGCCGGTAGCGAAGGCATAGGTATGACCGAGCAACGGCAGCCCGGCCGAGCCGGGGATGGCGGTGAAGTTGGCCACGGGAGCCTGCTGGAGCGTCACGTCCACACCTCGATCGCATTGCGTCGCCTGCTGCCCGACCCTAGTCTGACAACAGTCGTTGTCAATGTCGCCGCAGGTGAGGAGTTTGCGATGGTCGTAGCGACCCGCGCGTACCGGGGTGTGTCGGCCGACGAGCGCCACGCCCAGCGCCGCGCCGCCCTGATCGAGGCGGCGCTGGACTGCCTGCAGACCGAGGGGTTGTCCGGCACGAGCGTGCGCGCGATCTGCTCACGGGCGCGGCTCACACCGCGGTATTTCTACGAGAGTTTCGCCGACCTCGACCAGCTGCTGCTGGCCACCGTCGACTCGGTGACCGACGAGGTGGCGGCCCGAGCGCTGGCCGCGATGAGCGTGGCGGGCGAGGACGTGGCCGCGCAGGTCCGGGCGGCGATCGACGCCGGGTACGGCGTGGTGGCGGTCGATCCGCGCAAGGCCAACGTGCTGCTCGTGGCGGCCGCGGGTGACGGTCAGCTGCGCGAGCGCCGCAACAAGCTCGTCACCGAGTACGCCGACCTGGTGATCGACGGGTTGCCGCTGCTCAACGCGTTCGGGCTGGCCGAACGTCGCCGGGCGCGCGCGGTCGCACTGTTCCTGATCGGTGGCTCGTGCGATGTGATCGAGGCCGTGCTGGCCGGCCGGCTGCGCATGTCGCGCGCCCGCCTCGTCGATCAGCTCAGCACGATGTGGCTGGGCGCGCTGGCCGCGAGCCTGCCTGGCACTGGCTGAGCAGCCTTCGTCACCGTGCCAGACTGCTGCAGTGAGCGACGTGAATGTGCTGGGTACCGAACTCGAGGAGTGCGGCACCGACCCGGTGACCGGTTTCTACCGCGACGGGAGCTGTGCGAGTGGCCCCGAGGACCTGGGTAGCCACACCGTCTGCGCCGTCGTCACGCGCGAGTTCCTCGACCACCAACGCAGCGTGGGCAACGACCTGTCGACGCCGCGTCCGGAGTTCGGGTTCACCGGCCTGCAGCCCGGTGACCGCTGGTGCGTGGTTGCCGCCCGCTGGCTGCAGGCCTACCGCGACGGCGCCGCCTGCCCGGTCGTCCTGGCGTCCACGAACCGGCGAGCGCTCGGCGTCGTGCCGATCGAGCTGCTCACCGAGCATGCGGTTGACGTCCCGGCCGACCCCAGCGCCCTGGCGTGAACGAGCCTGGGCCGGCCGGTGTGCGACGGGTCAGTCGTCCGCGGCGGCCACCGCCGCGGCGCCGTTCTGAACGGTCAGGACGAGGCCCAAGGCTCCAGTGCGGCCCAGAAATCGCGCGCGCAGTGGGTGACTGCCGGCCGGCGCGATAGCTTCAAACGCCAACACGGCTCGGCCCCTGTCGGTCTGTAGCGTCGCCGGCGCGCGAACGGTTGGGCCGACGAGGACGATCCCGGTCAGCGCGGTGTCACCGAAGCAGTGCATCGCCGGCAGTGCGACGCGCACCCGAACCCGCGCGGCATTCCCGTCTGCCGGCGCCGCCTCGATTTCGACCTCCGATGGCGTCGTGCCGGCGACGGCAATCACCGATTGCGTAGAGGCCGCGACATCGAGGCTGTAGCAGCCACTTCGATTGACGTAGCCGGCGGCTGGTACACCGGCCAGCAGGGCCGCCGCGCTATGCCCGCGGGTCAGCTCACGGTGCGCCGTGTAGCCGATGGCGCTGAATCGCGCCGCGAAATCCCAGACCGGGTCGTCAAGGTCGTGGTCAGCGGCGAAGGCTATCGGGTCGAAGCGGGTGGTTATCGTGGCGCGCAGAATCCCCCCCGCCTCGTCGTCGGCCACCAGCTGCACCGTGCCCTCGCCGGAGATCGGCCAGTTCGAACGGGTGGCGCGGCCTTTGACGCTGAGCCGGAAGGCTGCGCGCCGCAGGTCACCCGTCACCTCCCGTGCGTCGGTCGACAACGCTTCCCCGAGGACATCGGGCAGGGTGCGGAACCACCGGTCGCCGTCGCGCTGTAGCCGCACTGGCGTCCCGTTCGCATCGACAAGTACGGTGCTCGCCGAGAGGACCAGTTCGCGACCTTCCCATCGCACCTCGTCGAGCGTGGCAACCGCCGTGACCCCACGATCGATATCGGCCAGCCGACGTAGGAGATCGGGGCGTTCGGCCCGGACCAGCTCGATGCGACAGCGCTCGACTGACGTCAGCGCGACGTCGAGCTCGGGCGGCGCGTAGCGGGTCACGAGCTCGTGGGTGTGCCGAAGGATGTCGGCGAAGTCGAGACCGGTTTCCCGCAGCAAGCCGGGCCCGACGAACGGGAGGACCCGCCCGCGAATCTGATGCACCAGCTGCTCGCGACTGCCCTGAACGCCGGCCAGCTCGCGCTGCTGATATGCGAGCAAGTCGCTGAGACGATTCCAGAACTCCTGGTCCGGATGACCATACGATCGCGAATTGTTGGTGCCGGTGCTGACCCAATGATAGAAGGGCGTCGAAGAGAGAATGGCGACGCGCGGGTTGCGCGCGTACGCCGCGACATTGAAGAAGATGTCTTCCCAGAAGACTCGCCGCCCCTCTGGAAACCGGAGCTTCGAGCGCAGGACGAAGCGGCGCCGGTACAGTTTGTGCGGCGTCATCGGGATCAGCGGGTTAGGGTCGGTTCGCGTGGCCCGAGGCACGTCGGCGACGAACGAGTCCCACCCCCAGGACCAGCCGACGGTCCGAATCTCCTTGGCATTCACGATGTCAGCGCGGGCGCGGCGGCCGAACTCGTACGCGCGTTCAAGGGAGCGCGGGAACAACACGTCGTCGTGATCCATGAACAGCAGGTACTGGCCGTGCGCCAGCCCGATTCCGATATTGCGGGGCCGGCTCGGCCAGCCGGAATTGGGGATGCTGCGGATGATGACGTTGGGCCGACCGCGCGTCAACGTGTCCAACCGGTGGCGGGTGTCGTCGGTCGATCCGTCGTCGACGAAGACAATTTCGATCTCGCGCGCAGGCATTGACTGGCCGTGCAGCGATGCCATGAGCTGTTCGAGGCGGTATTGGTCGGAATTGTGGGTCGGGATGATCACGCTGACCTTGATCTGCGGGATGACGCGGAGGGCGCGCGCGGCCGCGACGGCCGGCACCCGCAGGCCGGTCGGTAGCCGCCCAGCGACCCGGCGGCCGAAGCGTCCGGCCCGGCGGCGGCCGCGCCGCCAATGCCGGCGCAAGATCGGGTACGGGACCGATCTGGCCACCCGGTCCTCCTCGGTCTACGCCCCCACGGGCTGTCTATCGGGGCGCAGCCGGCGCCGGGGCGGCGGGCGACGTCACTCGGTCGACCATGTTACGAGTGGCGGAATTGGGCGGGATTCACCCCTGGACAATCCCGGCTGAAGCCTTCCTGAATTCAACGACTGCCCGGCCGACTACCAGCCGCGAGCGCGCCACTCGGGCAGGTGCGGACGCTCGGCGCCGAGGGTCGAGTCGTCGCCGTGGCCGGGGTAGAACCACGTCTCGTCCGGCAGCTCGTCGAACACCCGGGCCTCGACGTCGTCGAGCAACGACGTGAAGTCCTCGGGGCTGCCCGTCTTGCCCACGCCACCCGGGAACAGCGAGTCGCCGGTGAACAGGTGCGGCACGCCCTCGGGGTCGCGATAGAGCACCGCGATCGAGCCGGGCGTGTGCCCGCGCAGCGCGATGATGTCGAGCGACAACTCACCCAGGGTGATCTGCTCGCCGTGGTGCAGCCGCTCGTCCACCGCCACCGGCAGCTCGTCCGCGTCCTCGTCCCCGGCGTAGACGGCGGCCCCGGCGTACTCGGCCGTCTCGGCCAGCGCCTGCCAGTGGTCGTGGTGCCGGTGCGTGGTGAGGATGGCCGAGACCGGCGGCCCGTCGAGGTCGACGAGCTCGCGCAGGCGGTCCCCCTCGTTGGCGGCGTCGATCAGCAGCCCCTCGTCCGAGGTTGTGCAGCGCAACAGGTAGGCGTTGTTCGACATCGGCCCGACGGCCAGCTTGGCGATCGTCAGGCCGGGCAGCCGCCGGACGTCCATCGGGCCGCCGACCTTGACCGCGCCGGTGTAGGTGTCATCGCTCATGACATCGACCGTAGCCGTCAGTCGAAGATCGGTGCGAACTCCTCGGTCGGTGGGCCGGACAGGTCGACGCGGGTGTCGGGCAGGTCCTGCAACACCGTGGCGACGTAGTCCTTGACCGCCTCGGTGCGGCCGACGTCGCGGCCGGCTTCCTCCGACAACAGCCACCGATGCTCGTTGATCTCGTGGAACAGCTCGGCGTCGGGCAGCTTGACCCGCAGCTCGGGCGGGACGAGCCCGAGCGTGTCGTAGAACTTCTCGTCCAACCAACGGCGGGCGGCGAGATCGTCCCAGACCGGGTGACCCACTCCGTCCTCCCACTTCGCCTTGTACCGGTAGAGGTCCGACAGCAGGTCGCGGGCCTGGTTGGCCTGGACCCGAAGACCGGTGAGCTCGAACAGCCGCCGCTGGTGGTGCCCGGCGTCGACCACCTGCGGGTCGAACTTCAGGCGCATCCCGCCCGGCTCGGTGTTGATGGTCATCTCGCCGACGTCGAAGCCGAGCTCGTTGAGCCGCCGCAGCCGCTGGTTGATCAGGTAGTTCTCGCCGCGGGGGATGAGGACGTCGTGCGTCAGCTCGTCCCACAACGACTCGTAACGCGTCCGGGTCAGGTGGGCCAGCTCGACGACATCGACGTCCTCGCCGAGCAGGCCGGCCGCCTGCAGGTCGAGCAACTCGCCGGCGATGTTCATCGTGGCGATGTCGATGTCGTGGGCGCGCTGCCCGTCGCTGAGCCGGGCGTGCAGCTCGCCGGTCTCGGCGTCGACCAGGTACGCGGCGAGCGCGCCGGCATCGCGGCGGAACAGCGTGTTCGACAGCGAGCAGTCACCCCAGAAGAAGCCGGCGAGGTGCAGCCGGACGAACAGCCCGGCCAACGCGTCGAGCAGCCGCATTCGCAGCTCCGGCAACCCGCGGCCGGTGAACAGCGCGCGATAGGGCTGCGAGAACTGCAGGTGCCGGGTGATGAGCAGGCCGCCGAGCTCGTTGCCGTCGTCGTCATAGCGCTCGATGACGGTGCCGTAGGCCTCGACCACCGGCACCGAGTGCTCGGCCAGCGACCGGAGCAGCCCGTGCTCGCGCAGCACGAAACGATCAGTGGCCTCCTTGATCGCGAAAACCTCGCCGCCGACCTCGACGAAGCGCACGATGTGCCGGGAGATGCCGCGGGGGACGTGGACGATGCGCCGGTCGGCCCACTGCTCGAGCGGCAGCTCGAAGGGCAGGCTGAGCAGCTCGGTGTTGGCCCCGAGCGTCGTGGCGCGGAAATTCCCCACGCGCCGAGCGTAAAGCCGAGCAGCTAGTCGAGGTCCAAACTCAGCAAGGCGTTCTCAACGACCTCGGTCAGGGCCGGGTGAATCCAGTACTGCCCGCGGGCCATGTCGCGCACGCCGAGGCCGAAACTCATCGCCTGGATGAGCGGCTGGATCAGCGTGGCGGCCTGGTCACCCATGATGTGGGCGCCGATCACCTGACCGGTGCCCGGGTCGGCCAGCAGCTTGCAGACGCCGGTGACGTCGTCCATGGCCCAGCCGTAGGCGGTGCTGCCGTACACCTGCAGCGCGGTGACGTAAGGCCGGCCGGACGCGCGGACCTGGGCCTCGGTGAGTCCGACCGACGCAATCTGCGGGTGCGTGAACACGGCGGCGGGGACGAAGCGGTGGTCGGCGGCCACCAACTGGTCAGGGTGCGCGAGGTTGTGCGCGACGACCCGCTCCTCGTGGTTCGCGACGTGCTTGAGCTGGTACTCCGACGACGCATCACCCAGCGACCAGACGCCGGGGGCCGACGTCCGCTGGAACTCGTCGACGACGATGCGGCCGTCGGCGTGGGCCTTGACCCCGCCGGCGGCCAGATTCAGCCGGTCGCCGTTCGGAACCCGGCCGGTGGCGATGAGAAGCAGATCGCCGGCGACCGTCGTGCCGTCGGTGAGGTGCAGGCGGATCTCGCCGTCCTCCTCGCTCGCGGAGGCGACGGTGACTCCCAGGTGCAGCTTCCAGCGCTCGCGGACGACGTCGGTGAAGCAGGCCGAGATGTCCTCGTCGCCCTCGCGCAACAGCGTGCTGCGGCACACGATCGTCACGTCGGCCCCGAAGGCGGAGAAGATGTGGGCGAACTCGGCCGAGATGTAACCCCCGCCGAGGACCAGGACGCGCTGCGGCACGGCATCGATGCGCATGACGGTGTCGGAGGTGTGGAACGGGACACCGCTGTCGGTGATCACTGGGGGGATCTCGGCCCGCGAGCCGGTGGCCAGCACGATGTGCTCGGCGGTGAGGGTATCGCCCGTCGACAGCCGCAGTGTCTTGGTGTCGGTGAACTCGGCGTGGGCCTCGTAGAGGGTGACCTTCGGCGTGCCCGTCGCGCGGTAGGTCCGACCGTCGGCCGAGATCGCGTCGATGCGCTCGAAGATGCGGTCGCGGATCGCGGCCCAGTCGGCGGCCGGCGCCGGGCCGTGCAGCCCGAGCCGCTGCCATTCGCGGGCGCCGGCGGCGAGATCGGCTGGGTAGACGTACATCTTGGTGGGGATGCACCCGACGTTCAGGCAGGTCCCGCCGAAGACGCCCTCTTCGACGATGGCTATCCGCCATTGATCGAAGTCCGGGGTCACCAGCGAGTTGCCGGACCCGGAGCCGACGATGATGAGGTCGTAATGCGTCACCTAACGACGATAACCGGCGCTCACCAGCGAGAGACGGCCTCGGCCATCAGATCGCCGAACAGCTCATCGAGCTCGGGCGTCCCGCCACCATCGCGAACCTGCCAGGCAGCGGGCCGCACTAACCTGGGCGCGTGCTCCGAATGTCGACTCTCTTCCTTCGAACCCTGCGCGACGACCCGGCCGACGCCGAGGTACCCAGCCACAAGCTGCTGGTGCGGGCCGGGTACGTCCGCCGCGTCGCGCCCGGCATGTATTCGTGGCTGCCCCTCGGTCTGAAGGTGCTGGCGCGGGTCGAGGAGGTTGTCCGCGAGGAGATGGACGCGATCGGCTCGCAGGAGGTGCATTTCCCGGCGCTCATCCCGCGCGAGATCTTCGAGGCCAGCGGCCGGTGGTCGGACTACGGCGACACGCTGTTCCGCCTGACCGACCGCAAGTCCGTCGACTACCTGCTCGCTCCGACGCATGAGGAGCTGTTCACGCTGCTCGTCAAGGGCGAGTACTCGTCGTACAAGGACTATCCGCTGGCGCTGTATCAGATCCAGACGAAGTACCGCGACGAGGCGCGGCCGCGGGCCGGCATCCTGCGCGGGCGCGAGTTCATCATGAAGGACTCGTACTCCTTCGACCTGTCGCACGAGGGGCTGGAGAAGTCCTACCGCGCGCACCGCGACGCCTACGAGCGGATCTTCACCCGGCTCGGCTTCACTTATCGCATCGTGTTCGCGGTGTCGGGTGCGATGGGCGGTTCGGCGTCGGAGGAGTTCCTGGTGCCGTCGCCGTCCGGTGAGGACACCTTCGTCCAGTGCACGAACTGCGACTACGCCGCCAACACCGAGGCGGTCGAGATCGCCGCGCCGCAACCGACCGATCCCCAGGAGCACCCGGCCGAGGAGGTGCTCGACACCCCCGACACCCCGACCATCGACACCCTGGTCACGCGGCTCAACGAGCTGGGCCGCCGCGACGTGCCCTACACCGGCGCCGACACGCTGAAGAACGTGGTGCTGCGTACGCACACGCCCGGTACGGAGGGTTGGCAGCTGCTCGTGGTGGGCGTCCCCGGCGACCGCGAGGTCGACCTCAAACGCATCGGCGGCCAGCTGGAGCCGGTGGTCGTCGAGCAGGCGGGCCCGGATGACCTCGCGGCTCATCCCGAGCTCGTCAAGGGCTACATCGGCCCGCAACGGCTGGCCGAGCTGAAGATCCGCTTCCTCGTCGATCCGTTGGTCGTCGAGGGCAGCGAGTGGGTCACCGGCGCGAACGGGCCGGGTCGGCACGCCGCGCACGTGGTGCGCGGCCGGGACTTCACGCCGGACGGTGAGATCGGTGCGGTCGAGATCCGCGACGGTGACCGGTGTGCGCGCTGCGGCTCGACCCTCGAGATCGCGCGCGGGATCGAGATGGGCCACGTGTTCCAACTCGGGGACAAGTACGCGAAGACGTTTGGCCTGACCGCGCTGGACCAGAACGGCAAGCCGGTCACTGTGACGATGGGCTCGTACGGGGTCGGCATCACGCGCGCCGTCGCCGCGCTGGCCGAACAGACCCACGACGAGAAGGGGTTGTGCTGGCCGCGCGCGGTCGCCCCGGCCGACGTCCACCTGGTCGCGACCGGTAAGGACGACAGCGTGTTCAGCGTGGCTGAGACCCTGGCCGCTTCCCTCGAGCAGGCCGGCATCCGGGTGATGTACGACGACCGGCGCAGTGTCTCGCCCGGCGTGAAGTTCAAGGACGCCGAGCTGATCGGGGTGCCCACCATCGTCATCGTGGGCAAGGGCCTCGCGGACGGCACGATCGAGGTCCGTGACCGGCGCACCGACGAGCGCCGCAACGTGACCGTGGACGACGCTTTCGACGCGGTGCTCGCCGCGGTGCGGGGCTGAGCGCGATGCCGACCTTCGCCCCGTACGGATCCTGGGCGTCACCGATTAGTGCGCTCGCCGTCGCCGGTGGCGAGCACCCGGTCGGCGCGCCCCGCCCGGTGGGCGACGACCTGTGGTGGCATGAGCTGCGGCCCACCGAGGGCGGCCGCGTCGCGATCCGGCGCTCGGCTCCTGACGGCGGTGTCGAGGACGTGCTGCCGCCGCCGTGGAACGCCCGCACCCGCGTCCACGAATATGGCGGCGGCGCGTGGACGGTAACCGGCGCCGGCGCCGCGGTGTTCGCCGAGTACACCGACCAGCGGCTGTACCGCCTCGACGCGCCGGGCGGCGGGCCGGTGCCGCTGACGCCCGAACCGGCCGAGCTCGCCGCCGTGCGGTACGCCGACCTGACCCTGATCCCCGGCCGCGACGAGGTGCTGTGCGTCCGCGAGACGCACGCCGGCGCGTCGATCACCCGCGACCTGGTCGCCGTGCCGCTCGACGGTTCGGCCGCGGCCGACCCCGACCTGATCCGCTCGATCGTGTCCGGCTCGCACTTCCTGGCCGGAGCCCGGGTGTCGCCGGACGGCACGCGGATCGCGTGGATCGCGTGGGAACACCCGCAGATGCCGTGGGACGGCACCGAGCTGCGGGTCGGCGAGCTGGACGAGCACGGTGCGTGCCCCGCCTGGCGCCCGCTGCTCGGCTCGACCACGGAATCGGTGCTGCAGCCCGAATGGGACGGCAACGACGCGGTGTTCGTGGCCAGCGACCGCAGCGGCTTCTGGAACCTGTATCGCGTCGACGTCGGTGGCGGCGAGCCGCAGGCCCTGTGCCCGCGTGACGAGGACTTCGCCGGGCCGCTGTGGCAGCTCGGCGCCGGGTGGTTCCGCCTGCTCGACGACGGCCGCCTGCTGACGGTGCGCACGCTGGGCACCGACACGCTCGCGATCCTCGACCCCCAGTCCGGGGAGCTCACCGACCTCGATCTCGGTGATCACACCACCGTGGGGCTCGGCGCGGTCGTGGACGATCGCGCCTACCTCGTCACCGCCGGCGCGCAGACGCCGTCAGGGGCGCGGGTGCTTGACCTGACGAGCGGCGAGCTCACCGACGTGCGGCTGTCGGTCGACGACATGCCGCCGTCCGCCTACCTGTCTGAGGCGCGCGCGATGACGTTCACCGGCGTGGCTGGTCGCGATGTCCACGCGATCGTCTACCCGCCGCGCAACCCCGACTTCGTCGCCCCGGACGGTGAGCGGCCGCCCTACGTCGCGTGGGTGCACGGTGGCCCGACCTCAGCGCGCCAGCCGCGGCTGGCGCCGTCCATCGCGTACTTCACCAGCCGTGGCATCGGCATCGTCGACGTGAACTATGGCGGCTCCACCGGCTACGGGCGCGAGTACCGCGAGCGCCTGCGGGGGCAATGGGGGGTCGTCGACGTCGAGGACACGGTGGCCGCGGTGCGCGGGCTGGCCGATGCCGGGCTCGCCGACGGCGACCGGCTCGCGATCCAGGGCGGCTCGGCCGGGGGCTGGACGGTGCTGGCCGCGCTGACCGGCACCGACGCCTTCGCCTGCGGGGTGTCGTACTTCGGGGTGGCCGAGCTGATCAAGTTCGCGCAGGAGACGCATGACTTCGAGTCCCGCTACCTCGACGGGTTGATCGGGCCACTGCCCGAGGCCGTCGACCTGTACGAGACCCGGGCGCCGGTCAACAACGTCGCCGGCCTCTCCTGCCCCGTGCTGCTGCTCCAGGGCCTCGACGATCCGGTCGTCCCGCCGTCGCAGGCCGAGCGGTTTCGCGATGCGCTGGTCGAAAAGGGTCTGCCGCACGCCTACCGCGCGTACGCCGGCGAGTCGCACGGCTTCCGCAAGGTCGAGACGATTGTCGACGCGACGGAGGCCGAGCTGTCGTTCTACGGGCAGATCCTGGGCTTCGAGCCGGCCGGCGTCGCGGCCATCGAGCTCTGGCGCCCGTGACCGGTACGCGTAGTGGGCGACGTCCACTGACCGAGGTCGTCGAGGCGGGGTGGGCGGGTGCGCTGCACCCGGTTGCGCCGCAGATCGCCGCGATGGGCGACTTCTTGCGGTCCGAAGTGGCGGCCGGGCGCCGGTACCTGCCGGCGGGGGAGCACGTGCTGCGTGCGTTCACCCAGCCGTTCGCCGAGGTGCGGGTGCTGATCGTCGGCCAGGACCCGTACCCGACCCCGGGCCACCCAATCGGGCTGTCGTTCGCAGTCGAGCGGCACGTCCGGCCGATCCCGCGCAGCCTGGCCAACATCTACAAGGAACTGCGCGACGACCTCGGCCTCGCGACACCCGAGCACGGTGACCTGACGTCGTGGTCGCAGCACGGGGTGTTGCTGCTCAACCGCGTGCTGACGGTCGCCCCCGGTGCGTCCGCGTCGCACCGGGGCAAGGGCTGGGAGGCCGTCACCGAGCAGGCGATCCGGGCACTGGTGGCCCGTGATCAGCCGCTGGTCGCGGTCCTGTGGGGGCGCGACGCGCAGACGCTGCAGTCGATGCTGGAGGCGGTGCCGAGCATCCGCTCGGCCCACCCGAGCCCGCTGTCGGCGTCCAACGGGTTCTTCGGGTCGAAGCCGTTCAGCCGGGCCAACGCGTTGCTGGCGGAGCAGGGCGCCGAGCCGATCGACTGGCAGCTCGCCTGACGCTGGTCGGTCGGCCAGCGTCGTCCGGACAGGCGTCCCACGTGTCGGACTCGCTGGTTAGTCTCGAATCACCGACCGTCCCGACGAGCGAGAGACTGCGTGTGAACGACCGCCTGAGCGATCGACTGGTTGTCCGAGGTGCCCGCGAGCACAACCTCAAGGACGTCAACCTCGACCTGCCCCGCGACGCGATGATCGTGTTCACGGGGCTGTCGGGCTCGGGCAAATCGAGCCTGGCCTTCGACACGATTTTCGCGGAAGGCCAGCGCCGCTACGTCGAGTCGCTGTCGGCCTACGCCCGCCAGTTCCTGGGCCAGATGGACAAGCCCGACGTCGACTTCATCGAGGGCCTGTCGCCGGCCGTTTCCATCGACCAGAAGTCGACGTCGAAGAACCCGCGTTCCACAGTCGGGACGATCACCGAGGTCTACGACTACCTGCGCCTGCTCTGGGCCCGCATCGGTCGTCCGCACTGCCCGATCTGCGGCGAACCTATCGCCAAGCAAACCCCGCAACAGATCGTCGACCGCATCCTCGAGATGCCCGAGGGCACCCGGTTCCAGGTCCTGGCCCCGGTCATCCGTGAGCGCAAGGGCGAATACGTCGACCTGCTGGCCGACCTGCAGTCCAAGGGATTCGCCCGCGTCCGCATCGACGGCGTCGTCCACCCCCTCACCGACCCCCCGAAGCTGAAGAAGCAGGAGAAGCACACCATCGAGGCGGTCGTCGACCGGTTGTCGGCCAAGCCGTCGAGCAAGCAGCGGATCACCGACTCGGTGGAGACGGCGCTCGGCCTGGCCGGTGGCGTCCTGATCCTCGATTTCGTCGACCTGCCCGAGGACGACGAGCACCGCGAACGCCGCTATTCCGAGCGGCTGGCCTGCCCGAACGATCACCCCCTGGCGATCGACGAGCTCGAGCCCCGCTCGTTCTCGTTCAACTCACCGTTCGGCGCATGCCAGGAGTGCACCGGCCTGGGCACCCGCAAGGAGGTCGACGCCGAGCTCGTCGTGCCCGACCCCGAGGCCAGCCTGGCCGACGGTGCCATTGCGCCGTGGGCCAGCGGGCAGACCAGCGAATACTTCCTGCGGCTGTTGCAGGGTGTGGCCGAAGCGGTCGGCTTCAGCATGGACACGCCGTGGGAGAAGTTGCCGGCTCGGGCGCAGAAGGCGGTGCTGCACGGCACCGGCGATCAGGTGCACGTCAGCTACCGCAACCGCTACGGACGCGACCGCTCGTACTACGCGAACTACGAGGGCGTGGTGCCGTGGATCGAGCGCCGGTACACCGAGACCGAAAGCGACTGGTCGCGCGAGAAGTACGAGGGCTACATGCGCGAGGTGCCGTGCCCCGCGTGTGAGGGCACCCGCCTCAAGCCCGAGATCCTCTGCGTCACCGTTGAGGGCCGCTCGATCGCCGAGATCGCGGCCCTGTCGATCGGCGACGCCGCCGACTGGCTGCGCGAGCTCACGTTGTCCGCGCGCGACAAGATGATCGGCGAGCGGGTGCTGAAGGAGATCAACGCCCGGCTCGGCTTCCTCGTCGACGTCGGCCTGCACTACCTGTCCCTCGACCGCGCGGCCGCTACCCTGGCCGGGGGCGAGGCCCAGCGCATCCGGCTCGCCACGCAGATCGGCTCCGGCCTCGTCGGCGTCCTGTACGTGCTGGACGAGCCATCGATCGGGTTGCACCAGCGCGACAACCACCGCCTCATCGAGACGCTGGTGCGGCTGAAGAAGCTGGGCAACACACTGATCGTCGTCGAGCACGACGAAGACACCATCCGCACTGCCGACTGGGTCGTCGACATCGGCCCGCGGGCCGGTGAGCAGGGCGGCCGCATCGTCGTCAGCGGGACGGTCGAGGACCTGCACAATTCCGAGGAGTCGATCACCGGCGCCTACCTGTCGGGCCGCCGCGAGATCGCCGTGCCGCCGCTCCGCCGGCCTCCGCAGCGCGGGCGTGAGCTCGTGGTCGAGGGCGCCCGCGAGCACAACCTGCGCAACATCGACGTCGCGTTCCCGCTCGGCTGCTTCGTGGCCGTCACCGGGGTCAGTGGCTCGGGCAAGTCCAGCCTCGTCAATGACATCCTCTACGCCTCGCTGGCCAACCGCATCAACGGCGCGAAGTTGCCACCCGGCCGGCACAAGCGCATCCGCGGCATCGAGCACCTCGACAAGGTGGTGGGTGTCGACCAGTCGCCGATCGGGCGCACGCCGCGCTCCAACCCGGCGACGTACACCGGTGTGTTCGACCACATCCGCAAGCTGTTCAGTGAGACGACCGAGGCCAAGATCCGCGGCTACCAGCAGGGCCGGTTCTCGTTCAACGTCAAGGGCGGGCGGTGCGAGAACTGCGCCGGCGACGGCACGATCAAGATCGAGATGAACTTCCTGCCCGACGTCTACGTGCCGTGCGAGGTCTGCCACGGCGCGCGGTACAACCGCGAGACGCTCGAGG
>CAXTHY010000068.1:0-21117 GCA_964244175.1 uncultured Jatrophihabitans sp. | reverse complement strand
CCGAGAGCGGTACCCGCGCGCTGAGCGCCTTGGCCGACGACCGGCACGACGTGATCGTCCTCGACCTCGGCCTGCCGGACATGTCGGGGGTCGACGTCATCCGGGCGGTTCGCGCCTACTCCGCTACGCCGATCATCGTGTTGTCGGCCCGCAGCGGGAGCGCCGACAAGGTCGAGGCACTCGACCTCGGCGCGGACGACTACGTGACCAAGCCGTTCAGCATGGACGAGTTGCTGGCGCGGTTGCGGGCGACCAGCCGGCGGGTGGCGGCCGCGGACGAGCCGGTCGTCGCGACCGTCGGCGCGGTAACGGTGGATCTGTCCATGACGACGGCGGTCGTGGCGGGCGGAACCCCGATCCACCTGACCCCGACCGAGTGGAAGATCCTCGACGTGCTGCTGCGCCGGCCAGGCAAGCTCGTGTCCGGCGACACGCTGCTGACGGCGGTACGGGGGTCGTCCGAGCACACGGATCCCAGCTATCTGCGGATCTACCTCGCCCAGTTACGGCGCAAGCTCGAGCCCGAGCCGAACCGGCCGCGCCACCTGATCACCGAACCCGGGATGGGTTACCGCT
Organism: uncultured Jatrophihabitans sp.; assembly: GCA_964244175.1. Classification (GTDB taxonomy): domain Bacteria; phylum Actinomycetota; class Actinomycetes; order Mycobacteriales; family Jatrophihabitantaceae; genus Jatrophihabitans. The sequence goes on along the minus strand of CAXTHY010000068.1, from coordinate 20,541 downwards.
ACCGCCCGTGAAGCGAGGCGTTCTGCCTCTGCCTCTGCCTCTGCTCTGCTCGGTGACAGCGAGCGGCGGTCATTGACCGCGACACATCCGCGCTCGACCACACCGAGCAGAGCAAAGCGTCCGCACCGACGGTCCCGGCTCCGCCGCCGGGCCGGCGTTCACTCAGCCCGTAGTGGGGCCGGGAGAACGTCGCGGCGAGGGCGAGCAGGGTGACGACGGCCAGCGCCAGCGCACCGCCGAAGAAGTAGAGGTGGGCCACCAGCGTGCGCGTCGCGGCGTGGGCGTTGAGAAAGCCCAGAGCGAGTCCTCGCGGTGCCAGGCACTAACTGGCGCCGCCCCGTCAGTAGCGGTCTCGGTCTGGTCATGCGCGGCCGTCATGGCACACTCCTCGATCGGGCGGCTCAGGCCGCGGGGGTCACCCGATCGTCTCGGCCCTGGTGTCGCTGGGCAGTGGGGCAAGTACTCGTTCGACGGAGGTGCCAGCACCCCAACTACTCGAGCGCGGCGGCGTAGGCTGTGGACCACGCGTTCGCCTGGCCCGCAGAATGGTGGCATGGCGCAGCTGTACCGAGCGGCCGAGCCGTACGACCGGGGTCGGCTGCCGGTGGGCGACGGCCACATTCTCTACTGGGAGACCGTCGGACGGCCCGACGGGACACCAGCGCTCTACCTGCACGGCGGCCCTGGTGGCGAGGCCCGCCCTGGCGTGCGTCGGCACTTCGACCCCTCCCGCTACCGCGCGGTCCTGTTCGACCAGCGCGGGTGTGGTCGCAGCACACCACGAGCCGGCGAGCCCGACGCCGACCTGTCGACGAACACCACACCTCATCTCGTCGCCGCTGGCCTGGTGCGTCTGGGAGGACACGCACATCTCGCTGATGCCCGGCTGGGAGCCGTGGCTGCAGACGATGGACCCGGACGATCGGCTGACGATGACCCGCCTCGTGACTCACTACTGGGGCCACGACTGCTTCCTCGCCGAGGACCAGGTGTTCGCGGCCGTCCATCGGCTGGCGCACATCCCGGCGACGCTGATCCACGGCCGCTACGACGTGTCCGGCCCGCTCGACACCGCCTGGCGGTTGCACCAGGCTTGGCCGGCCAGCCGGCTTGTGGTGCTCGGCGACGCCGGGCACGGTGGCGGCAGCTTCAGCACGGCCGTCATCGAAGCGCTCGATCGCTACGCCGGCTCCGGCCAGAACGGGTCGGCGCCCTGACATGATCGCGGCATGGCCGCCGCGCACGGAACCCACGATTACCTCGACGATCCGCGCAACGCCGAGATCCTGATCAGCGTGAACGGCGATCTCGTACCGCGCGCGCAAGCCGTCGTCAGCGTGTTCGACGCCGGCTTCGTCCTGGGCGACGGCGTGTGGGAAGGGCTGCGCGTAGCTGACGGCCACCCGGCGTTCCTCGACCAGCACCTCGACCGGCTGTGGGAGGGCGCGGCCGCCATCATGCTCGACATCGGCCTCTCCCGTACCGAACTCACCGAGCAGCTCTACGCGACCCTGACCGCCAACCGGATGACCGGCGACGGCGTGCACATCCGCCTGATGGTGACGCGCGGTCCGAAGTCGACGCCGTACCAGGACCCGCGCATGTCAGCCGGCCCGGCCACCGTCGTGATCATTGCCGAGTACAAGGATCCACTGCCGGCCACCGTCGAAGCGGGCCTGTCGCTGTTTACCGTGCATGTCCGCCGCGCCGCGCCGGACACGCTCGACCCGAAGCTCAACGCGCACAGCAAGCTCAACGACATCACCGCGTGCATCCAGGCCTACACCGCCGGAGCCGATGAGGCGTTGATGCTCGACCCGCACGGCTTCGTCGCGACCTGCAACTCGACGCACTTCTTCATCGTGCGCCGCGGCGAGGTGTGGACGTCGACGGGCAGGTACTGCGTCGGCGGCATCACCCGCAGCAACGTCCTGCGGGTCTGCGTCGGCGCCGGGATCCCCAGCCAGCAACGCTCGTTCAGCCTCACCGAGGTCTACAGCGCCGACGAAGCCTTCGTGACCGGCACGTTCGCCGGCCTGGTCCCGGTGCACACCATCGACGGCCGACGCATCGGCACGGGCGGGCGCGGGCCGATGGTCGAACGCCTGCAGGGTCTGTACCAGGATCTGGTCCGGGCCGACGTCGCCGGTCGAGCCGGGCCGTGACCGGCGGCGTCCGGCTGGCCGTGTGGTCCGGGGCCGCGCAACATCTCCACGGCGTTGATGCGCTCGTGGGAGAACCGGCCCGACTGCCGGGTCGTCGACGAACCGCTGTACGCCTACTACCTGGCCGAGACGGGGCTCAACCATCCGGGCCGCGCCGACGTCATTGCGGCCGGCGAGCCGTCCTGGCCGGCCGTCGTCGCCGAGCTGACCGCTCCGGTCGAGGGAGTGTACTACCAGAAGCACATGACCCACCACCTGATCCCGCAGCTGCCGCGCGACTGGATCGCCGAGCTCACCAACGTCTTGCTCATCCGCGACCCGGCCGAGGTCGTGGCGTCCTACGTGCGGTCGCGCTCCGACGTCGTCGCCGAGGACATCGGGCTCGTCCAGCAGGCCGAGCTCTACGACCAGCTCGACGCCGCCGTGCCCGTGATCGACTCGGCCGACTTCCTGCGCGACCCGGAGGCTTACCTGCGCTGGCTGTGTGCGCACGTCGGCATCGAGTTCACCGACCGCATGCTGCAATGGCCGGCCGGTCCCCGGGAGTCGGACGGCGTGTGGGCCCCGCACTGGTACGACGCGGTACTGGCCTCGACCGGCTTCGAGCCGTACCGGGCCCGCGAGGTCGAGCTGGCCGGTGCCGCCCTGGCCGCGGCCGAGCGCAGCCGGCCGCACTACGAGAGGCTGCGCGAGGTCCGCGTGCTGCTCTGAACCGGGGCGACGAGCACGTCGGTACCGAGCTGCTCGCCGGCGCCGTCGAGCGTTCGCGCCACCGAGTGCAGGTACTGCCCGAACCCGCGCGGCGCGCGGTTGATCGGCCGGCTGGACGTGACGACGGGGATGTCGGTGGCCCACGCGATCATGGCGCCGGCGGCGGCCGCCCGGCGCACCAGATGCACGTCCTCGTCGTACCGCGTGCGGGGGAAGCCGCCCGCCTGCAGATACGTGCTCGCCCACACGCCGAGGTTCGCGCCGTGGATGTGGCCGTGCCCGCCCGCAGCGGCGGGTCGGGCGTAGCCGGCGTGGTAGGCCGCTCGCAGGTCGGCTGGCCAGGCCGTCCAGTCGTGGACGTCGACCGTGCCGGCCACGACGTCGGCGCCGTCGCGCGCGTGCGCGAGGTGGCCGCCGATCCAGTGCGGCGGGACGATCGAGTCGGCGTCGGTGGTGGCGATCCACAGCGTCGCCGGGTCGAAGCGCGCGAGCAGGTGCCGGACGCCCTCGGCCCGGGCGCCGCCGACGCACGCCGCCGACGACGGGAGCACCACGATCTCAACGGGGAGCTCACGCACCAGGGCCGCGGCTACCTCAGCGGAGTCGTCGGTGCAGCTGTCGAGGACCACGACGATCGTGGCCGGGGTGCTGGTGTGCTGCACGCTGGCGGCCAAGGACCGGATGCAGCGGGCCAGCAGGGCCCGCTCGTTGCGGGCCGGAACGACGATGCCGGTGCGTTCGATGCCGGTGCGATCGAAGCCGCTCACGGATCACCCCTCTGAACACACACAACGGGCACGGCTAACCGTGTCTGGCTGGCTGCTCAGCTCTTTGAACGTACCCCGCGATCACGACCGTTACGCACGACGGGTCGGGTCTCGCTCCCGCCGGTGTGACGCGAGCACGAAGCACTCGACCTCGCGGTCGAAGTGGGCCGCGACCTCGGGCGGGATGATCGCCTCGTCGCCCGGCGCAGCCGACAGCGGGGCGACCTGCGAACGATGTTCGGCCAGCGCCCGCCGCTTGGCCGCCAGGGCCGCGAGGTCGAGGTCCACCCGGCGCAGCCGCGGGCGCGGCAGCTCCGACGCCTCCGGGTCGTCCCAGTGCCAGGCCCAGATCGGGTACTGCCAGTGCTGGGCGCCGTCCGGCCGCACCCGCGCGATCGCCTCGGCGCAGGCCTGGTGATCCGGGTGCCGGTCGCGCACCCATGGGGTGAGCACCTGCGTGCGGCCCAGGACCAAGGGGGCGAGCGCGGTGTCCAGCTGGGCCGCGCAGCCGGCGAGTCCTCCGTCGGGCAGCCCGAGGAAGATCGGCTCGACGCCGGGCGCCAGCGCGGCCACGGCCGCCCGCACTTCAGCCCGGCGGATGTCGGCGAGCCGCTTCGGCGGATGCGTGGGCGAGTCGGGGTGCGATGCCTCGCCGTCACACGCGATGACGACCGCAACCTGCGCCCCGCGCGCGGCCGCCATGGCGATCACGCCACCGGCCCCGAGCGTCTCGTCGTCGGGGTGCGCGGCGACGACGAGCACGCTCGCCCCTGCACCCGGGGGTTCGAGCCGGGCGAGGTCTCCAAATCCGCGTGCCTGCCAAGCGTTCTCCGGCGTCCCCGCGTCGCGGTGATCGAAGCCGGTCACCACGCCCGGCCGGCGACGCTGCCCGCAGCCAGCGTCGCGGTGCCGAGCGCCGCGAGATCGCGTTCCCCGTGGTGCTGGCGCAGGTACAGGCCGAGGTCGGCGACCCGGCGGGCGTGCCGGTCGTCGAAGGACAGCGGCGCCGGCCCCAGGGCGTGGCCGACCTGGTGCAGCGTCTTCTCGGCCGCCGCGGCGACGATGGCCCGCACCCGCAGCGCGAGCAGGGCGCCGTCGGCGCCGGCCGCGCGCCCGGCGTCGATCTCGGCCGCCGCCTGTTGCAGCGCGCTGCGCGCCCCGAACAGCACGGCGTCGACGACGCCGAGGTGCAGCGCAGCCAGCTCGCCGCGCCGCTCGGCCCCCCAGGTCTGCAGGCCGCGCTGCAGGCCGAGGGCGCCGCCGAACCAGCAGGCGGCAACGCCGATGCCGCCCCACGCGAAGCCGGGCCGGCGCAGGTACCAGCCGATGTCGCCGACCGGGCGGGCCGGAACAGCGTCGAAGTGCAGCGACGTACTGGTGACATGGGCGAGCCCTTTGGCCACCCAACCCTCAGGCGGCTCGGCCCGAACGCCGCCGGCGTGCAGATCGACCGCGAACAGTTGCCGCTCGTCGCCGACGAACGCGGTGATCAGCGCGGCATCGAGGCGGTGGCCCAGCGAGCACCAGGGCTTCGTGCCGGTCAGCTGCCCGTCGCGGAACTCCAGACGCAGGCCCGGCATCTCGGCCGCGAACACGCCCCATGTTCCGTCCGGGGCCGGCTCCCCCGCCTCGTACAGGATCGCCAACGCGTCCGAGTGGGCCTCGAGAATGCGGGCGGCGGTGAGGTCCTCGGCGCCGGCCAGCGCCAGCGCCGTCCAGCGCTCGAGCGTCGCGCCCGCACCCGGCTGGGCCAGGCCCCGGCCGGTCGCGAGCGCGAACTCCAGGCCGGCGTCGACATCGTCTCCGGCACGCGCGGCGGACGCCGCCACGTCGGTGGGGCGCACCGCATCAATGGTCATGCCCCCATCCTGCTCGCCGAATCGGTTCGCGACACGGCGCGTACCCGCGCCTCAACGCGACGGTCGGCGCTGCCGGCGGTCGCCGCCCCGCGGTCAGAAACCGATCGGCAGGCCGGCGTAGTTCTCGGCCAGTCCGGTCGCGCCGGCCGGGCTGCGGCAGATCCAGCGCAGCTGTGACAGTTGCAGTTGCTGGTCGAACTCGTCACCGCTCGGGTGCAGCATCGTCGTCATCCACCACGAGAAGTGGGTGCAGCGCCAGACCCGGCGCAGGGCGTCGTCGGAGTAGGCGTCGGCCAGTGCGGCGTCGTTCTCGGTCAGCAGCGCCACCAGCGCCGGGGCCAGCAGTCCGACGTCGGCCACGGCCAGGTTCAGGCCCTTCGCACCCGTCGGCGGCACGATGTGGGCCGCGTCGCCGGCCAGGAACAGCCGGCCGTGCCGCATCGGCGCCATCACGAAGCTGCGCATCGGGAGCACGCTCTTGTCGGTGATCGGGCCCGGCGTGAGATGCCAGCCGTTCTCGCCGTCGCCGAGCCGGGTGGCCAGCGACGCCCAGATGCGCTCATCGGACCAGTCGTTGACGTCAGCGCCGTTGGGCACCTGCAGGTAGAGCCGGCTGACGTTCGCCGAGCGCATCGAATGCAGCGCGAACCCGTCCGGATGCCAGGCGTAGATGAGTTCGTCGGTCGACGGCGCGACGTCGGCGAGAACGCCCAGCCACGAGTACGGGTACGTCCGCTCCCAGGTCCGGCACACCGCTTCGGGCACGGCGGCGCGGCTGGGCCCGAACGAGCCGTCGCAGCCGACGATCACGTCGGCGTCGAGCCGGGTTGCCGCTGCGTCGCCGTCGGTGAACGTCACATAGGGATGATCACTGTCGACATCGTGCAGCGCGGTATCCGTAACCTCGTAGCAGATCTGCTGGCCGTCGGCCGCGCGGGCCCGGCCGAGATCCTTGGTCACCTCGGTCTGCCCGTAGACCCAGACACTGCGCCCGGCGAGCTCGACGAAGTCCAGGTGCGTGCGCTTGCCGGGGAACTGCAGGTAGATGCCGCGATGCTCGACGCCCTCGCGGTGCAGCCGCTCACCCAGCCCGACCGCGTCCAGCAACTCCACCGTGGAACTCTCCAGGATGCCGGCGCGGATGCGGGCCTCGACGTACTCACGCGAGCGCGTCTCGATGATCACCGACTCGATGCCGTCGGCGGCCAGCAGGTGCGACAGCAACAGTCCGGCCGGGCCGGCGCCGATGATCGCAACCTGGGTACGCATGGTCAGCAGTCAACGCGGCCGGGGCGGGCCACACCACCGCCGCCTTTCACTGGACGGAAGCGGCGGTCAGGCTGCGCCCGATGCCCTGGGCGGCGACGCGCAGCGCCGCGACCAACCGCGGCCGGTCACGCTTGAGATCGGGCACGACGAGGCCGAGGGCCGCGACCACACCGGCCGGCACAGTGATCGGGACGGCGACCGAGCACGCGCCGAGGCTCATCTCCTCGCTCGTCTGGGCGTACCCGTCGCGGCGCACGCGCCGCAGTTCCTCTTGCAGCCGGCCGGGTTGGGTGACGGTGTAGGCGGTGACCCGGGTCAGGTTGGCCAGCACCTCGGCGATGACCTCCTGCGGGGCGTGGGCCAGCAGGACCTTGCCGACGCCGGTGGCGTGCAGCGGCAACCGGGAGCCGATCTGGCTCACCACCGGCACCGAGGCGTGCCCGGACAGCCGGTCGACGTAGAGCGAGCGCTTCCCGTCGCGTTGCGCGAGATGGACGGTGGCCAGCGTGGCGGCGTAGAGATCGTGCAGGAACGGCGAGGCGATCTGCCGCAACCCGGACTGCACCGGCGCGAGCAGGCCCAGGTCCCACATCCGGCGACCCACGACGTAGTCACCGGACCCGCGGCGCGCCCGTGCCCCCCACCGGACGAGCTCGCCGACCAACCGGTAGGCCGTCGGCACCGGCAGGTCGGCCCGAAGCGCGATCTCGGTCAGGGTCAGCACCCGATGCTTCTCGTCGAAGGCGCCCAGCACTGCGAGCAGACGGGCGGCCACCGTGGCGCCGGGCCTGCTGGTGTTTCCGGCCATGCCGCGTCCTTTCGCTGAGCGAAAGCCCACTCTCGCACCGTGCGCGGGCCGCACCTAGCGTTAGGGGGTGCCGACAACACCGAGTCGTGACCAGGTCGAAGCGCCGTACCAGGCCCAGGGGGACTTCCCGGACCAGGCCGCCATCAGCGCCGAGATTGCGGCGATCGGCGCGGAGGGTGGCGATCGGCAACCGCTGCTCGACTACCCTCCCTACCGCAGCAGCACACTGCGCCATCCCACCCACGACTTCCTGCGCGTCGACCCTGACGAGATCGAGTTGGCCGCGCCGGCCTTCGGTGTGCAGGATGTCGACCCGCTCGAGTCCGACCTGACGATCGCGCATCGCGGTGAACCGCTCGGCGAGCGCATGATCGTCACCGGCCGGGTCGTCGACGGCGACGGTCGCCCGGTGCGCAACCAGCTGGTCGAGATCTGGCAGGCGAATGCGTCGGGTCGTTACATCCACCAACGCGACCAGCACCCGGCGCCGCTGGATCCGAACTTCACCGGCACCGGTCGGTGCCTGACCGGCGACGACGGGTCCTACCGCTTCGTCACGGTCAAACCCGGGCCGTACCCGTGGAAGAACCATCTGAACGCCTGGCGACCGGCGCACATCCACTTCTCGTTGTTCGGCCGCGACTTCACCCAGCGGATGATCACCCAGATGTACTTCCCGGGCGATCCGCTGTTCCCGTACGACCCGATCTACCAGTCGATCACCGACCAGTCGGCCCGCGACCGGCTGATTGCGACCTACGACCACGACGTGACCACCCCCGAGTGGTGCACCGGCTACCGCTGGGACATCGTGCTCAGCGGCCGCCGACGCACCTGGACCGAACAGGACGCCGGCCTGTGAGCGACCCGCTCGCCGTCACCCCGGGCCAGACCATCGGCCCGTTCTTCGCCTACGCGCTGCCCTACTCCGGTGGCGGTGACCTGGTTCCGGTCGGGCATCCCGATGCGATCCGCCTGCACGGGCTGGTGGTCGACGGCGCCGGCGAACCCGTCCCGGACGCGCTGGTCGAGCTGTGGCAGCTCGGCCCGGACGGCACCGTGGTGCAGGAAGCCGGCTCGCTGCACCGCGACGAGTGGACGTTCACCGGCTGGGGCCGGGCCGCCACCGACAACGCCGGGCACTACTCGTTCACCACGCTGCTGCCCGGGCGTAGCGCATCGGCCCCGCCGTTCTTCGCGCTCACCGTGTTCGCGCGCGGGTTGCTCGACAAGCTGTTCACTCGCGCCTACCTGCCACTGGACGATGCGGCGGCCGCGGCCGACCCGCTGCTGTCGCAGCTGCCGCCCGCCCGCCGCAACACCCTCATCGTGTCCCCCGACGACGGCGGTTATCGCTTCAACATCCGGCTTCAGGGCGATGATGAGACCGTGTTCCTGACCTATCCACTGGTCCCCGCCCTCAGGCCCACGGAATAGCCTGCACACATGGACATCACCCGGCGACACAACGTGCACGTCGCCGGCCGCCCGGACGGTCAGCCGATGTTGTTCGCCCACGGATTCGGCTGCGACCAGAACATGTGGCGCTTCGTCGTCCCGCGCTTCGCCGACCGGTACCGCATCGTGCTGTTCGACCACATCGGTGCCGGCGGGTCGGACGTCTCGGCCTACGACCCCGACCGTTACGCCGGATTGGCCGGGTACGTCGACGACATCGTCGCGATCTGCCGCGAACTCGACCTGCACGACGTGATCTTCGTGGGTCATTCGGTCTCGGCGATGATGGGCGTGCTCGCGGCTGAGGCCGCCCCGGACCTGTTCGCCAAGCTGGTGTTGATCGGCCCCTCGCCGCGCTACATCAACGACGGCAACTACGTCGGCGGCTTCGACGCGGCCGACATCGACGACCTGCTCGCCTCGCTCGACAGCAACTACCTCGGCTGGTCGGCGGCGATGGCTCCGGTGATCATGGGCCGGCCCGACGAGCCGGAGCTCGGCGCGGAACTGACCGAGAGCTTCTGCCGGACTGATCCGCAGATCGCCAAGCGCTTCGCGCGGGCGACGTTCCTGTCCGACAACCGGGCCGATCTGGCGCGGGTGTCGACCCCTGCCCTCGTCCTGCAGTGTTCGGACGACGTGATCGCCCCGACCGTCGTCGGCGAGTACGTGGCCGCGCAGCTGCCGAACGCCACGCTGGTGCACCTGCAAGCCACCGGCCACTGTCCCAATCTCTCGGCGCCGGCGGAGACTGCGGACGCGATCGAGCAGTTCCTGGAGCCGGCCACCTCAGTGAGTCGATGATCTCGACTCCCGGCGATCCGGTCGACGGGTTCATCGATGCGCTGCTCGACGACGAGCCCGAGCACCTGTACGAGCGGGCGCCGTGCGGCTATCTGTCCACGACGCCCGACGGCTTGATCATCAAGACCAACGAGACGTTCCTGCGCCTGACCGGCTACCGGCGCGACGAGCTCGTCAGCCAGCGGCGCTTCGCCGACCTGCTCTCGCCCGGCGGGCGGATCTATCACGAGACGCACTACGCACCCCTGCTGCGCGGTGCGGGCACGGCCCGCGAGATCGCCCTCGACCTGGTGCGCCCTGACGGCAGCCGGCTGCCGGTGCTCGTTAACGCCGTTCTCGAGCGGGACGCGGCGGGCGTCGCGCAGGTCATCCGCACGGCGGTCTTCGACGCGACGCACCGCCGCGAGTACGAGCGCGAGCTGGTCCGGCAGAAGGAGCGGGCCGAGGCGTCAGAGGCGCACGCAAATGCGTTGGCCCGGACGCTGCAGCAGACGCTGATCCCGCCGGCGGCACCGATGATCGAGCACCTCGACGTCGCCGGCCAGTACCGCCCGGCCGGCGACGGCTCGGAGGTCGGCGGCGACTTCTACGACATCTTCCAGACCGGACCCGCCAACTGGGTGATCTCGATCGGGGACGTCTGCGGCAAGGGCGTTCAGGCTGCGGTCGTCACCGCACTGGTGCGTTACACGCTGCGCGCGGCGGCCATCCAGGACCCGTCCCCGCGCACCGCGCTGGCGCTCGCCAACGCCGCACTGCGCGGGCAACGCACCGACCGCTTCTGCACGGTGGCGTTCGTCCGGCTGCGGCGCATCGACGGCGGGTGGCACGTCTGGTTCAGCTGCGGTGGGCATCCCTTACCGTTGCTGCGCCGCCGCGACGGGACGGTCACGACCGTGGGCCGGCCCGGGTTGCTGCTCGGCGTCTTCGACGACCTGACCGGGCACGAGACGCGGTTAGCCCTCGAGCCAGGCGATACGTTGCTGCTCTACACCGACGGCGTGCCCGAAGGCCGCCGCGGCGAGCAGTTCTACGGCGAGCAACGCCTGGCCGCGGTGCTGGCCGCGGCCGGCGGCGACGCGGAGGACGTCACCGCCGCCGTCCTCGATGACGTATTGCAGTTCCAGAACGGCACGGCGTTCGACGACATCGCGATCGTCGCCGTGCAGGTACCCGAACCGCCGTCGTGACGGTCGGTCTTCGCAGCGAGCGAGCGCTACTGCGTGGCGTCCTCGCCGTCGGCGCCCTCGCCCAGCTCATCGTCGGCACTGCGCACGTCGTGCGTGGCCTGGGCCAGGTCGTCACCCGACTCGGCCGCCCGCTGTTCGAGATCGGCGCGGTGTCGACGGGCGTCGTCCTCGACCCCGGACGGCGCCGGCGGCAAGGTGGGCTCAGCGGGGTCGGCCATGGACTCGTTCTACCGTCTGCCGCGACCGGCGACGACGATCGGTACCGACACGCCCCGAACCGCGGGTCTACGGATGATCTACGCGCACCGGTGGCGGCGGAGTCGGGGTGTGTCGGTGCACGACGGTCAACTTGCTTGTTGAGTTGCGCGGCAGTCGTGGCCTCGCAGTAGCGTGACGGCAGGGTCCGATCTAGGGGTTGACGATGACGTCTGAGCCACCGAACGTCCGAGTTGAGCAGGGCGAGTTGCGCGGCACGATCGACCACGGCGTGCCGGCCTACCTCGGCATCCCGTACGCGGCGCCCCCGTTCGGCGATCTGCGGATGCAGCCGCCGGCGCCCCCGCTGAGCTGGCCGGACGTGCGTGCAGCGACCGCGTACGGTCCGACGGTGCCCAAGGGTGACTACCCGCCGCAGTACCAACCGCTGCTGCCCGAGGTGACGATCCCCGGCGACGAGTGCCTCAACCTCAACGTCTGGACCCCCGATCCGGGGTCGAGCGGGCTGCCGGTGTTCGTGTGGATCCACGGCGGGTCGTTCATGAACGGATCGGGTTCGGTCGCGGCCTACCGCGGATCGTCGTTCGCCCGCGACGGCATCGTCTGCGTGACGATCAACTATCGCCTGCAGGCTGAAGGTTTCCTGCACACCGCGGACGGCGCGAGCAACGTCGGCCTGCTCGATCAGATCGCGGCGCTGCGATGGGTCCAGGACAACATCGCAGCGTTCGGTGGCGACCCGGCCAAGGTCACCGTCGGCGGTGAGTCGGCCGGGGCGATGAGCGTCACGACCCTGCTGTCCATGCCGCAGACCCGCGGGTTGTTCCGGGCGGCGATCACCGAGAGCGGCGCCGGCGCGCACACGATGTCACCCGAGACCGCCGAAAAGGTGACGGCGCTGCTGGCCGAACAGCTCGGCGTCGAACCGACCCGCGCCGCCGTCGCCGCCCTGGCCCCCGATGCCGTGCACAAGGTGGCCGAGGCACTGACCAACGAGGTGCAGACCCTGCCCGACCCGGCCAAGTGGGGCGAGCTGGCCCTGAGCCTGCTGCCGTTCATGCCGACCGTGGACGGCACCGTCGTGGAACAACCGCCGCTGCAAGGCCTGGCGGCGGGCAACGGCGCCGACGTCGCGCTGCTCACCGGCACCAACGCCGAGGAATCACGACTGTTTCTGGTCGCACCCGGCGTCATCGATGTCATCGACGAGCCGACGGCGCGCCAAGGTGCGCAGGCGTACGGCGTCGATGTCGATGCCGCCTGGGACGCCTACAGCGCACCGGGGTCGTCGCCGGGCGACACGCTCGCCGCCCTCGTGACGGACTGGTTCTTCGCGATCCCCGCGATCCGGGTGGCCGAGGCCCGCGGCGGGTCACCCACCTGGATGTACCGCTTCGACTACCGCTCGCCGCTGTTCGACGGCCGGCTGGGCGCCGCCCACGCCGTCGAGATCCCGTTCGTGTTCGACACGCTCGACACCGCGGACTCGGCCGCGCTCGCCGGCCCCGACGCGCCGCAGTCGCTCGCCGACACCATGCACGCCGCATGGGTGGCCTTCATCCGTGACGCCGACCCGGGGTGGCCGCGCTACGACCAGACGAATCGGTCCACCCGCGTGTTCGGCGGCGACGTCGACGTCGTGGACGATCCGGACGCAGCGCGTCGCCAGCTCTGGGACGGCGTGCGCTGACAGGGCCTGCGCCCGCGATCTTGTTGCGCATCGGTCGAGTACGCACCAGATCGGCAACAAGATCGCCGACCCTGGCGCGGCTCAAAGCTCCTGCCCCCGCGCCCCGATTAAGGCGATAGTGGACGACGTGTCGAGAGCGTGAAAGGTTTTCGAGGTGAGCCCAAACGAGTTGCGTCGCTACTGCTTGGCCAAGCCGGGGGCATGGCCGGACGAGCCGTGGGAGGGCGATCTCGTCGCCAAGGTGCACGAAAAGATCTTCGTGTTCATCGGGACCGGAAGCCCGCTCACGGTGGGCGTCAAAGCTGGCGCGAGCCGCGATGAGGCCGACGAATGGTTGACGCGCTTTCCCGATGATGTGCGGGTGATGCCCTACATCGGCCGATCCGGATGGAACACGATCACCGTCGGTGGTGCGGTCCCGGACGAAGAGGTGTTTCACGCGATAGACGCGTCCTACGACGCAGTCGTCGCGAAGTTACCGCGCAAACATCGCCCGCCGGCTGCGGCCGAACCGGACGCGTGATCAGCGTCCACCGGGAATGCCGACCGCGGGACCAAATCGGGGATGGGTCTTGTTGCAGGAGGCGGAGGAGGAACATGACCAAGATGTGCGACAACAAGGAGCCCGGCAACTACCTGGCCGTCGTCTCCGGTTCTGAGGGAAAGGACGAGTCATGACCGACACAACCGAGCGCGCGGTCCTGGCCGGCGGCTGTTTCTGGGGTGTTCAGGAGCTGGTCCGTCGACTGCCGGGCGTCGTTTCCACCCGGGTCGGCTACGCCGGTGGTGACGTGCCGAACGCGACCTATCGCAAGCACGGGACTCATGCCGAGTCGATCGAGATCAGCTTCGATCCGGCGCGAATCTCCTACCGCGAGCTGCTGGAGTTCTTCTTCCAGGTCCACGACCCGTCGACGAAGAACCGCCAGGGCAACGACATCGGCCTGAGCTACCGCTCGGCGATTTTCTACACCAGCGACGAGCAGCGGCAGATCGCGGAGGACACGATTGCCGATGTCGACGCGTCCGGTCTGTGGCCGGGCAAGGTCGTCACTGAGGTCGCTCCGGCCGGCCCGTTTTGGGAGGCCGAGCCCGAGCATCAGGACTACTTGCAGCACTACCCGAACGGCTACACCTGCCACTTCGTCCGGCCGGGCTGGCGCCTGCCGCACCGGGTCCAGCCGGCGAATAGCTGACGTCAGCGCACCACGCACCGGTGGAGCCCCCGTGGCCACGCACGACGCCGGCGCGGCCAACAGGGCTCTGCCGATTCCGACCGTGCGGTTCGAGCTCCTCGCAGGCACCTACCCTGGCGGCACCTAAGGGTCACGTCGGCGATCGCGCGGCAACGAACCGGGTGTTGGAGGACGTGCCGGGCGCCGTTCGTTGGCGCGTCAGGTCAGGGGCAGTGTCAGTTGTTCGATCAGCTGCGCCGGGGCGTCTTCGGGTAGGAGGTGTCCGGCGTCGTCGATCCAGGTGATTCCCCGGTTGGCGACGCGTTGTTGTATCCACTCGCCATAGGCGGCCGGGACGATTTGATCCTCACGTCCCCAGAGCAGGGTCACGGGGATGTCGATGGCGCCGAGGAGGTGTTCGTATTCGGCGGTGTCGGTTTGGCTCAGTTGCCGGTACTGGCGGTAGAAGGCGGCTTGGCCGTCGGCGCCGAGCCAGGGGGCAAGGTAGGTTTCGAGAACTCCTGGCCGGTAGCCCTGTCGTGTTCCGTTGCGCAGGTGTGCGCTCACCAGTGCTTCGTGGGCATAGGCGGGAAGTTCTTCGAAGACCTCGTGATGCTCGCGCATCAGCGCGAACAAGCCGCGTTCCCACTCACCGCCGGTCACCGCGTCGAACAGGGTGAGGTCGGAGAACGCAGCGCCTTCGAGCAGTAACGCCCGCAGCACGATGGCACCGCCGATGTCGCAGGCGACGACACTGGGACGATCGAGACCCCAGCGGCGCAGCAGTTCGGCGAAATTGCGTCCCTGCGCGGCCAGGGTCAGGTCCTGGCCCTCATGTTTGTCGGACTGGCCGTAGCCGAGGTGGTCGAACACGAACACCTGCCGTCCGCGGCGGCTCAGCCCGACCGCGACGTCTCGCCATAGGTAGGACGAATAGGGCGTGCCGTGCACGAGCACGATCGGCGATCCCGCACCGAGTACCTGCCAGCGCACGACCCCATCGGGCAGCTCGACCGCGTCGTTCAACGTCCACGCCATGTGCCGTCCCTCCTGGTGCGCTCGCAGCCGTCATGGACAAGTGCGACTCCGGCGCTGGTCGTTCAGCCCGGAGTCGCACTCGTCCCGCTGGTCCGAGGCCGTAATCCCCCACCGACTGCTTCGGCCACTACCCGGACATGACGACCGTAACCCGGAAATATCTTCCTGGGAAACGAAGCGGTCGTGACGGTCATGCCGGCTATTTTCGCCATGATCATGACTGCTGCTCCATGGATTGGGCGTCCTCGATGTTTGGCAGCTGCGCTTCTTTGGTGATACCTGCCCGGCGGGTCCGTGTCCTTCGGCGCAGCGACTGCGACGCGTCGATGCCATAGAACTTCGAGATGGTGCCGCGCCGCGCCCGGTACGCTTCCATCATTCTCGGTTTGACCGCGTAAGCCTGCGGGCAGGATCGATCACAGGCCGCACCTAGGACACAGGACGTCGGCCCTTACTCAGTCCGGCGGAATTCTCACGGTTCGGCGCCCCCCTTGACGCAAAGTGCCCCACTGCCCAGCAATGCGCGACGCACCAGGAATCGTCGACTCGTCCGTAACCATCGACTCGTCGCCGTTCCCGACGTCAGCCCGGCCCAGGACCGCCGCGCGTGGGCGCACGAGGTCGCGACGAAGATGACCGCCCTGCCGGGCCGGCAGGCGACGGCGCTGCGTCTCGTCTACTCGCACGAGCTGCCCTACTGCGAAGTCGCGGCATGGATGGGCACCACCAGCGCCGACGTGCAAACGCTGGTCGCTGACGGCCTGCTGCGACTCGGCCAAATGATGCGAACCGACACCTGATCCGACCGGTCAGGGATCGCTGGCGGCGTCGAGGTCGACCCACACCCGTTTGCCGCCTTGGTGGTCTTCCGCTCCCCACGCCGTGGCCAGTGTTGCCACGATTTGCATGCCACGTCCGCTCGGCCGATCGCTCGACCGTTCCCGAATCGTCGGCCGCACCGAAGATCCGTCGGCCAGCGACACCCGCACGCCATGCGCGCGGCGCACGATCTCAAGTTCGATGCTGCCCGTCACGGGCGCGTGCAGTAAGGCATTGGTCGCTAGCTCGCTGACGATGAGCTCGGCGTCACCACACAACTGGGCCGGGAGGCCCCATCCGGGCAACAACAGGGTCACGACATGCCTGGCCAAGGCAAGTCCGCGTGCCGTCGCGGGAATCGCCACCGCCGCACGCCACTGATCCAACGATCCCCCTCGTCAGGTCGAAGGGTGCCCACCCCGGCCACCGGCTAACCGGACGATGATGGACTCCGACGGGGACGTCCAGGCCGCGTGCCCTGCCGCGAGTAGAGCCGCTGGACGGCTCGGATGTTCCCCCGGCATCAACGGGCCGCCCAGCGACCTGCCTCGTGGCCGCAGCCATGATGTCACTTGGGCAACAAATCGGCCGGGACACGCGTCCTCCCGTATGGTCGATGTTGGCTGGGTACACAGCCAGTCCCGCTCGGACCCAAAGTGGTCTGTGGAGCATCAGCTCTCGCCGGGCACTCATGATCGCGGCGTTCACGATCGGTAGTCACCGTGTCCACACCCAGGCGCGAGACTGACCTACGGCCAACCACGCGGCCTGTTCCCGCGCGTCCCCCCGCGCCTGCATCAGACGGCGCGCTGCGAGCGGAGTGGTTCGCCGAGGTGCTGAGCGCACTGGAACAGCTCGACTATCTCGACGCAACCGTGCTGCGTTTTGTGTATCTCAGCCGGCTCACCACTCGCCAAGCCGCTCAGCGGATGGGCATGCCGGAGCAGGCGGTCAACGCGCGCTTCGCTCGTGGGATGCGGGAGTTCGCCCGCATCATGACCGCCGAATAGGCGACCGCCCAGCCCACGCCTGGCTCGAGCACACGAGCACACGAGCGTGCCCGCGGCCAGCACGGTCAAGACACCGGTGAGATGGCTCGTGCACGGTCGCGTGTCTTGGTTCGTCAAGCGGGGCCGGTGGCTCACGGGGTGAGCCGCCGTGCCCAAGCTTCGGTGATCGGTGTCCTACCTGGCCCGGTTAACCAGTGACGGACAGCTACAGCTAGACCAAGATCACTATCTCACGGTAATCGGTCACGGACATCGCCTAACCGAGATGGTCGCGGTTCAGCTCATTTCCAGGGTGATTCGGCCAAGAATTTGAACTGGCGCCGCCACCCGACATGGTATTCATTCACATTCTCTTGACATTTGGTGCCCACTGCGAGTCCAATGAAGAGGCTGAACCATCAGCCCCGCTGGGCTCGGTACCCGACACGCTGTCCCGTACCGTGAGCATCCGCTCCCGCCAGCGCCCAGACACGGCGGTTAAGCCGCCCTGTAGTTGCGCCCCGCTCGGCATTGCCCGTCCTGCCCCGTCCGGCAGCAGGGCTGTGATGGCCGCGCCGTAGTGGCCATTCAGTCGCAGGCCGCAATCGCGCAAAGGACGCCCGAGGGTAACGAGAGCACTAGCTCGGCGAGCATGAGCGCGTCGTCTATCGATTGATCGCCGCCGGTGAGCGGCCAAGAAACGGAACATCATGGACCAGTGGACAGCATCGGCCGACATCCCGGCCAACGTGCACGCCGCGGCGTCGGCCCGCGCCGTGGTCGACGCGCTGATGCCGGCTTGGGATCTTGCCGATCTGCTGGACGATGCCAAACTGGTTGCCAGCGAGCTAATCACGAACGCCTATCGGCACGCCCCGGGTACGGACAGCTTCGAACTGGAACTCGCTCACCGCAGTCACGGAGTGCGGATCTCACTCGCCGACGGCTCGTCGATCCAACCCATCATCGCTGAGCTGTCTGACTACGCTGCTAACGGGCGCGGTATGACGATCGTGGCCGCAGTCGCTTCGGCGTGGGGCGCAGAAGACACTGAGTCCGGCAAGCGGGTGTGGGTTGACCTGAACCAACCGAGGGTCGCATAGTCCCGGGCACTGCACGGTGCTGATCATCGACGACCGCTTGCGGACTTCCAGGCTGAATGCGGACTAATGAAGATCACCAGACTCTGAGGTATGGAGGCCTTGCGCTCAACTCGCGTTGGCGCTTGGCCCCACCAGAGCGCGGTTCAGTCTGGATCCAGGCGCGCGGACGTGGGGCCAAGCTGCTCGCGATTCGGCGTTATGAGCGTAGTTTGGGGATTCGCTCGGGTCAGGGGATGCTTCCTGGCTGGGCGACCCAGCGGTGCTCGAAGGTCAGTGCGTCAGCGGCGATGACGAAGTCGTTGTCGTAATGGATCAACGTCAACTGGTGCTCGCCTGCGAGTACGGCGGTGAGCAGGTCAGCGATCCCTACCGCGCGGTGCCGACTAGTCCGCGCTAGCTCCCGAGCCTCAGTTGCTCCGAGGTTCTTCTACGCGACCCCGGGGGCGGGGCGTCACTTGCACGACCAGATCGGCATCCGACACCGGCCAGTCGCTCGAGGCGCCGTCGAGGTATGCCAGCAAGTCGCTTTATTCGTCGAGCGGATCCCCGGATCTAGTCATCGCTGGCCAACTGACGCGCACGCGCGGAACCTCGGCTGTCAGCGCCTGCCGACGTGGTCGGCCGGCTCAGCCGTAGCGGCCCAGGTGGCCAGCAGCGACAGCCCGTCGGCGGCCGGCGTGCCCGCTTCGGCGGTGTAAATGTTGAGCTGCAGGTCGGGGTCCGCGGGCAACTGCATCGCTTCAAAGTTGAGGTCGAGCTCTCCGACCGCCGGGTGCCGTAGCCGCTTACGGCCGCTGCGGTGGAACTTGACGTTCTGCGAGGCCCAGTGCTGGCGGAACGGCTCGGACTGGGTGGAGAGCTCGCCGACGAGAGTGATGAGCTCCTTGTCGTGCGGGTTGCGTCCCGCCTCGAGACGCAGCATGGCGGCGGCGTCCATGGCCATGCGGTCGTAGTCGATGAAGAACTCGCGCGCGGACGGGTCGAGGTATAGGAACCGAGTGGTGTTTGCCGGGCGCTTGGTGGTCGCCCCGGCTGCGGCGGAGTTCAGCACCGGTGAGTACAGGGCCCGGGCCAGTGAGTTCATGGCCAGGATGTCGTGGCGGGCGTTGCGCACCCAGGCCGGCGCCGTCGTTATCGCGTCGAGGACCTGCTGCAGGACGGGCCGGACTGTGGTGGTGGCAGGACGTGAGCGGCGGGTCGGCGCCCCAGCCGCCCTGGCCAGGGCCGTGAGGTGCTCGCGTTCGGCGTCGTCGAGCTGCAGCGCGTTCGCGACACCCTCCAACACGGAGTCGGAGGCACCGGCGAGGCTGCCGCGCTCCATCCGGACGTAGTAGTCGATGCTGACGCCGGCGAGCAGCGCGACCTCCTCGCGACGCAATCCCTTGACGCGCCGGTTGCCGCCGTAGGCCGGGAGCCCGGCCTGCTCAGGCGCGATGCGGGCGCGCCGGGAGGCGAGGAACTCACGGATCTCGGCACGGTTGTCCATGCCGTCCACGGTAGGCGTCGCTGAAGGGACGAAGGAGGTACTGCCATTACCTGGAAGAGCAGGCACTCCCGCGCACACCCATGGCCGCCTTGACTAGGAACATGAGCAATCCAGGCGCCACGAACAGCGACCCGGCGTCGAAACACGCAACCGCGATCCTGGCCATCATCTGCATCAGCTACTTCATGGTGATCCTGGACAACTCGATCATCTTCACCGGGCTGCCGCGCATCGAGTCGGCCATGCGCTTCTCCCCCACCGGGCTGACCTGGGTGCAGGACGCGTACACGCTCGTCTTCGGCGGGCTGCTGCTTCTGGGGTCCCGTGCCGGTGACATCGTTGGTCGCCGCCGGATGTTCTTCGTCGGGCTGACGCTGTTCGGGGGCGCGTCCTTCCTGGTCGGTGCGGCACCGTTCTCGTGGTGGCTCATCGCCGCCCGCGCCCTGCAGGGAGTCGGTGCCGCAATCCTGGCTCCGTCCTCCCTTGCGCTGCTGACCGCTACCTTCGCCGAGGGACAGCAGCGTGGCCGGGCCGTGGCCGCCTACAGCGCCGTCGCTGGCATCGGCGCCAGCCTGGGTCTCGTCGTCGGCGGCGTTCTCGCCGACCTCATCTCCTGGCGCGCCGGGTTCTTCATCAACGTCCCGATCGGCCTGGCCATGCTGGTCGCGGCACGCCGCTACGTCGCCGAGACGCCGCCCCGAGGTGGACGGTTCGACCTGATCGGCGCCCTGTACGCCACCCTCGGCATGAGCGCCCTCGTGTTCGGGGTCATCGAGTCGACTAGCGCCGGCTGGGCCGCACCGATCGTGATCGCCGCCCTAATCATCGGCGTGTTCCTGCTCGGCAGACTGATCGTCAACGAAGAGCGCGTCGAGCAGCCCATCATGCCGCTACGTCTGTTCGCCAGCCGGCAGCGCACCGGCGCCTACCTCACCCGCATGCTCTATCTCGCCGCGATGATCGGGTTCTTCTTCTTCACCACGCAGTACCTTCA
>CAXTHY010000067.1:18004-21508 GCA_964244175.1 uncultured Jatrophihabitans sp. | reverse complement strand
GGGCCGCCGAGCTGGGCGAGGCGTTCGCCGTGCAGCGTCGACTGGCCGGGCAGGCGGCCGACGCGCTGCGCCGGTGCGACGTGCTGCTTTCACCGACCATGCCGACGACGGCGCCGTTGCTCACCGACCGGACGGCCGACGCGGCCGGCGTCTCGCTGGCCGCCATGGCCGACCCGATGCACGCGCCGTACACCGACTGTTGGTCGGTCGTGGCCAACCTCGCCAGGCTGGCTGCGGTGTCGCTGCCGGCCGGTCGCTCGGCCGAGGACGGCATGCCCGTCGGCGTCCAGCTCGCCGGCCGGGCCGGGACCGACCGTGCCCTGCTCGGCCTGGCCGGCGCGCTCGAGGCGCGCGGTCTCAACGACCGCTGATTCTCAGCCGGCCGCGGGTAGTGGCCACACGGCGGTTACCCCGCGATGGAATCAGAGCCGCCAACCAACCTCTGCGGCGATTCATTGCGAGCGCTCTATCCGCTTCGCTCGACGAAACTTATCCACCGGCAGCGGATCATTCACGCCCGCTACCGCGCGCCTGCTCGACACCCGCGGCGCGACGGCGATCGCCGGCAACGCGAACGTACCATCCAGGTCACCGGCGTCAAGGGTATCCCGCTGGCCGGTTCGGGCATCGCCGCTGCAGTGATCAACATCGAGTCGTCGACACCGGCTGTAGCAGTGGACTCGCATATGAGGCGATATCCGTCGCCCCGAGTCGTCTAAACAAGTCCCGACGATGTTCCCGTGTCGTGCATCTCAACGCAGCCTGTCACCAAACGTCTGTTCAAGCGCTGCGCGAACCTGATGCGGATTGTTCATCGATGGTGTCCACTTGAAGGAGCGCCTTCTTTGTCCAGTAAGAACGACGTCGAGGGCTTGGAATGCGACGCGGTACCGGAGCGAGAGGCTTTCGACTTCTGAGTTTGCAATCAGCTCGCACTGAGGTTCGGCCGTGACGATTTCGTCTGCAGTTGTCCACGCCAGAATCATATGCGCAAGTCGGCGTTCTTCAGACGTGAGGTCGATTCGGCCTAGATCGATTCTCGACGGCGCGGTTACGTGAACATAGCGCACGGCGAATTTAGCTCGGTCCCATAGTTTTACCCGAACCTGAAGTAACCCATCGTTACAAATGATCAAATGGTTACTGCCGGGATCTGTATCCCAGACGATGCAACTATAAGTCAGAGACATGATCTTCCCCTGCGTCGATGCGCCCGTTAGCATCCACCCATGAGCCAGTCGTTCGCGTAATCGGCCGTCACGCCGGCTGTCGTCGACCCATAGTACTGAAATATCGACGGGGGCTCGGTCCATCCAGTTTCACCTAGCCGACCTGTCGCGGCGCCGAAAAGACCGCCCATCGCTGTCGCATTCAGCGCTTCGATAGGATTGTGAGTACCTGTTTCATAGCCTGGGTACTCACGTTTGTGGTACCGCTTGCGACCGCCGCGCCAATCGCACTGTTCACGGTGAAGCCGCAGCTCCCACAATCGTTGAAGCGGCTCCCCCTGCTGCTCCGCCAACAGTTGCCATCCCCACTTTAGACCAGTTTATTCCGTTGCCGGAAGCGGCCTGTTCGATGACCGACGTGGTAAAGCCGGCGAATGGGGGCGAGGTCCAGGTCAACCGCCGCGCGCCGAGCCCCCAGTCGGCGGCGCTGCGGCCGAGCGGCTCGTCGCGGAGCTGGGCATCGAACTGGTGCTGGTCTCCATTCCCGACGCTGCGCGGGGCCTGGCCGCGTACATGGACATCACCTCGGCTGCGTGCGTGCCGCTGCTCGAGCCGTACGTGCGCACTGGGCAGGCCGGCGACGAGGTGGTGCGGCGCGACGTGCGCGGATGACACTTCCGCAACGGCTATAACTTCGTGTAGTGAATCGACCGAGTACGGGACTCCGCGCGCGGCTGCGTTGGCTTTCAGTAGTTTCGGATGGCTCGGATCAAACCAACGCAGTACGCAAAGCCTGGCAGGTCTCCCTGATGGGAGTCCGACTCTAGGACCCGGCGACTGGCCGCTTCCTGTCGAGAGATTCTGTCTGGGGCGGGAATGCAAATACCTACATATATTCAGACGATCCGGTGATCGGTCGGGATTTGACCGGCCTGTGTTCCTGGCAGCAATATTTTCTGCTGGGTTGGTCATATCTTACGGAACCGTATGGCATGCCGTCACGAAGTATTTCCGCCATTGGCGGAGGAGTCAGAAAATAATGCACCAAGAATTTGGCTTTACGAAGCATCAGGCTCAGGAGTGTTTAGGGTGGGCATTCCTGGCTGGGTTACGGGTGGCATATTCGACATTGCAATAACTCGGTGGCTGCGAAGCTCTGATCTCTGATGGTAATCGAAATGCAAGAATGTAGGCGAGAATGATCTTAGACGCTGCGTTTATATCCGCGGGCTCCTTGCTGATCCTGTTCGCATCAATCAAGGGATTGGAAGAGGATTTTCATGGGCGCAAGGCGCGGCTATGGCCACCCTGTTTCCGATGAATCTCGGTGGCGAATTGCGTCGACCGCCGGGTTGATTCTCCTGGTGGTGGGAGGTGTGCGCCTCCAATTACGTAACGGTATTTGGGTCTACTTCATGGTCGCGGGCATATTGCTCTTCGCGTCATTTGGGCCGACTGTAGTCCACAATCGGTTACGCAAGGTTAATCGCCCGCGATAGATACGCTCCCGGGTCGATAGCAAACGGGGGTGAAGCTCGCGGTGTCGGCGGTCTCCAGCCGAGGCCAGCGCGTGGTGAGGCGGGCATGCCCTACGCCGGCCGGCCCGGCGTGCGCAGCGTCTCGAGGGCGACGCGGATCTCAGGGGGCACCGGGGTCGGGCGGCGCCCCTCGCGGGCGACGTAGACGTGGACGAAGCGGCCGACCGCTACCGGCTGTTCCGTCGCCTCGCCGAACAGGGCGAGGCGGTACACCACGCTGGACGTGCCCAGCTTCTCGAGTGCGATGCCGGCGGTGACGGTCTCGGGGAAGCGGAGTTCGGCGAAGTAGCGGCACGACGTCTCGACGACGAGCCCGATGGCCGGCAACCGACGGATGTCGACGCCACTGGCCTCGATCAGCCAACCGTTCACGGCGGTGTCGAACATCAGGTAATGGACGACGTTGTTGACGTGCCCGTACGTGTCGTCGTCCGACCAGCGGGTCGGCAGTGCGCGCAGCACGACGAAGTCGGTCCGGCGCAGCGCGCGCAGTTCGTCGTTCGTCACGGCCTGATCTTCGCGCACCAGCTCACTCGGGTGCGCCGAGCGGGCTGACGCGCAGCGTGCAGGCGCGCAGCTGCCCTGGGCGGATCGCACTCTGCGTGCTGCCCGGGACGACCACCCGGAGTTGATCGGACAGCGGCGCCTGGCAGTCGGTGTAGTCGTTGAGCTGGCTCTCGGCCGTGGCACCGGGCGCGAGCGTGCGGCTCGACGTGCCCGGCGACGACGGCTGCGACGGCGTCCCGATCCGCTTGCCCTTCAGCCGCAACGTCACGACGGGGTAGCCCTCGAGCCGG
>CAXTHY010000067.1:15917-17994 GCA_964244175.1 uncultured Jatrophihabitans sp. | reverse complement strand
GAGCCGGCAGCGGGTCGCGCCGGAGTTCGTGAACTGCAGGGCCGCGAACTCCCGACCGCGCGCGGCCGACCCGCGGATCACCCGGATGCTCACGCTCGCGCAGGTCGAATGCGCGACGGGTGACGACGCGGGCTTGGGCGGCGTCGTCGAACTGCGTGACGTGCTCGGCGACGCGGCCGATCGCGAGGTGTTCGTCGGTGCGGCCGGCGCGGTCGGGGTGGGTGTCGCGAGGGCACTGGTTGGTGCCGCGAGGCTCGATGACCCGGTTGCCGCGACCGGGTCCCGGGACGTGCAGCCGGCCAATACCAAGGCCGCAGCCATCGCCGGCACCAGCGCCTGGACGAGCACGCGGCGCCGACGCGCCCAAGTCAAGAGTCGATCCGCAGATCGGTCGCGTAGGGCAGGCTGCCGACCCGCAACCGCGAGTCCGACTGCAGGTTGCGCCACAAGGTGCTCCACGCCGTGCGGCCGCTGAGGCTCCCGCAGCTGCGGACCTGCCGGCAGGCAGTCAGTTCCGTCAACGGGCCACCGAAATTGATCCGCTGCTGGCCCATGGTGACACCGGTCAGCGAGATGTATTTCCACTGCGCGGCCATCGTCGTGTTGTAGATCTGCGGCAGGTTGATCATCCGCGTCGGGGCGGCGCCGGCGGCCAGGGCGTACAGCCCGGCCATCGACCAGCCGTTGTTGCAACGTCGGTTGGTCACCGTCCACGCGCAACCGTCGGCCGACCCGTTGAAGACGAAGCGTCGGCTGGTGCCGGCGAGGTAGCCCGACAACCAGTTGCGGGTCTGGGCGTAGGACGCCCGGAAGCCCGGTTCGATGTCGTTCGCACCGGCAATGGCCAGGCCGGGATAGCTGGTGATGCGGTTGACGACATTCGTGGCCCAGGCGGCGCCGGCCGCGCGCGTGACATCCATGTCGTTGTTGGTCCCGAGCGCGATCGTGGCCGGGGCGGTGCCGCGCTGCGCGCTGTGATAACCGCTGACGTAGGCGTTGAGGTCGCGGACGAGGTCGGCGTAGGGCACGAAGCGCGTGGTCGCGCTGAGCACGACGCCGCCGTTGGCCTGGTCCTGGCCGCCGATGTCGAGCAGCACCAGGTAGCGGTGGTTGGCCGGGTTGCTGCGCGCGTCGGCCACACCCTCGGCCCGCATCAGCGCCAGTTCGGCCGCCGACGAGCCGCGGATGTTGCGGATGTAGCGGCTGGTCGCCACGGGAGCAGGGCTGCGCTGGGGCGCCGGTCCGTTCAGCGTGCTCACGGTTGGCGACGTGGCCGCGGCCGAGGTGCCGGCGACGTTCACCGCCCGGACGGTGAACCGGTACTTGGCCTTCTGCTTCAGCCCCGTGACCGTGGCCGTCGTTGCCGTGCCGCCCACTGTGGCCGAGCGCCCGCCGGGCGAGGCCACGACGACGAACTTCGAGGGCGGCGCCCCGCCGTCGGAGGCCGGCGGGGTCCACGACACAACCACGGCCTGATAGCTGCCGGTGGCCTGCACGGCCTGCGGTGCACTCGGCGCGACGGGGTGAACGGCGTTGACGATCCGGCAGCCCAGTGAGCGGTCCTTGCCGCCGCCCACGTTGCGCGCGGTCAGGCACACCTTGTGCTCGCCGTCGTCGCCGGGCAGCAACGCCGAGATGCCGTGCGCGCTGCCGGTGCCCGGGTAGGCCTGCGCGATGTCGGGGCGGGTGACCGAGGCACTCAGATCGGGGACGGCCACTGCGTCGATCGTCACCGCGACGGCGAGCGGTGCCGTGGTGTCGGGGTCGAAGGCCCAGCCGGTCAGCCTGATGCCGTTGGTCGCCGCATCACGCGTGGCCGTCTCGAACTTGCCCAGCGGGGAGAACGCCAAGACGATCGTGCGGCAGGATGCGGCCGAGTTGGCGGTGCCGTAGAGCACGTTCAAGCCGATCGCGCACACGGTGTGGGTGCCGGAGTGGATGACCAGCGACTGAGTGAAGTTGCGACCTCGGTGCGCGGCCTGCTTCGCGCCGGCGTGGTTCGCCGTCACCGTCTTCGCCGTCTTGCCGTCGACGGTGAGGCGCACCCGGATCGGGCTCGACGTGTCGGGATCGATCG
>CAXTHY010000067.1:0-15907 GCA_964244175.1 uncultured Jatrophihabitans sp. | reverse complement strand
GGATTCCTGCACGGCCTCGTAGACCACCCCCATGCCGCCTCGGCCCAGCTCCCGGATGATCCGATACCGGCCGGCGAAGAGCGGGGCGTTCGGGCTCGACGTGTCGGGATCGATCGCCCAACCCTGGGCGCGGACGTCGGTCGCGCCGGCGGTCAACGAGACCAGGGACGCGGACGGGGTGAAGTTCAGCCGCACCGATCGGTCGGCCAGCACGCGGTCGCGGCCGAGGTCGAGATTGTGCGCCACGACCTGAACGCGGTGCGTGCCCTGGGCGAGCGTGCGCGCCAGGTCGAAACCGTGGGCGGCCCCGGCGCTCTTGTGCGTCGCGACGATGTCGTCGCGGGTGCGGTTGGCGACCAGGGTCGTCGCCTGCCCGTCGATAGTGACGGTCACGCTGAGCGGCGTCGTGGGGCTGTCGACGTCATAGGTCCAGCCGCGGACGCGCAGCGAGCCGGACCGCTGCCCGAGGATGTCGACCGCACCGGTCGGCGACTCGTCCAGGGTGATCGAGTGGCAACCGAAGCTGGTGTCGGAGCCGTAGGAAATGTTCTCGGCGACGACGCACACCCGGTGCGCGCCCTGGCTGACCGGCAAGATCGCGGAGTAACCGTGGGCGGTGCCGGCTGCCGGCCAGATCGCGCTGGCCCGCTTGTCCGGCTTGGCCGCCGACAAGGTTTGGACAATCCCATCGACCGAGACGCGGATCGACACCGGCTTGGTCTGGGCGTCGCGGTCGGCCGCCCAGCCCTTGATCGAGATGGCGCCGTGGGCCGGGCGGACGTAGTCCAAGTTGCCCGACGGCCCATAGTCCAGCGTGCGCGTCCGGCAGGCCAACCGCTTGTCGCTGCCGCGGTAGATGTCCTTGGCCCACACGCAGATGGTGTGCCGGCCCTCGGGGATGCGGGCGACGAACGCGAACCCGTGAGCAGCGCCAGCACCCGGATGCGCCGCGGCGACCCCGGGGCGCGACCGGTTGGCCACGGTCGTGACGCGACGCTTGCCGTCGACCGTGACGTAGACGCTGATCGAGCGCCGGGGCGAGCTCGGGTCGACGGCCCAGCCGCGCAGGTACACGCCTCCGACGTCGCGCACGAACTTCTCGACGCTGCCGTACGGGGAGTAGGACGCCGTCGCGGCACCGGCACTCTCGACGTGCGCGGTGGTGACCAAGACACCGGTGACCGACATGACGGCCGCGCTGGCCAGCGCCAGAGCGCGTCGGCTCACCCGCTGGGGGCGATGGCTCGTTGAGCCGGGCCGTGGGCGGGCGGTGGAACGCCCGGGCGCGCGGCGGCGTCGAATCATCTGCGTAGATCTCCGTCGGGTTGGCGGCACGAGATGCCGCAAACGTCCGACGCGCCGTTGCCCCGCGCAGCAACGCGTCCGCCCCCACTGTCGTCAGGGGCGGACTGATCAAACCATCTACGTTACTGCTGTGACAAGAGGTGCCCGTGGTGCGACACGCCGGCAATTCTCGACGAGACCCTACCCGCCTACGTGCCGGGCAGCTGATGGTCACCGTACTTGTCGCGCAGTGTCTTCTTCGAGAACTTGCCCACGCTCGTCTTGGGCACCTCGTCGATGAACACGACGTCGTCGGGCACCTGCCACTTGGTCAGCCGCTCGGCGAGGTAGTCGAGCACCTCGTCCTTCGTCAGTTCCTCGCCGTCCTTAACGACGACGCAGGCCAGGGGGCGCTCGGCCCACTTGGGGTGGGGGACCGCGATCACCGCGGCCTCGGCGATCTTCGGATGCGACATGATGTGGTTCTCCAGGTCCACCGAGCTGATCCACTCGCCGCCGGACTTCACCAGGTCCTTGGTGCGGTCGACCAGCCGCACGTACCCCAGCTTCGAGATGGCGGCGACGTCGCCGGTGCGCAGCCACCCGTCGGGCGAGAACTGTTCGCCCGGCTCCTCGGTCTTGTAGTACTGCTTGGCGATCCACGGCCCGCGGACCTCGATCTCGCCCGTTGCCGTGTCGTCCCACGGTTGCGGTTCGCGCGTCTCGGAATCGACGATGCGCAGTTCGACCCCGGGCGGGGCTACCCCGGCCGTGGCCCGCAGGTCGGCCTTCTCGTCCTCCGCGGCGTCGGCGAACTCGCCACGCTCGATGCACACCGACGCGAGCGGCGAGGTCTCGGTCATTCCCCACGCCTGCCGGATCGGCCGGCCGACTTTCTGCCGGAACGCCTCCGACAAGCTCTTCGGCACGGCCGATCCGCCACAGACGATCATGCGCAGCGCCGAGAGGTCGTAGTCGTCGAGCAGGGGCACCAGGCCCATCCAGATGGTCGGGACGCCGGCGGTGAGGGTGACCTTCTCGTCCTGCAGCAGCTCGAGGACCGCCTTCGGCGAGAGGTCCGGGCCGGGCATGACCATCGCCGCGCCGGCCAGCATGCAGCCGTAGGGCAGACCCCAGGCATTGGCGTGAAACATCGGCACGACCGGCAGGACGCGGTCGGTGTCGTCGAGCGAGAACGCGCCGGTGCTGCTGATCGAGTTGGAGTGCAGCCACGTGGAGCGGTGCGAGTAGAGGACGCCCTTCGGATTGCCGGTGGTGCCGGTGGTGTAACAGATGGCCGCGGCTTGGCGCTCGTCCTCGATCCGGTCGGTGAAGTCGATCTCGTCGGCCGAGCCCACAGCGTCGTCGTAGGTCACGATGCGTGAGTCGTCGGGTAGCTCGCAGTCGGCGCCGTCGTCCATCACGACCACGTGCTGCACGCTGTTCAGCTCGGGTAGGTACTTGCCCAGCAGCGGGAGCAGCGAGCGGTCGACGAAGATCGCCTCGTCCTCGGCGTGTTCGACGGTGTAGATCAGCTGTTCGGCGAAGTAGCGGATGTTGATCGTGTGCATCACCCGGCCGGTGCCGGGGATCGCGAAGTACAGCGACAGGTGCCGCGCGGTGTTCCAGCCAAAGGTGCCGACGCGCCCATCGGCCGAGATGCCCACCGAGTCGAGATAGCCGGCGATCTTGCGGGCCTCGGTGGCCATGTCGGCCACGGTGGAGCGTTCGACGCCATTGGCGGTGCGGGTGACGATCTCCTTGTCGGGGTAATACTGGCCCGCGCGGGTGAAGATCCAGTTCGTGGTGAGCGGGTAGTCCTGCATCAGTCCCAGCATGCGAGGATCGTCGCCCACCGCGGCGCCGTCGGCAAGGCCGGCCGGTCATCGGAGCGCTCACCGCCGCTCCTCGGGACCACTCGCAAGCTCGGGTCCGTCGTCGCAGCGATCCGGCTCCTCCGTCGCCGAGCGTGCTTCCTGTTCGCTCCGCAAGCGTCGCTCAGCGCCTTTCGATCTGGAAGGTGTGCGTGCTGACCTGACTGGCGCCGAGGTAATCGCGGGCGCCGGTCAGGAAATCGCGCACCGATCGCGCCTGGCTGGCCTGCACCGCGACCGCGGCCGGGAGGTAGGTCTGAGTGAGGCCGTGATTGCCCACGACGGTGCCGTCGCCGAGGTCGACGGTCGCGGTGGTGACGTTGCGGCGGTCCGGGTTGGCCCGCTGGTCGAGAGCGGGGACGAGGTCGTGCCGGTTCTCCAGGGCCAGTACCTGGGTGCCGGCCGGCACGGTGGCGAGCAACACGCCGACCGGTGCGCCCGCCGTGATCACGTGGGTGATCCGGAACCGGCCGCGGGCATGGCGGGCGGCGTTGACCGCGATCAGGCCACCCTGACTGTGCCCGACGAGCATCACGTCGTCGTTGCGGCCGACGCCGGCCTTGTGCAGCGCGGCCAGCACGCCGTCCTCGTAGGCAGTGTCGCGGCCGGCGAGCGCGCGCACGTTCGTCGTCAGATCAGTGACGTCGCGGGTCGGGTGCGGGTCCCACGCCTTCGTCCCAGTGATGTCGACGATCGCCCGGCGCGTGCCGTCGGGCATGGTCAGGATCCGGACGTCGATCTCCCCGTGGCGGGTGTCGTCGTTGCGCAGCGCCAGGTCGGCCAGGATGTCGCTGAGCTGTCGTGGCGCGGTGCCGGCCGCGCCCCACACGTCCAGACCGGTGTCGTGGGCAACGCCGTGCCCGTCGTGGCCGGGATCGGCCAGGGCCTCGACCGCGAGCCTGATCCCGACCGCACTGGCCAGCGCCACCGAGATGTCCGGGTCGTTCGTCACCGCGAGTTGCGTCGACCGGCTCAGGTCGTGGGTCACCAGCAGGGCCGTCTCACCCACCTCGAGACCGCGCAACAGACCGGCCGCCGCCCCAAGCACGCCGCCGTGGTCGAACAGGCGCTCGAGCCGGTCGTAACCCGACGCCGCCGCCCACAGCGCCCGACCGATCGCCAGGCACAGGACGCTCGCGGCCCACAGCTCGGCGGCGGCGGCGTAGGCGAAGGCACGCACGTCGGCCAGCGACAGCGACTGCGACTGCGCGAGGCCGGATCCACCGAACCCGCCGAACACCCCGAAGCCGGCGGCCAGCGGGCTTTCGGTCAGGCTCAGCACGTCGCGCCGGGCACTCGCGAGCTCGTGGCCGGATTCGCTGAACCGGGCCGAGGCCGCGACGATGTCCGACCGGTTGGCGCT
The DNA here is from genome assembly GCA_964244175.1 of uncultured Jatrophihabitans sp. Taxonomy (GTDB): domain Bacteria; phylum Actinomycetota; class Actinomycetes; order Mycobacteriales; family Jatrophihabitantaceae; genus Jatrophihabitans. The sequence goes on along the minus strand of CAXTHY010000067.1, from coordinate 11,386 downwards.
GATTCCGCCGCTGCCGCCGACCACGGCCACCGGGGGCGGGACGCGGGGGCTCACCGGCCGAACCCGACGGTGCGGGTCAGGGCACGGATCTCGCGGCCGAGGACGTCGAGTTCGGCCCGCACCTCGACCGCGTGCCGGCGCAGGGCGTCGGCGGCGTCGTCGAGGCGGCGGGCCGCGGCCCGCAACCGCGCGACCACCTCGGCCGCCTCGCGCCGGAACGCCCGCGCGGCCGGGCCGTCCCACCCGCAATCGTCGGCCGAACGGGCCAGTTGGTCGGCGCGTTCGCGCACCGTGCCGGCGTACTGGGCGAGGCGCGTTGCACTCGCCTCGATGAGGGCGGGGTCGGGGAGGCCGGACATGCCGCGAATAATGCTGCGTGCGCCGGACCCGACCAGCCGCGGCAGGGCCCGCTGTGGACGGCGCGGCGTTCGTCCACAGCGCGCCGCAGCGCCTTGACAGCCGGGCGGCATGGTTGAATGAGCGCGCGATAATTACACGGGTGCAACTCGATCGCGAGGTCGGACCGCGCCCCGAACGAAGCACCCGGAGGGCACGCAGGATGCAGTCCGTGCACGCTGCCGCAGGATCAGGCGCCGACGACGATTCCGGTACCGCCCTGAGCCGCCGCGACCGCGAGATCCTCGCCTTCGAACGTCAGTGGTGGAAGTACGCCGGCGCCAAGGAACAGGCCATCCGTGAGCTGTTCGACATGTCGGCCACCCGCTACTACCAGGTGCTCAATGCCTTGATCGACACCCCGGCGGCGCTGAGTGCCGACCCGATGCTGGTGAAGCGTCTGCGACGATTGCGGGCAAGCCGGCAGCGACAGCGGTCGGCACGCCGTCTGGGTATCGAGGTTTGAGGAACTGAACGCGCAGAATCGCTCGGATCGTCAGGGCCGCCTGGCCCGTCAACAGGCTCGCCGGCATCGTCGCGAACGTCTCGCGGGGATCGGCATCGTCGTACTCGGTGCCATCGTCCTCGTCGTGGCGATCTTCGCACTGCGCGAGCCCAAGGGGCATGTCGACGCGAGCGCGAGCAAGCGCACTGTGATCACCACGATCAAGCCGTCGCCCACGTCGGTGGCCAAGTCGTCGCCGACCACGCGCGCAGCGTCGACGTCGACGGCGAAGAAGACCTCGAGCTCGGCGACCTCGTCGTCGCGGACCACGAGCGTGCAGTCGGTGCCCCTCGTCGTGCTCAACAACACGACGACGCAGGGCCTGGCGCGGCAGGCTGCCGGCCGCTTCGAAACCGGTGGCTGGACCGTCACCCGCTACGCCAACTACACCAACAACATCTTGTCGACCTGCGCCTACTACGACCCCGCTGCCTCTGGGGCGAAAGCGGCGGCGCTGGCGTTGCGCGAGCAGTACCCCGCGATCAAGCGGGTGCAGCCGAAATTCGCCGAGCTGCCCAGCGGCCCGGTGGTGGTGGTGCTCACCCCTGACTACTCGTCGGGTTGAGCGCTGCGGGCCTGTGCCATGATGGATCCACAACCGAATAGCACCGCTCATCCAGAGGGGCAGAGGGACCGGCCCGACGAAGCCCCGGCAACCGCGTGCGATGTCTTGACTCCATGGTGGAGTCGGAGGCCGCCGTACGCAGGTGCCAACTCCGGCCCGACCGCGCGTTCGCGGACGGGGCAGATGAGGAGAAAGGCCTCGTTTCCCATGACTGTTCTCGCTGACCGGCTCACCCAGCCGTCGCCCGCCTCGGCACTCGTCTGCCGCAACTGTGGCGCGGAGTACCCGCTCGGTGCCCAGCACGCCTGCTTCGAGTGCTTCGGACCCCTCGAGATCGGCTACGACGCGGCCGCGCTCGCCCGCGTGACCCGCGCCGACATCGAGGCCGGCCCGCACTCGCTGTGGCGCTACGTCGGGCTGCTGCCCGTCGGCCACGACCCCGCCACCCGGGTCGACTCCGGCACTGGCATGACGCCGCTGATCCGCGCCGACCGGCTGGCCGACGAGCTCGGCTTCACCGCGCCGGTCTGGATCAAGGACGACTCGGCCAACCCGACGCACTCGTTCAAGGACCGCGTCGTGTCGGTCGCGATCACCGCGGCCCGCGAGCTGGGCTTCGAGCGCATCGCCTGCGCGTCCACGGGCAACCTGGCCAACTCGGTGGCCGCCCACGCTGCCCGCATCGGAATGTCGTCGATCGTCTTCGTCCCGGCCGACCTCGAGGCGCCGAAGATCGTGCAGACGGCGATCTACGGCGGCACGCTGGTCGGCATCCAGGGCTCCTACGACGACGTCAACCGGCTCTGCTCGCAGCTCGCCGAGGAGGACGCGTTCGAGAAGACCGGCTTCGTCAACGTGAATATCCGGCCGTACTACGCCGAAGGTTCGAAGACGCTCGGCTACGAGGTCGCCGAGCAGCTCGGTTGGCGGCTGCCGGGCCAGTACGTCGCGCCGATGGCGTCCGGGTCGATGCTGACTAAGATCAACAAGGCGTTCAAGGAGTTGGTGGCAGCGTCGCTGGTGCCGGCTTCGACGTGGACGGTCTACGGCGCGCAGTCGGCCGGCTGCGCGCCGATCGCGACCGCGTTCGACAGCGGCGCGAACGACGTCATCCCGGTGAAGCCGACCGGCATCGCGAAGTCGCTGAACATCGGCAGCCCGGCCGACGGGCCGTACGCGCTCGACGCCGTGCGCTCGAGCGGTGGCGCGATGGCGGCGGTGAACGACGACGAGATCCGCGAGGGCATCCGGCTGCTGGCCCGCACCACCGGCGTGTTCGCCGAGACCGCGGGCGGCGTGACCATCGCGGTGCTGAAGAAGCTGGTCGAGTCCGGCCGCATCGACACCTCGGTCGAGACCGTCGTCTACAACACCGGCGACGGGCTCAAGACGATCGACGCGATCAGCGAAAATGCCCTCCCGACCGCGGTGATCCCGCCGACCCTCACGGGCATGCGCGAGGCCGGCCTGCTCTGATCGCCGGCTCTGCGCCCGTGATCTTGTGCAGGTGCGCGGGTTATCGCGTGCGTGGCTGCACAAGATCCGGTTGGGCGGGCCGCCGGCGCAGGCTGAACACAACCCTGATCCACGCACCCAACCGGCGTCCTAGCGGTTGACCGGCGGCCCGTGTTAGCGTCCGCCCCGGTCGTAGTGACATGAGTTTTCGCACGCGAAGTATCACGCGCCCTCGTGGGAGCGTGCACTCAGGGCGGGACTGAGCAACGATGACCCCGGGTCTCACGCGGTGTGGGGCGCGGCAGGCCCCTAGCAAGGAGTGCACGTGGCACAGGGCACCGTTAAGTGGTTCAACAACGAGAAGGGCTACGGCTTCATCGCCGTGGACGGCGGCCAGGACGTATTCGTCCACTACTCGGCGATCCAGGCCGACGGCTACCGCTCCCTCGACGAGAACCAGCGCGTGGAGTTCGACGTGGTCCAGGGACCGAAGGGCCCGCAGGCCGACGGAGTTCGCATCGTCTGACGAGCTCGACACCTCGACGGCCCCGGACCTCGGTCCAGGGCCGTTGTCGTTTCCGGGGCCGTTGTCGTTTCCGGGGCCGTTGTCGTTTCCGTCAGTCGGCCGAGACGGCGTTGGCGGACGAGTCGCGCCACGCGGTGCGCAGCGGAACCCGGGTGCCGCTGTGCAGGACGGACGCGCGATAGATGCGGGCGGCGAGGGCGATGATGGCGGCGGTGGCCGCGACGAGCAGCACTACGGCCAGCACGACGTCGAGCACCGCAACGCCGCCGCGGGCGATGCGGGCCGGCATGCCGATCGCCGAGAACGGCGGGACGATCGAGACCAGCCGGGCGAACGTGGAGTCGGGGCTGCTCGCAGTCGCGAAGCTGGCGGCGTAACAGACGGTCAGCGTGAGCGTCACCGGCGCGAGCACGCCGGACACCTCCTCCTGACGCGACACCGTCGAGCCGAGCGCCGCCGCCACCGCGGCGAAGAACGCGTACCCGAGCAGGAAGCCGACGAACGCGACGAGCACCGACACGATCGCCGACGCGGGGACGGTGAGGGTGCCGGCGATCGTGGCCGACGCGATGGCGGCGACGCCCAGGGCGAGCACCTGCCCGGCGGCCACCGCGCCGATGCCGAAGAGCTTGCCGGCCAGCAGCTGCAGCGGGCGCACCGACGACAGCACCAGTTCGACCACCCGGCTCGACTTCTCCTCGACCACCCCGACCGCGACCCAGGTGCAGAACGTGATCAACTGCGAGAACAGGACCACCACAGCGATGATCGCGATCGTCTGCTTCTGGGTGTCGCCCCCGGATGCGGTGCTCTGCACCGCCAAGGGCTGCCCACTAACGGCCCTCGCCACCTGGTCGTCGGTCAACGCGCGACCCTGATCGAGTGTCGCCGCGAGCTGGTACGCGCTCTGCAGCAGCGTGACCGCCCGGTTACCGGCACTCTTCGCCACCACGCGGCCGTCGAGCAACACCGCGTCGAGATCGCCGGACTTGACGTCGGCGACGGCCGTGCGGGGCGCGACGTCGTCGTGGACGGTGATGCGCACCCCTTGGGCCTGGCCGACGGCCCGCAGCGCCGCCGGCAGGCCCCCCACCTGAGCCGTCAGCCCGATGTCGTACGACGACGCCTTGGTGTCGGCGGTGAACAGGGCGGGCAACGCGCAGCCGACGACGGCGATCAGCATCGCGATGCCGAAGCCGATGCGGTAGCTCTTCTGCTGCAGGCGGGTGACGATCTCGCGCCGCGCGATCAAGGCGACTGCGTTCACCGTTCGCTCACCACTTCGCGGTACAGCTCGGCAAGCGACGGCGTGCGCCAGCCGAACCGCTCGACCGGCCCGGCCGCGATGGCGGCAGTCAGCACCGCCTGATCGTCGCCGGCACCGTCGCTGGCGTCGTCACCGGCAGCGTCGAGTGTGAGCACCCACCGCTCGCCCTCGTGGGCCAGGACGCGTACGCCCGGTGGCCAGGTCGGTGCGCCGGCCACGGTCACCTCGAGCTCCCGGCGCGACCCGTGGCGGCGCAGCTCGGCCAGCGTGCCGTCGGCGACGATCGCGCCGTCTCGCACGATCACGATGCGGTCGCACAACCGCTCGACCAGCTCGAGCTGGTGGCTGGAGAACAGCACGCCCGTGCCGCGGTGACGCCGCTGGGCGAGCACCTCGGCCATGGTGTCGACGCCGACGGGATCGAGCCCCGAGAACGGCTCGTCCAGGATCAGCAGCTCCGGGTCGTGCACCAGGGCAGCGGCCAACTGGACACGCTGCTGATTGCCCAGCGACAGCGCCTGGACGTAGTCACGCGGGCCGGCGACGACGTTCATCTGCTCGATGAGGGCCCGCGCCGCCGCGTCGGCCGCACGGGCCGCCATCCCGTGCAGCTTGCCGAAGTAGGCCACCTGCTCGATCACCCGCATCTTCGGGTACAGCCCGCGCTCCTCGGGCATGTAGCCGAACCGGCGCCGCCCGGCGAAGGTCAGGGGAGCGCCGTGCCAGGTGACCGCGCCGGAATCGGCCGCGAGCAACCCCATGGCGATCCGCATGGTCGTCGACTTGCCGGCGCCGTTCGAGCCCACGAACCCGACCATTTCCCCGCGACCGACCTGTAACGACACGCCGGCCAAGGCCTGCGTCCGGCCGTAGGCCTTGTGCAGGTTCTCGATCGCCAGCATCGCCCGACCGTACCGGGACGAAATGTCGCCCGGCATTGCTTGCACTCTCCGGGGGCGAGTGCCAGACTTGAATTGGCACTCGGCTAGGCTGAGTGCCAGCCGGCTCGCAGTGAGGCCCGTTCTTACGGGCCGTCCGTCGCGGGCACCGCTGCCGGCCCCGCAAGCCTGAGTCCACCGAAGAGTAAGGACCACAACGAATGGCCAAACTGATCGCGTTCGACGAAGAGGCCCGCCGCGGCCTTGAGCGCGGCATGAACCAGCTCGCCGACGCCGTGAAGGTGACGCTTGGCCCCAAGGGCCGCAACGTCGTGCTGGAGAAGAAGTGGGGCGCTCCCACGATTACGAACGACGGCGTCTCAATCGCCAAGGAGATCGAGCTCGAGGAGCCGTTCGAGAAGATCGGCGCCGAGCTCGTCAAGGAGGTCGCCAAGAAGACCGACGACGTTGCCGGTGACGGCACGACCACGGCCACCGTCCTGGCGCAGGCACTGGTCAAGGAAGGCCTGCGCAACGTCGCGGCCGGGGCCAACCCGATGGCGCTCAAGCGTGGCATCGAGGCCGCCGTCGCATCGGTGTCCGAGGTGCTGGGCAACCAGGCCAAGGACGTCGAGACGAAGGAGCAGATCGCTGCTACCGCCTCGATCTCCGCGGCTGACACCACGGTCGGCGAGATCATCGCCGAGGCCATGGACAAGGTCGGCAAGGAAGGTGTCATCACCGTCGAGGAGAGCAACACCTTCGGTCTCGAGCTCGAGCTCACCGAGGGCATGCGCTTCGACAAGGGTCACCTGTCGGCGTACTTCGTGACCGACGCCGAGCGCATGGAGACCGACCTCGAGGACCCGTACATCCTGATCCACGAGGGCAAGATCTCCAACGTCAAGGACATGCTGCCGCTGCTCGAGAAGGTCATGCAGACCGGCAAGCCGCTGGCGATCATCGCCGAGGACGTCGAGGGCGAGGCCCTGGCCACGCTTGTCGTCAACAAGATCCGCGGCACGTTCAAGTCCGTCGCCGTCAAGGCGCCGGGCTTCGGTGACCGCCGCAAGGCCATGCTGCAGGACATCGCGATCCTGACCGGTGGCCAGGTCATCACCGAGACCGTCGGCCTGAAGCTGGAGAACGCCTCGCTGGACGACCTCGGTCGCGCCCGCAAGTTCACCACCACGAAGGACGAGACGACGCTCGTCGAGGGTGCCGGTGACGCCGACCAGATCCAGGGTCGCGTCAACCAGATCCGCGCCGAGATCGAGAAGTCGGACTCCGACTACGACCGCGAGAAGCTGCAGGAGCGCCTGGCGAAGCTCGCCGGCGGTGTTGCGGTCATCAAGGTCGGGGCGGCCACCGAGGTCGAGCTCAAGGAGCGCAAGCACCGCATCGAGGACGCCGTTCGCAACGCGAAGGCCGCCGTCGAAGAGGGCCTGCTCCCCGGCGGCGGGGTGGCTCTGGCCAACGCCACCGTCACCGCGTTCGACAAGCTCGACCTGACCGGCGACGAAGCCACTGGCGCCAACATCGTCAAGGTCGCGCTGCTCGCGCCGCTCAAGCAGATCGCCATCAACGCCGGCCTCGAGGGCGGCGTCGTGTCCGAGAAGGTGCTCGGCCTGCAGGCCGGTTGGGGCCTAAACGCCTCGAACGGCGAGTACGTCGACATGTTCAAGGAAGGCATCGTCGAGCCGACCAAGGTGACGCGCTCGGCCCTGCAGAACGCCGCGTCGATCGCCGCGCTGTTCCTCACCACCGAGGCCGTTGTCGCCGACAAGCCGGAGAAGGCGTCCGCGCCGGCCGGTGGCGGCATGCCCGGCGGGGACATGGACTTCTAAGAGTCCATCAGCTGCACGACACGAAGGGCGGTCCCGAACGGGGCCGCCCTTCGCCGTGCCTGCGGTTCAGCCGAGCAGGTCGTCCACGAAGCACCAGCGCCAGGCCTCGCCCGGCTCGATCGAGCGCATCACCGGGTGCCCGGTCTCGCCGTAGTGGGCGGTGGCGTGCTTCTCGGCCGACGAATCGCAGCAGCCGACGTGCCCGCAGGTCAGGCACAGCCGCAGATGCACCCACCGGGTTCCGTCGCGCAGGCACTCCTCACACCCGTGCGGGGTTCTGGCCTTGACCATCCTCGGGGCGTCCTGGAGGTGCTCGCAGTCGCCGGCGCGCTTCTCGGCGGTGACGAGCTCGTCCTCGACCCGCGCCGCGGCGTCCGCGATGCGGTCGAGCAGCGACTCCTCCATGTCGATGGCCTGCAACGCCTGGCGCAGCACCTCGTCGTCGTACACACCGCTATCGCGGGCCTCAAGGATGGAGCCGCGTTCGGCCGAGAGCATCTGCAGCCGCAGCCGGCGATAGGTCGCCGCCGGCGGCTCGAGCTCCGACTGCGAGCGACCCAGCTGCTCCCAGATGCGGTTGCTGCGGGTCATGGCCCGCCCCCGCAGATCCTCGAGCACCTCCTCGGGGTCGTCGTCGGTTGTCACCTCGTCCAGCACGGCGAGCCCGGCGCGGGCCGCCGCGGTGACCAGCCCGGCGCTCTGCAGGGCGTCCTCGGCCGCGTCAGGGCCAGGGAGCTTCAGACGCCGGACGAGCCACGGCAACGACAGGCCCTGGATCAGCAGCGTCCCGCCCACAACCGTCAACGCGGCCACGGCGAGCAGGGCCCGCTCGGGTGTCTTGGCCGGCAGCAGGAACACCGCGGCCAGCGTGACGACGCCGCGCATGCCCGCCCACGACACAACCAAACTGACCCGCCAGCCCCACACCGGGCGGCCCAGCAGCTTCAGCGTCGACACCACGGCGAGCATCCACAACCCGCGGGCCAGGATCGTCACCGCCAGCACCGCGAGGCAGGGCCACACGATCTGGGTCCAGGGCAGGTTCTTGTCGAGAACGCTAGACAGCAGCCGGCGGACCTGCAGGCCGATGAGCAGGAAAACGACGTTCTCGAGCAGGAACTGCACCGTGCGCCAGTTGATGTTCTCGGCGATGCGCGAGCTGGCGGTCTGCAGCACCGGGGCCTTGTGGCCGAGGATCAGGCCGGTGACCACCACGGCGAGGACACCCGAGGCGTGGATCTGCTCGGCCGGCAGGAACGCGACGTAGGGCGCGGCGAAGCTCAGCGTCGTGTCGAGCACCGGGTCGACGATCCGTTTGCGGATCTTGGCCAGGACGAACGCGACGACGAGGCCGACGATGAGCCCGCCCCCGGCCGCGCGCACGAACTCCCACCCGACCTCCCAGGGGCTGACGGTGGCGGTCAGCGCGGCGATCGCGGTGTTCAGCGCGACCAGCGCGGTCGCGTCGTTAACCAGGCTCTCGCCCTCGAGGATCGACACGATGCGCCGCGGCATGCCCACGCGCCGGGCGACCGTCGTGGCCGCGACCGCGTCCGGCGGCGCCACGACCGCGCCGAGCGCGAAGCCGGCGGCCAGCGAGATGCCGGGCATGGCCCACCACGACACCAGGCCGACCGCGACGGTGGAAAAGGCAACCAGCCCCACCGACAGCAGGCCGATCGCGCGCCGGTTGGCCTTGAAGTCGATCAGCGAGGTGCGGATCGCGGCGGCGTAGAGCAGCGGCGGCAGCAGGCCGATCAGCACGATGTCCGGGGTGAGCTCGATCTCGAGGACGCGCGGGATGAACGAGATGCCGACGCCCACCACCGTCAACACCAGCGGCTCGGACCAGCCGAGCCGGCGCGCGAAGCCCGCGACGATGCCGGCTATCGCCACCAGGGCGAGGATGTCCAGCGCGGCGTGCACCGCGTCATTCTGGCCGACGCGCGACTGACGCCGTTCTCGGGTGCCGAGCTGACCACTTTTCGGCCGCCGAAGTGGTCAACTCAGCACCCGAGAAGGGGACGGGGGACGGGGGACGGGGGCGGGGCGGGGGGCCGGGTTGGTCAGCCGGTGCTGACCTGGCTCGCCGGCGGCGCGGTGATTATTACCGGCTGGTCGTACTTGCTCGCGACGACCTTCACCGAGATGCCGCGGCCCTGGATCTTGACCGCCTGCGAGACCTGCACCGGCCGGCCGGCGCGGTCGAGGTAGAGGTCGGCGGGCAGCTCCTTCAGGCCCGATCCGACCAGCAGCGACTTCGCCGGGAAGTTGGCCGGGAGCTGCTCGGTGATCACGGTCAGGGAGTAGCGGGTGGCCGGCGCGCCGTCGACCGTCGTAGCGCCGATCAGCCGCGCCGACTTCGCGGCGTCGGTCAGCGACGCGACGAGATCGAGCGACACCGCGCCCAGGGCGAAGTCGATCGTCGAGGCCAGCTGGCGGACCTTGGCGTTCTTGCTGTCGGCCGACGCCAGCACGTACGGCTTGCCGGTTGAATTGAATTTCTTGGGCAGCTTGGCGTACGTCTTGCCGCCGGCGACGATGAGTTCGGCCGACGTGGACGCGCCGAGCGAGTCGGTGCTCGCGCGCACCGCCTGCACCTTGCCCGCCTGCAGGGTCTCGTCGCCGGAGACGTCGATCGGCTGGCCGTCGGCGTCGATGGCGACCTCGACGTGCGCCGAGTGCACGGCCGCCAGGCCGCTCTTGATCCGGGCCGCGACGGTGGCGGGAGCGACGGGCTGGCCGGGCGGCGCCTTGGCGACGGGGGTGGCGCTGTGGCCGGCGGCCGACACGCCACCGGTCTTCGTCGCCGACGACGAGTCGCAGGCGCTGGCGACAGCGACGGCGGCAATCGCGAGTGCGGCGCAGAGGCGACGAGTGGTCATGGCCCCTGCTTACCATCGCCGGCCGGCACGTGGGGGAGCGGCTCAGCCGACCGCGATGCGACCGGACACGTCCCACGCGTGGTGCGCGAGATCGTGCAGGAAGTACACCGCGAACGTCTCGACGGTGAACCGCGAGCCGTTCGAACGCCGCCCCGGTCGCCGCCACTGATCGCCGCCGACGTCGGCGAACTGCGCGGCGATCGTGTCGGCGGCCGCGGTCAACTGGCCGGCGACCAGCCCCGGCCGCTGCGTCCAGTACTCGTTCTCGACCGCGGCGTCGTCCTGGTCCCAGTTCGCGAAGACGGGGTCGTCCTCGTCGAGCATCCGAATGAGGCGGGCGAGGAAGATGCTGCACACGTCTCGGACATGGCAGGCGTACTCGAGGGCCGACCAGACCTGCGGGGCGGGTCGCGCCGTGGCATCGGCGCGGCGCGCAGCCTCGGCCAGGACCGCCGCATAGTCACGCGTCAGGTCGGCGATGTCGACGAGCTCCAGCTCAGCCGGATCGAACCCGCACTCGGGACAGCGTTCGTGGATGACCCACGTCCAGTCCTTCGTGTCGGGCGCCGGCTGGTCCATCGCCGCTACAGGGGCCGCAGCAGGTCGTCGGCATCGACGATCGTGTACGCGTAACCCTGCTCGGCCAGGAACCGCTGCCGATGCGCGGCGTACTCGGCGTCGAGGGTGTCGCGGGCGACCACGGTGTAGAAGTGCGCCTGGCGGCCGTCGGCCTTCGGACGCAGCACCCGACCGAGCCGCTGCGCTTCTTCCTGCCGCGAGCCGAACGTGCCGGAGATCTGTACCGCCACCGCTGCTTCGGGCAGGTCGATGGAGAAGTTCGCGACCTTCGAGACGACCAGGACCCGTGACTCGCCGCGGCGGAACTCGTCGTAGAGCCGCTCGCGTTCCTTCGTCGTCGTGGACCCCTGGATGATCGGGGCGCCGTCGAGCTCGGCCGACACGTCGTCGAGTTGATCGAGGTAGGCACCGATGACGAGCACCTGGTCGTCCGGGTGCTGGTCGGTGATGGCCTTGATGACCGGCAGCTTGGTCCGGGCCGTC
>CAXTHY010000066.1:0-21879 GCA_964244175.1 uncultured Jatrophihabitans sp. | reverse complement strand
CCACCCGCTAGGGTTGGCGCGTCCCGGACTTCCTGTCGAGGAGCGAGCGCAGTGACCGTACGAGTGGGCATCAACGGCTTCGGCCGCATCGGCCGTAATTACTTCCGCGCGCTCACGGCAGCCGGCGCCGACATCGAGCTGGTTGCCGCCAACGACCTCGGCGACGTCCAGACGATGGCGCACCTGCTCAAGTACGACACCATCCTGGGCCGTTTCCCGGGCGACGTGACCGTCACCGACGACGGCATCGACATCGCCGGCAAGTCGATCAAGATCCTGGCCGAGCGTGACCCGGCCCAGCTGCCCTGGGGCGACCTCGGCGTCGACGTTGTCATCGAATCGACCGGCTTCTTCACCAAGGCGGCCGACGCGAAGAAGCACGTCGACGCCGGCGCGAAGAAGGTCATCATTTCCGCCCCCGCGTCCGACGAGGACGTCACGATCGTCATGGGCGTGAACGACGGTGACTACGACCCGGCCAACCACACCGTCATCTCGAACGCGAGCTGCACGACGAACTGCCTCGGGCCGCTGGCCAAGGTGCTGCACGACTCGTGGGGCATCGAGCGCGGTCTGATGACCACGATCCACGCCTACACGCAGGACCAGAACCTGCAGGACGGCCCGCACAAGGACCTGCGTCGCGCCCGCGCCGCCGCCCTCAACATCGTGCCGACGAGCACCGGCGCGGCCAAGGCCATCGGGCTCGTACTGCCCGAGCTGAAGGGCAGGCTCGACGGATACGCGCTGCGCGTGCCGATCCCCACCGGATCGGCCACCGACCTCACCGTCACGCTGGCCAGTGAGGCGTCCGTCGACGAGATCAAGGCCGCCTATCGAGAGGCCGCCGACGGCCCGCTCAAGGGCATCCTCACCTACACCGAGGCGCCGATCGTCAGCTCCGACATCGTCACCGACCCGGCGTCGTGCATCTTCGACTCCGGCCTGACCAAGGTCATCGGCAACCAGGTCAAGGTCGTCGGTTGGTACGACAACGAGTGGGGCTACTCCAACCGGCTCGTCGACCTCACTGCGCTCGTGGGTGCATCGCTGTAGTGCGCACGCTCGACGACCTGCTCAAGCACGACGTCCACGGTCGGCGCATCCTCGTCCGCTCCGACCTCAACGTCCCGATCACCGACGGCGTGGTGGGTGACGACGGACGCATCCGCGCCTCGCTGCCCGTCCTCACCCGCCTGCTCGAAGCCGGCGCGCGGGTGATCGTCACCGCGCATCTCGGCCGGCCCAAGGGCGAGCCCGAGGCCCGGTACTCGCTGTCGGCGGTCGCCGACCGGCTCGCCCAGCTGCTGGGCCGGCCGGTCGAGTTCGCCCTCGACACCGTGGGCGAGAGCGCGCGCCTGATGGCCGGTGACTTGACGGACGGTGCACTGCTGCTGCTCGAGAACGTCCGCTTCAATCCGGGCGAGACGAGCAAGGACGACAAGGAACGGCACGACTTCGCCGTCGCGCTGGCCACGCTCACCGGGGCGACGGTCGACGACGACGGTGGTGGCGCGTTCGTCGAGGACGCGTTCGGGGCGGTGCACCGCAAGCACGCGTCGGTCTACGACGTCGCCAAGCTGCTGCCCCACTACTGCGGCGACCTCGTCCGCGACGAGCTGGCGGTGCTGAACCGGCTCACGGTCGAGCCCGAGCGTCCCTATGTCGTCGTCCTCGGCGGCTCGAAGGTCAGCGACAAGCTGGCCGTCATCGAGTCGTTGCTGCCCAAGGTCGACCGGCTGCTCGTCGGCGGCGGCATGTGCTTCACGTTTCTCGCCGCGCAGGGCCACCAGGTCGGCGACTCGCTGCTCGAGCCGGACCAGATCGACAACTGCCGCCGCCTGCTGGACCAGTCCGGTGACAAGATCGTCCTGCCGAGCGACGTCGTAGTCGCGAACGAGGTGTCGGCCGACGCGTCGACCCAGACGGTGGCTGCCAACCAGATCCCGGGCGACGGCAAGGGCCTGGACATCGGGCCCGACTCGGTGCAGGCGTTCGCCGCCGCGCTGGCCGGTGCGCGCACGGTCTTCTGGAACGGCCCGATGGGTGTCTTCGAGGTCGCGCCGTTCGCGGCCGGGACGAAGGGCGTGGCCGAGGCCGTAGGCGCCTGCGCGGGACTGTCCGTGGTCGGTGGCGGCGACTCGGCCGCCGCGGTTCGCGCGCTCGGCCTGGACGTCCATGCCTTCGGGCACATCTCCACTGGCGGCGGCGCGTCGCTGGAGTATCTCGAAGGCAAGGAGTTGCCGGGCGTTGCCGTTCTGGAAGAAGTCTGAGATGCCCGATACCCCAAGAGTTCCGTTGCCGAAGTCGGGCCGCAGGCCGCTGATCGCCGGCAACTGGAAGATGAACTACACCCATCTCGAGGCGATCGGGCTGACCCAGAAGCTGGCGTTCAGCCTGACCCCCGAGCAGTGCGCGGCGGCCGAGGTGGCCCTGTTGCCGCCGTTCATCAGCATCCGCAGCGTGCAGACCCTGATCGACGGCGACGCCATGCCGTTCCGCTTCGGCGCGCAGGATCTGTCGCCGCACGACTCGGGCGCCTACACCGGTGACGTCAGCGGCCCGATGCTGGCCAAGCTCGGGTGCACCTACGTCGTGGTCGGCCACTCGGAGCGGCGCGAGTACCACCAGGAGGGCGACGCGGTCGTGCACAGCAAGGTCGAGGCGGCCTACCGCAACGGCCTCACCCCGATCCTGTGCGTGGGGGAGAGCCTCGAGCTGCGGCAGCGCGGCGACCACATCACCCACACCGCCGCTCAGTTGGGCGCGGCGCTCGACGGCGTCGCGGCCGAGCAGGTCGAGACGGTCGTCGTCGCCTACGAGCCCATCTGGGCCATCGGCACCGGCGAGGTCGCCACGCCGGAAGACGCCCAGGAGGTCTGCGCGGCGTTGCGGTCCGAGCTCGGCTCGCTCTACTCACCCGAGCTGGCCAAGGGCGTCAGATTCCTCTACGGCGGCTCGGTGAAGGCGGCCAACGCGGCCGAGATCCTGGCCCAGGACGATGTCGACGGTGCCCTCGTCGGTGGGGCCAGCCTCGATCCCGCAGAATTCAGCGCAATCTGCATCGCGGCGGGCGCTCCTGCCCTTTCGGGCTGATCCGGTGCACACACCCGATGGGTTGGCCAGGTAATCTTGATCCGCACTCACCCGATGATCGCGACTAGCCGAACCCAGAGGCCTTCGACACCATGATCCTGACGCTGCAGATCGTGCTTCTCGTGGCGAGCCTGTTGCTCATCGTCCTGGTCCTGCTGCACCGCGGTAAGGGCGGCGGCCTGTCGTCGATGTTGGGTGGCTCGTTCTATTCGAGCCTGTCCGGTTCATCGGTCGTCGAGCGCAACCTCGACCGCCTGACGATCATTGCGGGTGCGGTGTGGGCTATCAGCATCATCGGCCTCGGGCTGCTGTACAAGAACGCAGCCTGACGGTCTCCGTCAGGTTCGACGGTTTCGACGAAAGGGACACAGAGTGGCCGGGGGCAGTGCAATCCGGGGCAGCCGAGTAGGCGCCGGACCGATGGGCGAGAACGAGCGCGGCGAGACCGCGCCGCGCCAGATAGTCTCCTTCTTCTGTGCGAACGGTCACGAGGTCCGGCCGGCATTTGCCGCCGACGCCGCGCTGCCCGACACGTGGGACTGTCCGCGCTGCGGCTACCCGGCCGGCCGGCAGTCCGAGGCGCCGCCGAACGCGCCGCGCAACGAGCCGTACAAGACGCACCTGGCCTACGTGAAGGAGCGGCGCAGCGACGAGGACGGGGCCGCGATCCTCGCCGAAGCGTTGGCCCGACTGCGCGCCCGCCGCGGCGAGTAGGGCGCTAAGCGGGCAGCTTCGCCGCGGCGTCGCGATCGATCAGCCACCGGGTCTGCTCGCGGCCCTTCGGACCGGCCGAGGGGACGTCCTCGCGGTCGGCGCCGCCCAACGCCTTGGCCACGGCCTCGGCCTTGCCCTCGCCCGAGGCGATGAACCAGATCTCGCGGGTCGCCGCCAGCGCGGTGAACGTGAACGACAGTCGCGTCGGCGGCGGTTTCGGCGAGTCATGCACCGCGATCACCGTGGCGTCCAGTACCTGCAGGCCCGGGTGGTGCGGGAACAGCGAGCAGCAATGCCCGTCCGGTCCTAGGCCGAGCAGCGCGACGTCGAACTCCGGGACGACATCGACGGAGCCGGGGGGCGCGGCGGCCGCCAGTTCGGCCGCGTAGGAATCGGCCGCGGCCTCGACGTCGTCGCCGAACCCCGCGTCGGAGGCCGGCATCCGGTGCAGCTTCGCGGTGTCGATCGGCACCTGGTCGAACAGCGTTGCGCAGGCCGGCTTGTCATTGCGTTCGTCGGAGTCGGCCGGCACATAACGCTCGTCGCCCCACCAGACGTGCACGCGCGCCCAGTCGACGCCCGCGCGCGCCTGCGGCTCGGCCAGTGCGGCGAACACCTGCTCGAGGATCCCGCCGCCGGTGATCACGAGATGAGCCTCCGGTCGCGCGGCCAGCGCCGCGCTGAGGGTCGCGACGACGCGGCCGGCAACGCCGGTGGCCAAGGCCGGCGCGGAGTCGTCGATGACGACTTCGGGCTCAGCACTCACGAGTTGCCCTTGTCGGCGTCGGCCTTGTCGGCGTTGCCTTTGTCGGCGTTGCCTTTGTCGGCGTCGGCCGGGTCGTGCCAGATGTGGGTACGGGCCGGTGACCGGTCGTCGAGGCCCTGCACGCCGGACACGTTCGACAGCGCCTCGGCGTAGACGTGGTCGTGGTCGAGGCGCCGCAGTTCCTCGGCCAGCAGCGCACCCAACGGTCGGTCGCTCAGGGGGCTGTACGAGTCCTGCTGACCGTCGCGGCGCAGCACCAGGTTGCCGCTCTCGGCCGACGCCCGGGTGGTCTTGCCGTCGGCGAAGGTGATCTCGACGCCGCTGATCGGTTCGTCGTCGGCGCCGTCGACCCCGACGTCGAGGCCGAGCCGGGACGACAGCCAGCCGCCGAGCAGCTTGGCCGACGGGTCGTTGCAGCCGCCGATGACCTTGGCGGAAGTGGGGTCCTGGCGCACGCTGTCGAAGGCCGACGCGAGCGCGGCCCGCCACGGCGTGACGCGGGTCCAGGCGAGGTCGGTATCACCGGGCGCGAAGTCCTCGGCCCGCTGCTGCAGCGCCTCACACGGATCGGACAGCCGGGCGACGTCGGTGATGCGCCGCTCGGCGAACACCCCGAGCGGGTCGTAGGCGATGCACTCCGGCACCTCGCTGTGCCACCACGTGACCACCGGCGCGTCGGGGGCCAGCAACGGCAGTGTCACCGACTCGGCGTGCAGCGCGAGCCGCCCGTACATGCGCAGGACCACTGACTCACCGGGGCCGAGCCGGCCACCGATCGTGACCTCGGCGTCGAGACGGGGGACCGGCGCGTCGATCTGGGTGCGGATGACCACGAGCATCCGCATCGGGTGCGCACTGGAGGCCAGGGTCGCGGCCTCTTCGGCTTCCTCGACGTCCTTGCGGTCAACGACGACGACGAGCGTCAGGGCATTGCCGCTGGTGACGGCCCCGCCGGTACGCCGCTCGGCCGCCAGGGCCTTGACGACCGCGGTGCCGGTGGTGTCCCAGAGCGTTGTCATGGCCTTCTCCATTGCCGACCGTCGCGCTGCAGCATCTCGTCGGCGTCCTTCGGCCCCCATTCGCCCGCGCGGTAGAGGCTGGGTTTCGTGCCGTCCCAGAACTTCTCGAGCGGGTCGATGACCCGCCACGAGGCCTCGACCTCCTCGCTGCGCGGGAACAGGGTCGCGTCCCCGACCAGTACATCGAGGATCAGGCGCTCGTAGGCCTCGGGTGAGGACTCGGTGAACGACGCGCCGTAGAGGAAGTCCATGGCGACGTCGCGGACCTCCATCGCGCTGCCCGGCACCTTGGACCCGAACTTCAGCGTGATGCCTTCGTCGGGCTGCACCCGGATCACCAGCTGGTTGTGTCCGAGCTCCTGCGTGTCGGTCTTGCTGAACGGCAGGTGCGGGGCCTTCTTGAACAGCACGGCGATCTCGGTGACCCGCTTGGGCAACCGCTTGCCGGTGCGCATGTAGAACGGGACGCCGGCCCAACGGCGGGTCTCGACGCCCAGCCGCACCGCGGCGTAGGTCTCGGTGTTCGAGTCCTCGGGGATGCCGTCCTCGGCGCGGAAACCACGCGCCCGCTCACCCGCGAGCCAGCCCTGGTCGTACTGGCCGCGGATCGCGTAATCCTGCAGCTCGCCCGGCAGGGAGATCGCCCGCAGCGCCTTGAGCTTCTCGATGCGCACGGCCTCGGGGGAGAACTCGACCGGCTCCTCCATCGCCGTGAGGGCCAGCAACTGCAGCAGGTGGTTCTGCAGCACGTCACGGGCCGCGCCGGTGGCCTGGTAGAACGCCGCGCGGCCGCCGATGCCGACGTCCTCGGCCATTGTGATCTGCACCGAGTCGACGTAGTTGGCGTTCCACACCGGCTCGAACCACAGGTTCGCGAAGCGCAGGGCCAACAGGTTCTGGACCGTCTCCTTGCCCAGGTAGTGATCGATCCGGTAGACGTCGCGGGGCGGGAACACGCTGTCGACGAGTCCGTTGAGCTCGAGCGCCGAGGGTAGGTCGTGGCCGAACGGTTTCTCGACAACCACGCGCCGCCACCCGCCGGCATGCTCGGCGTCGGCGAGCTTCGTGCGCTCCATCTGCTTGAGGACGTCGGGAAACAGCGACGGCGGCACGGACAGGTAGAAGGCGGCGTTGCCCTGCATGCCGTGCGAGTCGCGTACCTCCTCCATCACCTTGACGAGTTCGTCGAAGGCCTTGTCGTCGTCGAACGAGCCCTCGACGAACTTGGTGTTGCCGGCCAACCGGCGCCAGACGTCCTCGCTCCAGTCCGTGCGGGCGCCGTCCTTGGCGCTCTTGCGGGCGAGCGACTCGAAGCTGCCGCCGCCGGGCCAGTCGGCCCGCGAGTAACCGATCATCACGAAGTCGGTGGGCAGCAGGCCACGGTTGGCGAGATCGTAGATCGCCGGGATCAGCTTCTTGCGCGACAGATCGCCGCCGATCCCGAAGATCACGAGGACGCACGGCTCCGGAACCCGCGGCAACCGACGGTCAGACGGGTCGCGCAGCGGGTTCGTGCCGTCCGCTCCGTGATCGCCCATCTGCACAGCCACCGCGGCCGGCATCCTCGACGAGCCGCGGTCGCGTCCATCGGACTCGGCGTCGAGGACGTCGGCCTTCTTCTCGGCGTCCCGTTTTTCCTCGGCCGCCTCGTCCTTGGCCACGGTGTCGGTGTCGGTGTTGTCGCTCATCGAGAACTCCGCGGCGCGGTCACTTAGCGGCAGCCTCGAGCTGGCTCTGCACACTCTCGGCGAGCTGCTTGTACGAGTCCTCGAACTTCTGGACGCCCTCGGACTCGAGGACCTCGATGACGTCGTCGTACTCGATGCCCAGTTCGGCGAGGTCGGCGAGCACCTTGCGCGCGTCGTCGTAGGTGCCGGCGATCGTGTTGCCGCGGATCTCGCCATGGTCGGCCACGGCATCGAGGGTCGCCTCGGGCATCGTGTTGACGGTGTCGGGGGCGACCAGTTCGACGACGTACATCGTGTCGTCGTAGGACGGCTCCTTGACGCCGGTGGAGGCCCACAGCGGCCGCTGCACGTTGGCGCCCGCGTCAGCCAATGCTTGCCAGCGGTCGGAGGCGATGACCTGCTCGTAGCGCTCGTAGGCCAGCCGGGCGTTGGCGATGGCCGCCTTGCCCCGCAGCGCCTGCGCCTCATCGGTGCCGATCTTCTCCAGCCGCTTGTCGATCTCGGTGTCAACGCGCGAGACGAAGAACGAGGCGACCGAGCGGATGGTCGACAGGTCGATGCCGTTGTCCTTGGCCTGCTCGAGGCCGGACAGGTAGGCGTCCATGACCGCGTCGTAACGGTCGAGACCGAAGATCAGCGTGACGTTGACGCTGATGCCGTGCGCGGTGGTCTTGGTGATCGACGGCAGGCCCTCTTGCGTCGCCGGGATCTTGATCAACGCGTTGGGCTGGTTGACCAGCCACCACAGCGCTTTGGCCTCGGCCGTGGTGCGGTCGCTGTCGTGAGCCAGGCGGGGGTCGACCTCGATCGAGACACGACCGTCGAGCCCGTCGGTCGAGTCATAGATCGGACGCAGGACGTCGCAGGCCCAGCGGATGTCATAGGCCATCAGGTAGCGGACCGCCTCGTCGATGTCGGTCTTGCGCATCGCCAGGTCGCTGACCTGCTCGTCGTAGGCGTCGCCCTTGTCGAGCGCCTTCTGGAAGATGGTCGGGTTGCTGGTGACGCCGACGACGTGCTTGTCGTCGAGCAGCCCCTGCAGGTTGCCGCTGCGCAGCCGTTCACGGCTGATGTCGTCGAGCCAGACCGACACACCCTCGTCGGACAGTTCCTTCAAAGCGTCGCTCATATCTGCGTCTCCTCTTCCTCAGGTGCCGGTAGTGGTGCCCTTGATCAGCCCGGCCCGCTCCATCGCGGCGTGGGCGGCCGCGACGACGCGGTCGGGCGTGAAGCCGAACTGTTCGAACAGGACGTCGCCCTCGGCGCTGGCGCCGAAGTGGTCGATGGCCACGAGTTCGCCGGAGTCACCGACGACCTCACGCCAGCCCTGCGGCACGCCGGCCTCGACGCTGACCCGCGCCTTGATGTCCGGCGGCAGCACGGTCTGCTGATAGGACGCGGGCTGGGCGCGGAACCACTCGATGCACGGCATCGACACCACGCGGGTGGCGGTGCCGTCGGCCTCGAGCAACTCGCGGGCCTGCAGGGCCAGCGCAATCTCGGAGCCGGTGGCCACGATGATGACGTCGGGCAGCCCGGCCGAGCACTCCTCGAGCACGTAGCCGCCCTTGCTGGCGTCGGCCACCTTCTCCGGGTCGAGCACCGGCAGGTTCTGCCGCGAGAGCGCGAACCCGACCGGGCCGTCGGTCTTCTCGAGCGTCGTCTGCCAGCACACCGCGGTCTCGTTGGCATCGGCGGGCCGGACGACGTCCAGGCCCGGGATCGCGCGCAGCGCCGCGAGGTGCTCGATCGGCTGGTGCGTCGGGCCGTCGCCACCGAGGCCGATCGAGTCGTGGGTCCACACGAAGATCGACGGGATGCGCATCAGCGCCGCAAGGCGCACCGGCGGGCGCATGTAGTCGCTGAACACCAGGAAGGTGCCGCCGTACACGCGGGTGCCGCCGTGCAAGGTGATGCCGTTGACGATCGCGCCCATGGCGTGCTCGCGGATGCCGAAATGCAGGGTGCGGCCGTACGGGCCGCCGCTCCAGGTCTTGGTCTGGTGCTCGGCCGGGATGAAGCTGGGCTGGCCTTCCATCGTCGTGTTGTTGCTCTCGGCGAGGTCGGCCGAGCCGCCCCACAGTTCCGGGAGCACGTCGGCCAATGCGGTCAGCACGTCGCCGGACGCCTTGCGGGTCGAGATCGCGTTGCCCTTGCCGTCCTTGAAAGTGGGGAAGGTCGGCACGGCCTCGGCCCAGCCGGTGGGCAGGGTGCGGGTCTCGAGCCGGTGCTGCAGTTCGGCCCGCTCGGGATTCTCGGTGGCCCAGACCCCGAAGTCGGTCTGCCACTGCTCGTGGGCGTCGCGACCGCGCTGCACGACCTCGCGGGCGTGCTGCAGGACGTCCTCGGCGACGTTGAAGTGGATGTCGGGGTCGAAGCCGAGGATCTCCTTGGTCTTGCGGATCTCGTCCTCACCCAGGGCGCTGCCGTGGGCCTTGCCGGTGTTCTGCTTGGTCGGTGCCGGCCACCCGATGATCGTGCGGATGGCGATGATCGACGGCTTGTCGGTCTCGCGCTTGGCTGCGGCGATCGCCTCCTCGAGCGCGACGACGTCCTCACCGGAGTCGACGTACTGGGTATGCCAGCCGTAGGCGGCGTAGCGGGCGAGCACGTCCTCGCTGAACGCGACCGCGGTGTCGTCCTCGATGGAGATGTGGTTGTCGTCGTAGAACAGGATCAGATTGCCGAGCTGCTGGTGGCCGGCCAGCGAGGACGCCTCGCTGGAGATGCCTTCTTCGAGGCACCCGTCACCGGCGACCACGAAGATGTGGTGATCGAACGGTGATTCACCCGGCGCGGCGTCGGGGTCGAGCAGCCCGCGCTCGCGGCGCGAGGCCATGGCCATGCCGACCGCGTTGGCGACGCCCTGGCCCAACGGGCCGGTGGTGACCTCGATGCCCAGCGTGTGGCCGAACTCGGGGTGGCCGGGGGTGCGCGAGCCCCAGGTGCGCAGCGCCTCGATGTCGGTAACGTCGAGCCCGTAGCCGGACAGGTAGAGCTGGCAGTACTGCGTCAGCGACGAATGCCCGTTGGACAGGACGAAGCGGTCACGCCCCACCCACGTCGGATCGGTCGGGTCGTGGCGCAGCACACGCTGGTAGAGCAGGTAGGCCAGTGGCGCCAGGCTCATCGCCGTGCCGGGGTGGCCGTTGCCAACCTTCTGCACGGCGTCGGCGGCCAGCAGCCGGGCGGTGTCGACGGCCTTGGTGTCGAGGTCGGTCCACCAGTCGGGGTGCGTCGTGTTGACGGCGTCGGCCCGCGTCGCACTGTCGGTCACTAAAGATCCAGCCCTTCGTTCGCATCGGCGCGGGCGGCCGTGGATTCGACGATCGAGGCCCGCTGGCTATTTACGTCCTACCCACAGCAAGCGTAGCCACATCGGGCCCGCCGGCGGGGCTTGAAATGCCCCCAATATGCGGGCCGGCGCGCACCTGAGGCTGGGTGCGGGACGCGTCGGTCCGGCAGTTACCCTGATCCGGTGACGCAGACCCCCGTCGCCCCCGTGCACACGGGCGCGCCCGCCCGATCGGGCCGTGACGGGTTACGGGCGGCGGGCCGCAAGGCCGCCCGGCGCGCACCGCACGGATCCGGCGACGCGTCGTCGCGCAGCCGGCTCGCGTCCTACGTCGCGCTCACCAAGCCTCGGATCATCGAGCTGCTGCTCGTGACGACGCTCCCCTCGATGATCCTGGCCGCCGACGGCCTGCCCCTGTGGTCGGTCGTGGTCGCGACCATGGTCGGCGGCACGCTGGCGGCCGGCAGCGCGAACGCGCTGAACTGTTACGTCGACCGCGATATCGACGCCCTGATGCGGCGCACCGGGCACCGCCCGCTGGCCCGCAACGACGTCTCGCCGCGCGCTGCGCTCGTGTTCGGGCTGATCCTCGGCGTCGTGTCCGTCGCGCTGATGGCGGCCACGACGAACTTGCTGGCCGCGGGCCTCACCGCGCTTGCCATCGCGTTCTACGTTGTGATCTACACCATGGTGCTCAAACGCCGCACCGCGCAGAACATCGTCTGGGGCGGTGCCGCCGGGTGCATGCCGGTCCTCATCGGCTGGTCCGCGGTCACCGGGTCGCTGGCGTGGGCCCCGGTCGTGCTCTTCGGCGTCGTGTTCTTCTGGACCCCCCCGCATTTCTGGGCGCTGGCCATCCGCTACCGCGAGGACTACGCCCGCGCCGGTGTGCCCATGCTTCCGGTCGTGGCCGCGCCGCAACGCGTGGCCCGCGAGATCGTGGTCTACGCGTGGCTGACCGCCGCGGTGTCGCTGGCACTGTGGCCGATCGCCACCGGCTGGGTCTACGGCGTGCTCGCGGCCGCGGCCGGCGCGAGCCTGATCATCGCCGCCCACCGCCTGCTGGCGCGGACCAAGCAGGGCCCGAACGCTAAGGCCGCCATGCAGCTGTTCCACCTGTCGAACAGCTACCTGGCGTTCCTCTTCGTTGCCGTGGCGGTCGATACGTTCGTCCGCTGACTCCAGTGCTCAGCCGGCCGGGATCGACACCGCCGGGGCCCGCTCCCCGCTCTCCGTAGGATCGCAACGATGAGGTCGGTGTTGTTGGCGACGTGCTCGGACCTCCCCGAGGGCGACGAGGACGCGCAGCTGCTCGTTGCCGCGCTCGCGCGATGTGACGTCGACGCCCGCTGGGTGATCTGGACCGATCCGCAGGTCGGGTGGAACGACGCGCTCGTGGTGTTGCGCTCGACCTGGGACTACACCGGCGCTCGCGAGCGCTTCCTGGCCTGGGTCGCCGGGGTGGATCGCGTGGCGAACGGTGCCGACGTCGTCGCCTGGAATACCGACAAGGTCTACCTGCGGGATCTGCGCGATGCCGGCGTGCCGGTGGTGCCGACCTCGTTTGCCGACCCCGGGCAGCCCATCGACCTGCCCGATTCACCGGAGTTCGTGGTGAAGCCGTCGGTGGGCGCGGGCTCGCGCGGCGTCGGCCGGTTCACCGCCGATCGCCGCCCGGCCGCGCTCGAACACGCCAAGGCCCTGCACGCCGCCGATCGCACCGTGCTCGTGCAGCCCTACGTCGAGGCGGTCGACACCGTGGGCGAGACGGCGCTCATCTACTTCGCCGGGCGCTTCAGCCACGCGGTCGGCAAGGGGCCCATGCTGCCGGCCGGAACCACCCATCCCGTGGACGGATGGGAGGTCTACGTCGAGGAGCGCATCACCGCACGCCGGCCGGCGCCCGAGGAGCTCGAGGTCGGCGCCGCGGCGATGCAGGCCATCCGTGACCGCTTCGGTGCCGACCAGCTCTACACCCGCGTCGACCTGTTGCCGTCGGTAGACGGCCCGGTCGTCGTCGAACTCGAACTCACCGAACCCTCGCTGTTCCTCGCGTACGGCGCCGACGACCCCGCTGACGCCTTCGCCGCCGCGATCGCGGCCCGCGCATGACCACCGCCGAGCTGACCGCGCCGATACCGGCAATGTCGGATGAACGGGTGCGGGCGCTGCGGCGCATGAAGCTCATCGCCGGCGGCCTGTTGCTGGCGGCGGCGCTGATCTACGTCCTGTGCCGCACCGCCGGCCACGGCCGCGGGGTGTGGGGTTACGTCCAGGCTGCGGCCGAAGCGTCGATGGTCGGTGGGCTGGCGGACTGGTTCGCCGTCACCGCGCTGTTCCGGTACCCGCTGAGGCTGCGGATCCCGCACACCGCGATCATCCCCAACAAGAAGGACCAGATCGGTGAGGGCCTGGCCGGCTTCGTCCAGCAGTACTTCCTCACCACCGAGATCGTGAGCGAGCGCGTCGCGGCGGCCCAGGTGCCGAAACGGCTCGGGGAGTGGTTGGCCGACCCGGCTCACGCGCGGCGGCTGGGCGAGGAGTTCAGCACCGCCCTCGGCGGGATGGCCAACGTGCTGCGCGACGACGAGCTGCGTGACTCCGTCGCCAGTTTCGCCGACAAGCGCCTGCGCGAGACCGACATTGCGCCGATCCTGGCCCGGGTGCTCGACGCCGTCTGCGACGCCGGGCAGCACCAGGCCGCGCTGACCACTGTGCTGCGGGGAACCCGCAAGTTCCTCGACCAGAACCGGACGGTGCTGCGCGAACGCGTCGCCGACGAGTCGCCGGAGTGGGTTCCGGAGTGGCTCGACGAGCGAGTGTTCAACAAGGGCTTCAGCCTGTTGCAGTCGTTCCTGGCCGATGTCGTCGCCGACGACGACCATTCGCTGCGTCGCGGGTTCGACTCGCAGCTGCGCGAGCTCGCGCAGCGCCTGCGCGACGATCCCGAGCAGCGGGCGAAGGTCGAGGCCGCGAAGCTGCAAGTGCTCGACCACCCGAGCGTCCGCGAGTACCTGGCTAATCTGTGGGGCACGGTCAAGAAGCTCGTGCTGGAGGGTGCGGCCGACCCCGAGTCCGACCTGCGTCGCTCGCTCGAGTCGCTGGCTGTTCGTGCCGGCGAGGTGCTGCGCGACGACCCGGTGATCGGCGGCAAGGTCGACGAGGCGCTGCAGCGGCTGACCGGCCACATCGTCAGCCACTACGGCGACGATCTGTCCGCAGTCATCTCGACGACCGTCGCGCGGTGGGACACCGACGAGACCAGCCGCCGCCTCGAGCTGCAGGTCGGCCGCGACTTGCAGTTCATCCGCATCAACGGCACGGTCGTCGGCGCGCTTGCCGGGCTGGCGATCTACACCATCAGCCAGCTGTTCTGAGCATGGACACTGCCCGAGCACAGGATCCACCGTGGCCCAAGCCGTTGTGGTGCGGACCGTATATTTCACCCAGTGACGCGCCTTCGCACCCGCCTGATCGTCGTTGCCGTTGCGTTGCTGGCGTTCGCCACGCTGTCGTCGGTCTCGACGTCGCAAGCCGCAACCGCCGCGTCGGTCGTCCACACCTGCAGTCAGCACGTCGCGCCGGGCCACTTCACCTGCTACGCGCTGCGGCGGGCCGATCTCGGGTTCACCCCGAAGGCGCGTTACACACCGCGGGCCACCACCGACGCTCCGGACGGCTACGGCCCCAGCGATCTCGCCTCGGCCTACGATCTGCCGACCTCGGCCGGCAGCGGCCAGCGGATCTACATCATCGACGCCTATGACGACCCGAGCGCCGAATCGGACCTTGCGGAATACCGCACCCAGTACGGCCTGCCGGCCTGCACCACTGCCAACGGCTGCTTCCGCAAGCTGAACCAGCAGGGTGGGGCGTCCCCGCTGCCGGCGGGTAGCGGAGACTGGGCGGGAGAGATCGCCCTTGACCTGGACATGGTGTCGGCCGCCTGCCCGCAGTGCGACATCACGCTGATGGAGGCCGACAGCGACGGCGACGACCTGTTCACCGCCGTGGACACAGCCGTCTCGCTCGGCGCGAAGTTCGTGTCGATCAGCTGGGGCTCCGACGAGGAATACAGCGACGATCCCGACTACAACAGCCACTTCGACCACCCGGGCGTGGTGTTCTCGGTGGCGTCAGGCGATTCCGGATACGGCGCGGGTTACCCGGCGGCCTCGCCCCGCGTGGTCTCGGTCGGGGGCACGCGGCTCGTCCCAGCTCCCGACGTCCGTCGCGGCTGGACCGAATCGGTCTACAACGATCCCTCCGACCCGTCCGGGATATCGGCCACCGGTGCCGGTTGCTCGACCTACGAGTCGAAACCCGGTTACCAGGGCCGGGCCATCCCTGCGGCGGTGTGCTCGACGCGAGCCGAGAACGATGTGTCGGCCGTCGCTGACCCGCGCAATGGGGTAGCCGTCTACCAGACCTACGGCGGGGACGGCTGGGGTGTCTTCGGGGGCACCAGCGCATCGGCACCGATCATCGCGTCGGTCTACGCGCTGGCCGGCGACCCGTCGACCTCATTCACGCCGGCCAAGTCCCTCTACTACAACACCGCCGACCTCAACGATGTCACGAGCGGCAACGACGGGACCTGCGCCCAAGGCGCTCAGCAAGTTCTCTGCGCGGCCGCGTCGGGCTGGGACGGACCCACCGGGCTCGGTACGCCCAACGGTGTCGGTGCGTTCTCGCCCGCGGCCATCCCCGGGGACTGCGAGTTGGGCACTGTGACGTGCCGTCCGGCTGATCCGCCGAGAGCGTCATGCACCGGTTACTCGTCGCAGACCACGCGCCCATCGACGATCAAGGTGCTCGTCCGCACCACGGCCACGGCGGTCACGATCCAGTCGGTCAACTTCGCGAGCTATGTCGAAAACGTGCTGCCCAACGAGTGGCCGGCCAGCTGGGACGGGGACGCGTTGAAGGCCGGTGCCGTCGCGGTGAAGTCCTATGCCTGGTACTGGGTGACGCACTTCGGCGGCTACCTCAACCACGATCCGAAGCAGTGCTTCGACGTGACCGACGATCAGGACTTCCAGGTCTATCAGGCCGGCTCCGCCACCGCGCGTACCACGTCGGTCGTGCAGCAGACCTGGCCGGTCGCGGCGCGCCGGAACGGCCGGATCGTGGAGACGCTGTACCGGGACAACCTCGCCGCCGGCGACACAGATTCGTGCGCCGAGGACGCCAACGGCGCCACGATGAGCCAGAACGGCACGCAGGCCTGCAACGAGGCCAGCACCGGCAACAAGTACAACGTCATTCTCGGCAAGTACTACTACCCGGGCCTGCAACTTGCGACGGCGCAACAGCGGCGCACCCAGCACGATTTCCAGTTCCTGCACAGGAGCACCCGGGTGACGTTCAAGGCCGGCAAGTGGTGGATCGACGACGGTTACCCGACTTCGTTCAACTTCGGCCAGAGCGGCGACCTGCCCACGGTGACCAACGGTGGCGACGGCTTCGCGCGGGTCGGCGTGTACCGGCCGTCGACGGCCACCTGGTATGTCGCCGGGCTGACCGGGACGGGCGGCACCAGGATTCACTTCGGCGCGAAGAGCGACATCCCGGTCCAGGCCAACTACCACGGCATCGACAAGGCAACGGTGCTCGCGGTATTCCGACCGGCAACCCACACCTGGTGGTTCGCGACCGCGTCCGGCGGGGTCGCGGCCAAGACGTCCTACGGCGCCAAGGGTGACATCCCGGTTCCGGGGCACTACTCGGGGTCGGCGGCCAACCACTACGCCGACCAGATCGCCGTGTTCCGTCCGAGCACCGGGCAGTGGTACGTGCGTGGTCGAGCCGTGATCCGGTACGGCCAGAGGGGTGATATCCCGGTCCCGGCCGACTACGACGGCAACGGCACCACCGACATCGCGGTCTACCGTCCGTCGACCCACAGGTTCTACGTGCGCGGCCACGCCAGCGTCAGGTACGGCGTGAGCGGCGACGTCCCGGTGACCGGCGACTTCACCGGTGACGGCAAGGCCGACTTCGCCCTCTACCGTCCCTCGACCCACATCTGGTACGTGAAGGGTGCTCCGGCGCGGACGTGGGGTTATTCCGGGGTGACGCCGATCGGCCGCGCCCCATACCACGATTGAGCCCGTACCACGATTGACCCCCTACCACGATTGAGCCCGTAGCACGACTGGGGTCAGCCGGACCGGGTTCGCGCGCGGGTGGTCTCGACGGCCACTCGCAGCGCGGCCAACCACACCAGGCAGGCGCCGAGCATGTGAACGCCGACCAGCAGCGGCGGAACGTGCAAGAAGTACTGCGTATAGCCGATCGCACCTTGGGCGAGCTCCACGCCCACCAGTACGGCCGCGGCCCGCTGTAGCGCCGCCGTGGCGTGCAGGGCCCGCAGCAGCAACAGCAGCCCGACGCTGAGACCGATCAGCACCATGACGGCGTCGGCGTGCAGTTGGGCCATCGACGACACCTGCAGGCCGGTGCGGCGGATCGTCCCGTCGGCGCTCTTGTCGCCTGCGTGCGGACCGCTGCCGGTGACGATGGTGCCGATGGCCAGCGTCGCGGCGGTCACGAGCACGGTCAGCCGGGCCAGGGCGATCGCCGGGGTAGGAGCCGGGGTCGCTGCGGCATGCGTCTCGTCTCGGAGCCGCCACCACAGCGCGAACGTCACCGCGATGATCGCCATCGAGAGCAGGAAGTGCAATGCGACCAGCCACGGGTTGAGGTGGGTGAGCACGGTCAGGCCGCCGAGCACGGCCTGGGCCGGGATGCCCAGCGCGGCGACGGTGGCGAGTCCCCGCTGCTCGCGGCGCACCATCGCGACGGCCCAGGTGGCGACCGCGATAATGACGAGGACGAAGGTCAGCTGGCGGTTCGTGAACTCGATGATGCCGTGGAAGGAATACTGCTTCGTCGGTGTCAGTGAGCGGCTCGTGCATGAGGGCCAGGTCGGGCAGCCCAGCCCGCTGTCGGTCAGGCGCACCGCGCCGCCGGTGACCACGATGACGACGTTGGCGACCACCGAGGCGAGCGCCAGCCGGCGCAGGGCGAGCGCGGTCTGCAGCCACGACGGCAGCCAGCGCACGCTACTTACCGCGTGATCAAAGTATGGAAAACGGCGCCCACGAGCCGCGCTGATACTTCGATCATGCTGCCCCGGGCCGTCCCGCCCTACTCCCATCTGAACCATCTCGCCGCGGCCGGCACGGCGACCACGGCCCAGACCAGCAGCGTCAGCGTGTCGCGCACCGGCAGGTCGTGGCCGTGCTGCAGCACCGCGTGCAACCCGTCGGATAGCGCCGCTGACGGCAGGTACTGCAGGATGTCGCGGGCCGCGCCGCCGAAACGATCGAGCGGGATCGCGATGCCGCCGGCGAACAGCAGGATCAGCCACACCAGGTTCGCCGCGGCCAACGTGATCTCGGCCCGCAGCGTTCCGGCGATCAACAACCCGAGGCCGCCGAACGCGACCGTCCCGAGCACGACGAGCAGCAGCGCCGCGAACGGATTGCCGTGCGGGTGCCAGGCCAGCGCGTAGCCCATGCCCCCCACCAGCACGAGCTGCACGAGCTCGAGCAGCAGCACGGCCAGCGTCTTGCCGAGGATCAGCACCGAGCGGGGCAGCGCGGTCGCTCCCAGCCGCTTGAGCACCGCGTACTTGCGCTCGAAACCGGTGCCGATGGCCAGGCCGGTGAACGCGGCCGACATCACCGCCAGCGCGATGATGCTCGGCACCACGAAGTCGATGCGGCGCGGCGTTCCCAGCGAATAGAGCAGCGGCAGATTGAAGAAGAACAGCAGTAGCAGCGGAATCAGCAGCGTCAGGCCGACCTGTTCGCCGTTGCGCAGCAGCAGCTTGAATTCCATCGCCGTCTGCGCCCGCAGCATCCGCGACGCCGGCGCGGCCTGGGGCGCCGGGGCAAAGTTGCTACGCGGCGCGGTCATGCTCGCAGCTCGTGGCCGGTGAGCTCGAGGAAGACATCCTCGAGGGTGCGTCGCTCGACCGCGAGGTCCTCGGCCATGACGTGCTGGGCCGCGCACCACGCGGTCAGCGTCGCGAGCAGCTGGGGGTTTACCTCGCCGGTGACCAGATAGCGGCCGGGTTCCTCTTCCCGGGCCTGCGAACCGCTGGGCAGCGCGGTCACCAGCAGGTCAAGACGCAGGTTGGGCACGGCGCGGAAGCGGATCTGGCCCTCGGCGCCGGCGCGGGTGAGTTCGGCCGGGGTGCCCTGCGCGACCACCCGCCCGGAGTCGATGACCACGACGGTGTCGGCCAGCTGCTCGGCCTCGTCGAGGAAGTGCGTCGTGAGGACCACGCTGACACCATCGTGGCGCAGCGAGCGGATCAGCTCCCACGTGCGCCGCCGTGACTGCGGGTCCATGCCCGACGTCGGCTCGTCGAGGAACACCAGCTCCGGCCGCGCGACCAACGCGAGGGCCAGGGACAACCGTTGCTGCTGGCCGCCGGACAGCCGCTTCACCGCAGTCGAGGCGACATCGGTGAGCCCCACGACCTCCAGCAGCTCGGCCGGGTCCTGCGGATGCTCGGCGTAGGCGGCGAACAGGTGCAGCAGCTCGAGGGCGCCGGCCCCGGTGTACCCGCCGACGCCGTCCTGCAGCATGACCCCGACCCGTGGACGCAACTTCGCCGCGTCGCGGCTCGGGTCGCGCCCGAGTACCCGCACCGTCCCTGAGTCGGCGCGCCGGAAGCCCTCACAGATCTCGATGATCGTCGTCTTGCCGGCGCCGTTGGGCCCGAGCAGGGCCAGCACCGACCCGCGCGGGGCGGTCAGGCTGAGCCCGTCGACGGCCCGGCGCCCCCCGTACACCTTGACGAGGTCGACGATACAAACGGCATCGTCGGCATCGGGCGCAGCGGGCACGCCGTCAGTCTAGGAATCTGGGGCCGCCCGCGTCGCCGGGCCTCGGGCGCGGTGACCCGGTACTCAGCCGGCGAGCTTCGCGCTGGCGGCGTAGGAGTCGACGTACTCCTGGCCGGACAGCGTTTGGATGTGCTCGCGTACGGTCTCGGTGACCTCGCGCAGGACACGAGAGCTGCGCTCCTGATCGGCCAGGTGCCCGAAGTCTAACGGGGCGCCGAAATTCACCTGGACCGGCGCCCGGCGCCACACCTTGCTGCCCGGCGGTTGCACGTCGCGGGTGCCGATCAGCCCGACGGGCACGACCGGTGCGCCACTGCGCAGCGCCAAGCGCGCGACACCCGTGCGGAACTTGTACAGCCGACCGTCGGGGGAGCGGGTGCCCTCGGGGAAGATCCCGAGTACCCGGCCCTCAGCGAGCACGTCCACCCCGATGTCGATCACCGACGCGGCCGATCGGGTGTCCTCGCGGGCCACCGGCACATGACCGCAACCCCGGAAGAACGCCGCCATGGCGCGCCCGCGTAGCCCGGGCGTGTTGAAGTACTCGGCCTTGGCGAAATAGACCACCCGACGCCCGGCGCACAGCGGCGTGAAGAATTCGTCGGCGAAGGAGACGTGGTTGGCGGCCAGGATCACCGGACCCGCAGCCGGGAGCAGCTCCGCCCCGCTGGCCTGGGGGTGGTAACCGACCCGCATCGCCGGAGCGAGAGTCAGCTCGAGGATCCGGTAGATCATGGCGAAAACCTATCGCGCGCCCGTCAACCCTGCCGGTCACCGACCGGATGTGGTGCGGCTAACCGGGTGCTTAGCCGGTAAACCGGCGGGGGCGGGTGAAACCGGCAGGGAAATACGTCATAATGGTGTTGTGAAATTGCTGGCCGCTCGCGACACGCCCATGGGTGCGTGTGACCGGCCCGGCGACCGCACTCGCGACACCGTCGCCCGCACCGTCCTCGAACGTGGTCCGCAGAGCGCCGCCGCCCTCGCCCAACGCCTCGGACTCTCCCCGGCCGCGATCCGTCGTCACCTCGACGCGCTCGTGGCTGACGGCGTACTCGTCGAGCGCGAGCCGCGCCCGTCCGCGCAGCGTGGCCGCGGGCGCCCAGCGCGGGCCTACGCCCTCACTGACGCCGGCCGCGCCTCGTTCCCGCACGCCTATGACGACCTCGCCAACACCGCGTTGCGCTACCTGCGCGACACCGGCGGCGAAGACGCCGTGACCGCCTTCGCCGAGCACCGGGCCGCGACCCTCGCGACGCGCCTGAGCGCCGTCGTCGACCCCGATGCGCCGCTCGCCACACGCGTCGATGCCATGGCCGAAGCGCTTTCCGAGCATGGCTACGCGTCAACTACCGAAAGCGCCGGTGTCGGCGTTCAGCTGTGCCAGCACCACTGCCCGGTGGCGCACGTCGCGGCCGAGTTCCCTGAGTTGTGCGAAGCCGAGACCCGTGCCTTCGAGCAGGTCCTCGGCACCTACGCCCAACGCCTGGCCACCATCGCGCACGGCGATGGGGTCTGCACGACGCACGTCCCCGAACCGCAAACCAGGCCTGCCCGATCCGGGAGGAAATAGATATGACCACTGCCCCCGAGCGCACCGCGCTCACCCAGGACGAGCAGATCGACGCGCTCGGCCGTTACGGCTTCGGCTGGGCCGACTCCGACGTCGCCGGCGCCAGCGCTAGGCGCGGCCTGTCCGAGGCTGTCGTGCGCGACATCTCGGCCAAGAAGAGCGAGCCCGAGTGGATGCTCGCGCACCGGCTCAAGGCCCTCGGCATCTTCGACAAGAAGCCCATGCCCAACTGGGGCTCGGACCTGTCGGGCATCGACTTCGACAACATCAAGTACTTCGTGCGCTCGACCGAGAAGCAGGCGGCCACGTGGGACGACCTGCCGGCCGACATCAAGTCGACCTACGACAAGCTGGGCATCCCCGAGGCCGAGAAGCAGCGCCTCGTGTCCGGCGTCGCGGCGCAGTACGAGTCCGAGGTTGTGTACCACCAGATCAACGAGGAACTCGAAGCGCAGGGCGTCATCTTCCTGGACACCGACACCGGGCTGAAGGAACACCCGGAGCTGTTCCAGGAGTACTTCGGCTCGGTCATCCCGTCCGGTGACAACAAATTCTCGGCGCTGAACTCGGCCGTGTGGTCGGGCGGCTCGTTCATCTACGTGCCGAAGGGCGTGCACGTCGAGATCCCGCTGCAGGCCTACTTCCGGATCAACACCGAGAACATGGGCCAGTTCGAGCGCACGCTGATCATCGTCGACGAGGACGCCTACGTGCACTACGTCGAGGGGTGCACCGCGCCGATCTACAGCTCCGACTCGCTGCACTCGGCCGTCGTCGAGATCATCGTCAAGAAGGGCGGCCGCTGCCGTTACACGACCATCCAGAACTGGTCGAACAACGTCTACAACCTGGTCACCAAGCGGG
>CAXTHY010000065.1:19468-21941 GCA_964244175.1 uncultured Jatrophihabitans sp. | reverse complement strand
AACTCGTCGAGATCGGGGACGGGTTCCGGTTGCCCGATCTCATCGAGTCGACCGGCGCCCGGCTGCGCGAGGTCGGCACGACCAACCGGACGCGCCTCGCCGACTACGCGGCCGCGGTCGGGCCCGACACCGCGGCCGTGCTCAAGGTGCACCCGAGCAATTTCCGTATCGACGGCTTCGTGCGGTCGGTGTCGGTGGCCGAGCTCGCCCAGCTGCCGGTGCCGGTGATCGCCGACATCGGCAGCGGCCTGCTCGGGCCGCACCCGCTGCTGCCCGACGAACCCGACGTCGCGTCGACCCTGCGCGCCGGCGCCGCCGTCGTCACCTGCAGCGGCGACAAGCTGCTGGGCGGCCCCC
The DNA here is from genome assembly GCA_964244175.1 of uncultured Jatrophihabitans sp. Lineage (GTDB taxonomy): Bacteria > Actinomycetota > Actinomycetes > Mycobacteriales > Jatrophihabitantaceae > Jatrophihabitans. The sequence goes on along the minus strand of CAXTHY010000065.1, from coordinate 21,584 downwards.
AGGCCGGGCTGATTTTCGGCCGCTCCGGCATCGTCGACGTCGTGCGCCGCCATCCGCTGGCCCGCGCGTTACGCGTCGACAAGCTGACGATCGCCGCGCTCGAGGCGACGCTGGACGGGCCGCCGCCGCCGGTCACGAACTACCTGACCGTGGACGCCGACGCGCTGCGCAACCGTTCTGCGGCGTTGGCCACGGCCGTCGGCGGCGACGTCGTCCCCGCCGACGGTGTCGTGGGCGGCGGCGGCGCGCCGGGCCAGCCGCTGCCAGGTTGGGCGGTGGCGCTCCCGGCGGCCTACGCGTCCCGGCTGCGGACCGGGCCGACGCCGGTCATCGGCCGGGTCGAGCGTGATCATTGCCTGCTCGATCTGCGCTGCGTGCCCGAGCACCAGGACGCCGTCGTGCGCGACGCGGTGCTCGCGCTGCGCGAGGGGTGACGCGTGCACGTCGTCGCCACGGCCGGGCATGTCGATCACGGCAAGTCGACGCTGGTCCGCGCGCTCACCGGCATGGAGCCGGACCGGTGGGCCGAGGAACACCGCCGCGGGATGACGATCGACCTCGGCTACGCCTGGACGAACCTGCCGTCGGGTGAGCAGCTGGCGTTCGTCGACGTGCCGGGGCACCAGCGTTTCATCGCGAACATGCTGGCCGGGATCGGGCCGACGCCCGCGGTGCTGTTCGTGGTGGCCGCGGACGAGGGTTGGTCGAGACAGTCCGAAGAGCATCTCGCCGCAGTCGACGCCCTCGGCGTCCGTCACGGGGTGCTCGCGGTGACGCGCAGCGACCTGACCGATCCCGCCCCGGCGCTGGCGCAGGCCCGCGACCGCATGGCCCGCACCAGCCTGGGTGCCCTCGACGGGGTGGCGGTGTCGGGCGCGACCGGCACCGGCCTCACCGACCTACGTCAGGCATTGGACCGGCTGATTGCGCGACTGCCCGCGCCCGACCAGGACGCCCGGATGCGGCTGTGGATCGACCGCAGCTTCACCATCCGCGGCAGCGGCACGGTCGTCACCGGCACCTTGAGCGCGGGCACGATCAGCGTCGGTGACACCCTCGAACTGCATGGTCACCCGGTCTCGGTGCGCGCTCTGCAGACCACCGGGACAGCCCAGCAGCACGTCGCGGCCGTCGCCCGCGTCGGGGTCAACCTGCGGACGGTCAAGCAGGCGGACGTCGGGCGTGGCGACGCGCTGCTGACTGTCGGCGCCTGGCACCTGACTGCCGCGATCGATGTCCGGTTGAGTACGGCCGGGGAGCTGCCGGCCGAACTGGTGCTGCACATCGGCACCGCGGCCGTGCCGGTGCACGTCCGGCCGCTGGGCGAGTTCGTTGCCCGGTTGACCCTGAGGGCCGAGCAGCCGATCCAGGCGGGTGACCGGGCCGTGTTGCGCGACCCGGGCCGGCAGGTCGTGGCGGCCGGCGTCGTCGTGCTCGACACCGACCCGCCCGCGCTGACCCGGCGGGGTGCGGCCGCGCGCCGGGCCGACGCCCTGGCCGACGCCACCGGGCAGCCCGACGTCTTCACCGAGGTGGTACGGCGCGGTGCGATGCGGCACGCTCACCTCGAGCGCCTGGGTGTGCCGATCGTCTCGCGCGATGGTCTGCGCACGGTCGGCGACTGGTTCGTGCTCGACCGCACGTGGCAGGCCTGGGTCGAAGGCGCCGGCCGGGCCGTGGACGAGTGGGCGTCGGGCCATCCACTTGCGCCGGGAATTCCGGCCGCCGCGCTGCGGCGCGAGTTGGCCATGCCCGACGACGATCGGCTGCTCGCCGCGGTCGTCGTCGATGCCGGTCTGGTTGGCGGCGAGGGACGGATCGGTCGGCCGGGTATCGGCGTCGACCTCGACCGTGGCGCCGTCGGCGTGCGGACGCTGGTGCAGCGCCTGCGCGAGCAGCCGTTCGCGGCGCCCGAGCGCGGCGAACTCGACGATCTCCGGCTCGGCGTGCGGGAGCTGACCGCGGCGCAGCGCGCCGGCGCCGGCTACGTCCTCCTCGCCGGCGGGCCGGGCGGCGGCGGCCCGCTCGCGCTCGTCCACCGCGCAGCAGCGGACGCGGCCGAACTCGCGGCGCGGATCGACGATCCCCGCATCGGCGCGCTGGTGATCGGCCCCGG
>CAXTHY010000065.1:3371-19458 GCA_964244175.1 uncultured Jatrophihabitans sp. | reverse complement strand
GTGCGGGAGCTGACCGCGGCGCAGCGCGCCGGGTTGCTCGTGCGGGTGTCGGGCGACATCGTGCTGCGGCCGGACGCGGTCGATCAGGCGGTGGCCACGCTGCGCGCGCTCCCCCAGCCCTTCACGACCAGCGATGCCCGGCAGGCGCTGGGCACGACGCGCCGCGTCGCGATCCCGCTGCTCGAGCATCTGGATGCCTTGGGCGTCACGCAGCGACTGGACCCGAGGCGCCGCACGATCGCCCCGCCGCTTGCACCGCAACCGCCGCCGTAGTCACCGTGACCGCCGCGGGTCGTCAGCCGGTGCGGGCCTCGTCGAGATCGACCCACACCCGCTTGCCTCCGCGGTAGTCGTCCGCGCCCCAACGACTGGCGAGGGTCTCCACGATCGTCATCCCTCGCCCGCTTGTAGCCGTGCTGGACAGTTCGGTGATCAGTGGATAGATCGATGACCCGTCGGCCAGCGACAGCCGAACTCCGTCAGCGCGGCGTTCGAGCGCGAGCTCGAAGCTGTTGGTCCCAGGCGCGTGTCGGTAGGCGTTGGTGACCAGCTCGCTGACGATGAGCTCGGCGTCGCCGCACAGCGCGTCCGGCAGCTCCCAGCTGGGCAACAACACCGTCACGAGGTGCCGGGCGGCGGCCACTCCGCTTGCGGTTGCGGGAATGTCCGCCGACGCACGCCATTGGCCCATCGAATAGTCCCCTGTTGCTCGGTCACGCAAATGGCTCGCACCTAGACACGCGACCCCGCTGTCGTTGCGTCTGGTGCTCGATCGGGTGGGGTAATCGAGCACCAGACACACCACGTCCCCACGCAGCGCAGCTGGGCTGAGTTGGAGGGCGTCGGCAGCAAAACTGCCTCGGGGCCCACCACGACCTCCCGAGACCTGTGAGCGTCTGCTCAAACATCCACTATGACGGGGATGCCTCGGGCTGGCTGCTTGATCAGCAATGCCAGGGTACGCCTCGGCGGCGCAAAAAAACTCTTTATCAGGCGGCGAGCCGGTGGTCGAGCAGATCGTTCATCCGCTCCGTCCAGATGTCGATCATGATCGGGTCCTGCCAGCCGCGGGCCCGACGCAACCAATACAGCGCCTCGCACAGGTCGAGATCGACCGCCTCGAGAGGAGTCCCTGTGATCGGCGTGGGCGCCGGACCGGCGTGCACTGTTGCGTCCATGCCCCCAGCATCGGCAGCGAGCCCCCGCACTTGATGGCCAATGCCGACATTCGATATGACGATCTCGCAAACGCTCGTAGCCGGGACCAACCGAGCCGTCAGGACGAGCGCGAACCGCCGCTTTTCAGCCTTCGCCAGCCGCCGGCGGGTTTGTTGGCGATGATCCGTTGGAACATCTCGCTCAGCGCGGCGGCGTTGCGGGTCTCGACCTGATACCTACGCGGGCGAGCCCGGCACCTCGATGAGATCGACCTCGGTCACCTCGTGCGGCTCGACGTCCAGAGCGGTATCCGGGAACCCGCTCTTGGTCTGGACGGCCAGCACCGGCACCTCGGCCAGCCGGGCCTGCTCGAGTTCGTAGAGCAGAGCTTGGCGATCGGCCTCGGCGTCGTGCGCCGACACACCCGTCAGCACGATGCGCAGCCTCTGCTCGGATTCGCGCAGATGGATCACGATCTCGTAGTCGCTCATGCCGGTCAGGATCCCATGTGCCCATAACGTTGAGCCCGGGGCGGGCCGCTGTTCGCCATCCACCGAGCCTCGTGACGGCTAGGCGCCGGCGGCTTCCAGCGCACGGGTGGTCAGCACCCGGGCGAGGTGCTGCCGGTACGCGCCGTCGGCGTGGATGTCCTCGACCGGATCGGTGTCGTCGGCGGCCAACGCACCAGCGTCGGCCGCAGACGCACCCTCGGCCCAGGCCGCTTCGGTGGCGGAGGCCCGCACCGGCTGCGCGCCCATGTTGGCGAGGCTGACTCGCCCCCCGACTGCGGCTACCCCCACGATGGCCCAGTCGTTGGCCCGGCGGGTGAATTTCTCGTAGCCCCACAGCTGGCCGGCCCGGCGCGGCAGCCGGATCTCGACCAGCAGCTCGTCGGCCGCCAGCGCCGTGTCGAAGTAGCCGAAAAAGAAGTCGTCGACCAGCACCTCGCGGCGGCCGTACGGTCCGAGCACGACCAGACGCGCATCCAACGCCGAGACCGCAATCGGCAGGTCGGCCGCGGGATCGGCGTGGGCCAGCGAACCGCCGAGAGTGCCTCGGTGGCGGACCTGCGGGTCGCCGACCAGCCCGGCGCTGTGCGCGAGCAGTGGCAGTTCGGCCCGCACGATCGGCGAGGTGGCAACGGTCGAGTGCCGGGTCGCCGCGCCGATCGACACCTCGTCGCCGTCCATCGTGATGTGGTCCAACGCGGGGATGCGACCGATGTCGATGAGCACCGATGGCATGGCCAGCCGCAGCTTCATCATGGGCAGCAGCGAGTGTCCGCCGGCCAGCAGTTTCGCGTCGTCACCGTATTCGACGAGCAACGACACCGCGTGCGAGCTCGATTCGGCCTGGATGTACGTACATGGCGCCGGGATCACGCTTTCGCTCCGGCGTCGCGGCGCAGCTCGCCGGCGGCCGCGAGCACGGCGCGCACGATGTTGTGGTAGCCCGTGCAGCGGCAGAAGTTGCCTTCGAGACCGGCCCGAACCTCGTCCTCGCTCGGATCCGGATTCTCAGCCAGCAGGCCGATCGTGGCCATGACCATGCCCGGCGTGCAGTACCCGCACTGCAGCCCGTGTTCGGCCCGGAACGCCCGCTGCACCGGGTGCAACTCGTCGCCGAGGGCAAGAGCCTCGACCGTCTGCACGCCGCGGTTGCTCGCCTGCGCCGCAAGCACGGTGCACGACTTCACCGATTCGCCGTCGAGCAGCACGGTGCACGCGCCGCAGGAGGTCGTGTCGCAGCCGACATTGGCGGCCCGCAGCCCGCACGTGTCGCGCAGGTAGTGGATCAGCAACATCCGGCCCTCGACGTAGTCGGTGCGTCGCTCACCGTTCACCGTCACCGAGATCTGCATCAGGCCCCGCCTTCTCGCGCGCTGTCGATGGCTCGCCACACGCGCCACGACGTCGTCGGCATGTCGATGTGACGCACGCCCAGGTGCGCGACGGCGTCGATGACCGCGTTCTGCACCGCCGGGGTCGCGCCGATGGTGCCGGCCTCGCCAATGCCCTTGGCGCCGAGCGAGTTGTAGCTCGTCGGCGTCTGCATGTCGACGAGTTCGAAGCTCGGCACCTCGGTCGCCGTCAGAAACGGGTATTCGGCGAAGCTCGCGGTCAACGGGTTCCCGTCGGCGTCGTAGAGGAACTCCTCCAGCAGGGCCTGCGCCGCACCCTGGGCGATCCCGCCGTGACGCTGCCCCTCGGCCAACAGCGGATTAATGATCACGCCGGCGTCGTCGACGGTGATCATCCGGCGCAGTGTGGCCTGCCCGGTCTGCGTGTCCACGTCGACGACGGCCACATGGGCGCCGAACGGGAACGTGGCGCCCGGCGCGGTGAAGACAGCGTCGACGAACAGCCGCTCCGGCTCGGCCAGCTTCGCCAGCGTGGCGCCGGCGCTGGGGACGCCCGCCACCGAGAACGCGGAGTCCTCAACGGAGAAGCGCAGGTCGTCGGGGCTGGCCTCGAGCAGATCGGCCGCCCGTTCGCGGGCAACCTCGAGCAGATCCCTTGAGGCCTGCCGAACGGCCGAGCCGCCCTGCTGCAGGCTGCGCGACCCGCCCGTGCCACCCCCGCGCGGAATCAGATCGGTGTCGCCCCACTTGAGGGTGAAGTTCTCGACCGGGATGCCGAGTTCCTCGCTGGCCAGCATGGCCCAGGCCGTCGCGTGCCCCTGGCCGTGCGGCGACGTCCCGGTCAAGATCGTCGCCGTACCGTCGGGATGGATTTCGATCGTCGCGTGCTCGTTCGGCGCACCCGACTCCGCGCCCGCGCCGGTGATCTCGACGTAGCTGGCCAACCCGATCCCCAGGGCGACGATGTCCCCGCGCTCGCGCCGCGCCGCTTGCTCGGCCCGCAGCGCCGGGTAGTCGGCGGCCTCGAGCACGCGATCCAGGGCGCCGGTGAAATCGCCGCTGTCGTAGAGCGCGCCGAAGCCGTTGCCGCGTGGCTCGGTGAAGGCTGCCAGCAGGTTGCGGCGCCGCACGTCGGCCGGGTCGAGACCGACCTCGGCCGCAAACAGGTCGATGGCCCGCTCGATCGCGGCCGTGGCCTCGGGGCGGCCGGCGCCGCGGTAGGCCCCGACCGGCGTGGTGTTCGTGACCACCGAGCGGGTCGCGCACTCGACCTGGCCGAACGCGTAGGTCCCCGGAGCCATCAGCATCGTCAACGACGGCAGCAGCGCGCCGATCCGCGGGTAGGCGCCACAGTCCTGCAGCACCTCCAAGCGGTACGCCTCCACGGTGCCGTCGCGGCGGCCGCCGATCGTCACCGTCTGCGTCTGGGCCCGGCCGTGCGTCATGGCCAGCAGGTTCTCGTAGCGCGTCTCGGCCCAACGGGCCGGCCGCCCGAGTCGTCGGGCGATGATCGCCACCACGGCGTGCTCGGGGTCGGCCCCGAACTTCGCCCCGAAAGCGCCACCGACGTCGGGTGTGATGATCCGGACGTCGTCGCCGGGCACCCCGAGCAGGCCGGCCAGTGCCCGCTTGCTGCCCTGCGCGCCCTGGTTGGGGATCCAGGTGGTCAGCCGGCCGTCCGCGTCCCAGACGGCGGCGGCGGCGCGTGGCTCCATCGGCGCGGGCGCGATCCGGCCGTTCTCGACGACCTGGGAGACGACCACCTCGCAGCCGTCGAAGAGCGTGGGATCGAAGGACTCGGCGTCGCCGTAGGTCACTACGGTGTTCGTGAGGGCGTCGGGGAAGAGCAGGGTCTCGTCGGCCGCTGCGGCACTCGCGCCGACCACTGGCGGCAACGGCTCGTATTCGACGTCGACAAGTTCGAGCGCGTCCTCGCCCTGGTAAGGGTTCTCGACCACAACGGCCGCGACCGCTTCGCCGACGAACCGGACGACGTCCTTGGCCAGCAGCGGCTGGGTCATCGCCTGGTTCATGTCGGGCATCATCGGCTTGGCCTCGGGCTGATCGGCCAGGTCGGCCCCGGTGATCACGGCCACCACGCCGGGGGCGCGCAGCGCGGACGAGACGTCGATGCCGACGATCCGGGCGTGGGCGGTATAGGAACGCGCGAAGAACACGTGCACGGCGCCGGTGAGTCGATCATCGATGACATCGTCGGTGTAGGTGCCGCCGACGGTGAGGAACCGGGAGTCTTCCGTGCGCAGGACACGCGTTCCGAGGATGCTCACGCCCACGCCTCCAGATCGTGATCGCGCACGCGCACGTCCACTGGGGCTCCAGCCTAAGCGCGGCCAGTCGAACTGATGGCAGGGGTCAGGACGCGTGCGCGGCGATCTCGGCCCAGACGCGGTCCAGCGCCGCGGCGATCGTCTCGGCCGGCTGCGCGCCGGAGATGCCGTAGCGACCCTCGAGTACGAAGAACGGGACGCCGTTGGCCCCCAGCGACCGCGCGGTGGCTTCGTCGACATCGACGTCGTGGTCGTAGGCGTCACCGGCCAGCACCGCGACCACCTCGTCCCGGTCCAGGCCGACGTCGACGGCGAGCCCGGTCAGCGCGATATGGTCGAAGACCGAGGTCTGTTCGGTGAAGTAGGCGCGGTGCAGGCGCTGCGCCAACTCGGCCTGCCGGCCCCGCGCCTTGGCCAGGTGAAGCAATCGGTGCGCGTCGCGGGTGTTGCCGCTGCGCAGGCCGTCCATGTGGAAGGTCAATCCGTCCTGCGCGGCGCGCTGCTCCATCTGCCGCTGGACGTCCTCGGCCTGCGGTCCGCTCATCCCGTACTTGGTCGACAGCAGCTCGATGGCCGGGACACTCGCCTCCCGGGCCGCGGTGGGGTCCAGCTCGAACGAGCGGAAGACGACCTCGACCTCGTCGCGATGGGCGAAGGACGCCAACGCGGTCTCGAAGCGTTTCGTCCCGAGGTAGCACCACGGGCAGACGATGTCGGACCAGATCTCCACCAGCATGATCAGCTCAACCCGCGCCGCCGGCGATTCCTTCCCGCCGCTGAGCCAACACCGAGCTGCGGCGGTGGGTCGGGATTGCTGATTGGCCACACAGCACCCCAACGCGTCTATTGGGAGGTCCAGCCATCACTGCCCGTTTCTGGAACGGGGCAAGCAGGCGGCGGGCGTGCATTCACCGGTTCATGATCGCTAAGCCGGTCCCCGCGGCGACCTTGTGCCGTTCCGCGCGTTGGAGATCACCAGGCGACCTCGAGCGCCTCGCGAGCTGAATAATGGAGTTGTGGCAGTCGAGTACCAACACCGGTCCGACCCCTGCCACACGTGCGGACAAGCGGTCGTTCTCACTCGACCGGTGGTACCCCAGGTGCGTCGTCTGCGCCGCGGACCTGCGCTGTCGCCCTCCCAGTGGAGTCAAGCCCACTCTGCCCGTCAGGACCCAGGTATCGGCGTCGATGACGACTGTCCGTTCGGTGCCGAGATAGCCCGACCCCAGGTCGGGTGACCGCCCGCATGCCCGCTGTCCGCGCACTGCCAGCCGACCTCGTCGGCGTGCTGCGCCGCGCCCGCGACGCCGAGCAGGTGGCCCGGCCGATCGAAGAACGCATCCGCGCCATGCGTGCGACGAACCAGCTGATGCTGGCTGCGGTCAACCAGGGCTGGGCGATCACGAACATCGCGCAAGCCATCGGGCTCGATCGACACATCGCCAGCAAGCGCGTCATCAGAGCCCGGCGTCTCGCCGCCCGGACGCGGCTGAGAGCCGGCGATCACTAGCCCCGCCCCCGACTCACCCTTCCCTTCGCGCTCACTCCTCCCTTCTCGGGTGCTGAGCTGACCACTTTCCAGCGCCGAAAGTGGTCAGCTCAGCACCCGAGAAGGGCTCTGGGCGGCCCGGGCAGGCAGTGGTCGGCCACCGACAACAATGTGTTCGTGTCCGGGGGCAGGTACACGCGGACGATCTCGGCCTTCTTGTTCACCACATGGTCGATGAAACCGGGGTCCTGGTGCGAGAAGCCGTTGTTGTCCTGACGCCAGACGTGCGACGACAGGACGTAGTTCAGCGAGGCGATCGGCCGACGCCACGGGATCGTGCGGGTGGTCTTCAGCCACTTGGCGTGCTGGTTGAACATCGAGTCGATGATGTGGATGAACGCCTCGTAGCAGTTGAACAGGCCGTGCCGGCCGGTCAACAGGTAGCCCTCGAGCCAGCCCTGGCAAAGGTGTTCCGACAGGACCTCCATGACCCGGCCGTCCGGGGCGAGGTGATCGTCGCCGGGAACCGTCTCGGCGTCCCACGCGCGGTCGGTCGACTCGAACACCGCCCCTAACCGGTTCGAGGCCGTCTCGTCCGGGCCCATCATCCGAAAGGTGTGCGGGGGTCAGCGCGATGACGTCGCGGACGAACTGACCGAGGACGCGGGTCGCCTCGCTGATCTGGTTGCCCGGCCCGTCGACGGCCACCGCGTAGTCACGGAAGTCGGGCAGGGCCAGATCCTGGAGCAGCAATCCCCCGTTGGTGTGCGGATTCGCGCTCATGCGCCGTTCCCCACCGGGGCGAGCGCCTGCAACTCCGGCCGAAGGGCCCCTTCGGCGGTGAACAGTTCCTCCGGACGGTAGCTGCGCAGCCAGGACTCGAGCATCGCGGGATGCTCGGGGTTGGCGCGGGTCTGCGAGAGCGGCACCTGGTGCGCGCGGAACGTGCCCTCGACCGGGAGCCCGTCGACGAACTTCGGACCCATCCAGCCCTTCGGGGTGCGCAGCACGATCATCGGCCAGACCGGCCGCTTCCCCGATTGGTCCCCCGAGCGGGCCGCCTGCTGGATGCCGGCGATCGCGTCGAGCGCAGGCTGCAGCGCGCCGGCGAGCTGCTGATGCACGTCGGCCGGATCGCTGCCGGTCACGAAGAGCGGGTCGTACCCCTAGCCGCGCATCAGCGCGGCGAGCTCGTCCTCGGGGATGCGGGCGAGCACCGTCGGGTTCGCGATCTTGTAGCCGTTCAGGTGCAGGATCGGCAGCACCGCACCGTCGGTCACCTGGTTGAGGAACTTGTTGGAGTGCCAGCTCGCCGCCAACGGTCCGGTCTCGGCCTCGCCGTCACCGACGACGCAGGTCACCACGACCTCGCTGTAGGTGCCCTCGAGGTAGGCGTTGGCCACCAGGCCAGGTCCCCCATGACCAGGGCCGGTCACGAAGATCGCGTTCAGGTCCCGCTGCTTGATCAACCGGTTGAGGTGCGCGTAGACGAGGTTCAGTCCCGGCGTCGTACCCACTGACCGAGCAACCGGGGCTTGATGTGTTCGGCCGCGAGCGGTTCGGTCAGCAGCGGATTGCCCAGCAGGTAGATCTGGCCCACCGACAAGTAGTTGGCGGCCCGCCAATAGGCGTCGATCGCGTCGAGTTCCGCGGGGCTGAGCACGGCATCGGTCAGGTGTCGGTCACGCGACTGCCTCCTTATGCGCCGCAGGCAGGCGGCACTTCCACCATTCAAGCCCTGATCAGGTCGGGGCAAGAACTCGCCCGCCCCGCCGGGAGGGCGGGGCGGGCGAGCGAGGTGCGCGGACCGGTCAGACCGGAACCGGGTCGTTCTTGGGCGTCCGGTGCGGCACGAGGACTTCCTTCGTCTCAGGGACGCGCCGGGCGTGCCAGATGCCCAAGGCGGCCAGTAGCAGCATCAGCCCGCCGCCGATGAAGGCGCACAGGGCGGCGATGCCGGCGATGGTGGCCATCGTCCCGAACGCATAGGCGTTGAGCAGCAGGCCCCGCAGCGTCTCGCCCTTGAACACGGTCTGGACCTGCGCGGCCAGCTTGGTGTTCGTCGGGTCGGATTGGGCGGCCGCGCTCAGCTGAGCGTAGGTCTTGCCGCCGCCGATCTCCTTGAGGTGGACGGCGATGAAGTGATCGGCGTAGGTCTCGGCCTGCGCGCCGGTCGTCAGCTGCTGGCCGGCGTACTGGCGCATGGCCGTGAATTCCGCCCCCTTGGTCGCGGGGCTGTTCGTCGGGGGGAAGTAGATCTGTTGCGCGGCCAGCTGGTCGTGTACCTCGTCCTGGACGAAGTTGTGGGCCCAGGTCAGCAGGCCTCCGGCAATGAGTAGCAAGGCGGCCAACCCCAGGCCGACGGCGCTGACGATGACGTCAAATGCTCTGCGTTTCACGGTGAACTCCTCGTAGTGGAACAGATCTGCGGTCGGTCACCGCGCGCTCCTGTTATGGCTCAAGCCTCTGTCGTCGCGGGAGTTGCCGAGAGAGGCGAAGGACCCAGTCCACCTGGGACCGTGCGGGCCGCGACCAGGGTCCGACGGCTCGGGTGGATCGGCGAGCTGGACTACTGCTTGCGGACCTCAGCGCCGTACACCGCAGCTTGGGTGCGGCGTTCCATGCCCAGTTTGCCCAGCAGGCTCGAAACGTAGTTCTTCACGGTCTTCTCGGCCAGGAACAGCCGGTCACCGATCTGCCGGTTGGTGAGCCCCTCGGCGATCAGATCGAGCACTTCGCGTTCGCGCTGGGTCAGAGCGGCAAGGCGGGTGTTGGCCGGTGAGCCTTCCCGGACCCGGTCCATGACCTGCGCGATGAGCGCTGGGTCGATCAGTGAGCGGCCCATGGCGACCTGTCGAATAGCGTCGACGAGACCCGACGTGCGGACCTCCTTCAGGACATAACCCGAGGCGCCGGCGAGCACGGACGAGAGCACAGCGTCCTGGTCGTCGTACGAGGTCAGGATCAGGCAGTATGTCGACGGCAAGGCCGAGCGGATGTCGCGGCAGACGTCGATCCCGCTGCCATCGGGCAGCCGGGCGTCGAGCACTGCGACATCAGGCTTGCAGGCCAGCACCCGCGGCAGAGCCTGCTCGACCGAACCGGCCTCGCCGACGATCTCGAAACCGGGCACGGTGCCCAGCAGCTCGGCGATCGCGCGCCGTACGACCTCGTGATCGTCGAGCAGGAAGATGCGAATAGGTGTCGGCGCCTCGGTCATCAGAACCGTGCCCTCCAGGTCAGTACGGTGCCGCCGGATGGGCCCGGCGACAGGTCGAAGGTTCCACGGTGGTTTTCGGCGCGGGCTCGCAGGTTTGCGGTCCCGCTACTGCGGCTCGCTCCTGACATGCCGACCCCGTTGTCGGCGACGGTCACGACGACCTCGCCGCCGCGCGCCCCCAGATCCACCGCAACGCTGGTGGCGCGGGCGTGCTTGGCGACATTGGTGAGCGCTTCTCGGACAACGGCGGTGACGTCGTCGGCGAGGGCGTGATCCCCGACGAGATCGACCGGGCCGGCGAACGAAACATGCGGAGGGAAGCCGAGGGCCGACGTCAGATCGCTGGCGACCTCGAGGACCCGCTCGCGCACACCGCCGGTGGAGGCGTCGAGGGACCCGCGCAGGGCGAAGATGCTCGTCCTGATCCGCCGGATCGTCCGGTCGATGTCTTCGACGCGTTGCTTCACCCGTTGCCCGATCGCGTCACCGGGCCCGAGCAGCGCAGCCACGCTCTCGAGGCTCAGGCCGATCGCGAACAATTCCTGGATGACGTGGTCGTGCAGGTCGCGAGCGATGCGGTCGCGATCCTCGAGCAGGACGAGCTTCTGCTCGGCCGCGCGCGAGTCGGCCAACTCGAGCGCGACGCTGGCGTGGTTGGCGAACCCGGCCGCCATATCGAGATCGCTCGGGCTGAACGCCTGACGCCCCCGCTGCCGGGCGATGCTGAGCACTCCGCGGACGTGGCTGGCGCTCCCCAGTGGCAAGATCATCACCGGTCCGGCGTCCATCACCGAGGTCAGATGCGATACCCGACCGTCGTCGAAGGCATTGGTGCTCAGCATCGGGCGGTGATCGGCGATCACCCCTGCGGCCAGGGTCTCGCTGAGCGGGAACCGGCGTCCGGTGAGCTGCTCGGCCCCGACCCCGAACGCCACCTCGATGACGATCGCCGATGCGTCGGACGTGATCAGGCCGACCGTGACGACGTCGGCATTGGCGATATCGATCGCGCGGCGGGCAATCGTACGGATCGGATCCTCGCCGCTGGACGAGAGCAACCGCGCACCGATCTCGACCGATGCGTCGAGCCAGCGCTGCTGCAGCCGCGATTCGTGGTACAGCCGGGCGTTGCTCAGCGCCGTGCCCGCCGCGAGCGCGAGCGCGAGGACGAGTTCCTCGTCCTCACCGCTGAAGGCGCCCTTGTCGCTGTCGGTGAGATAGAGGTTGCCGAAGATCTCACCGCGCACGCGAATGGGCACACCAAGGAACGAATCCATCGGCGGGTGGTCGGGCGGGAAGCCGGCCGAACGCTCGTCGCCGGCCATGTGGGTGAGACGGATCGTGTGCGGGTCAGTGATCAGCCCGCCCAGCAGGCCCTTGCCCTGCGGCAGGCTGCCGATTCGACTCACCGTCTGCTCGTCCATGCCGTGGTGGATGAACTGCTCCAGCAGGCCGTCGTTACCGATCACGCCGAGCGCGCCGTAGCGGGCGCCGGCGAGCTCGCACGCCGCCTGCACGATGTTGCGCAGCACAGCTTCCAGGGACAGGTCCCCGGTGACGGTCTCGATGGCGTGAAGCAGGGCGCGTAACCGGCCTTGGGCGCGCTTGACGTCTTGAGCGCGCTCGACCAGCTGATCGATCAGATCGTCGAGTTCGAGCTTGGGAACGTCCGGGAAATGCAGGAACGCCCCCGGTTCGGGCCCCATGCCCTCGAGTCTATGGTCAGCGAAAAATGGTGGTCAGTTCTCTTCGACGAGGACGTCGACGAGTCGTCGCCGCCGCGAGGTGGGCGTCGTCGGGGCCCGGCCGATGCGCAGCAGCACGTGCGGGTAACTGACCAGGTCGAGTTCGCGCCGCAATCCTGCCCGGACGGAGGGAACCTCCGTCACCTGGGTGAGCGGACTGGCGACGAAGCCGTGCCGGGTGATCTTGAGCAGCACTCGTTCGAGCGCCTCGCCGGCCCGCAGCCAGTCGTGCGGCGAATCGCCACTTGTGCCGACCAGCACGAGGCATTGATTGCGTGAGGACTGGGTGTGCGCCGGGAGTCCGCCGGTGCCACGGGTGTCGAAGTCCCGGATCGGCACCTCGTCCTCGGAGCTGCCGTCGACGCGCGGGACTGCGAGGTGGGGCACGCCGTCGGCGCGTAGCGGGTCGTCGGTGGTCCACGCCCGCAGTTCGGCCCGGTAGGCCGGGTTCAGGTTCTCGATGTCGTCGGCGCGCTGGCTCAAGGTGGCGACGGCCAGGCGCTGCTCCGGATCGCGGACGACATGCAGCAGCGCCCCCTCGGCCTCGGCGGCCCGCTCCAACGAGTCGAGAACTTCGGACGGGACGTTGTCGTCAGCGAAGCGTCGACGATTCGTCTGTCTGAGCTCGAGCACGTGGTCGAGGGGGGCGAGGTCGCGATCGGAGACCTCGCGGCGGCCGCTCGCGCGCAGGGTGACGGCGAGGTGGGGTTGGCTGGGCGTCGGGAACCGCTCGACATCGACGTCGATGCCGTCCGCGGCGAGCGCGACGCGCGCGTTCATGACCGCGCAGCCGACACTGATCGTCAGCTGCCGACCCGTCGGGTCCAAGACGTGAAGCTGCCGGCTGCAGTCGAGGTAGATGCGGAGGCTGCCGCTGCCGATGTGGATGCTCCACGGCTGCGTGTTGTGCACTGACGGGGCGTAGGTGGCGCGGACAGCCGCCCGCCGAAGGGCGGTGCGCAGTCGCGCGTCGGCGATGGAAGTGGGCATTGACTCGTCCGTTCTGGCCTGCGGGGTGACCCTTCCAACCATGCGCGTGGACGCCGGCCGCTGATAGGGTCCTCGGACCCATGAGCGCCGGGACCGGCTCGGGCAGCTGGATCGATCGCGTTTATGGCCGGATGGTCGGTTCAGGGCCGCCAGGCCGACATCCTGAACACAAACCTGATCCGTTCGGCCCACCCGGGCAGGCAGTGGGGCGCGGTTGTCCGACCGGGCACGGGTCGAAAGACCCATCCGCCGCAGCGGTCGGCGCGCTCAAACTGAACCGGTAACGGACGCGAGACGAACCGGATGAGGAAGAAGACGGCGATGAGCAGCGACAACCACGCAGTGGATAGGTCCTGATGACCACCGAAACCGATGTGCGATCACGAATCGTGGTCGGCGTCGACGGTTCCGACGGATCCAAACAAGCCCTGCGGTGGGCGGCGCGCATCGCCGCGACCGAGAACGCGCGCATCGACGCGGTCTCGGCATGGGACTTCCCGTCGACCTTCGGGTGGGGCACGTTACCGCCGGACTACTCCCCGCAGGTGGACGTCGAGCAGCTGCTCGCCGAAACGGTGGACGAGGTGTTCGGCGCGAACCGCCCGGCGGACATGCGCCTCGCGACCTTCGAGGGCAACCCCGCGTACACGCTGCTGAACGCGAGCAAGGACGCGTTCATGGTCGTCGTCGGCAGCCGCGGGCACGGCGGCTTCGCCGGCGTACTGCTCGGTTCGGTCAGCGCGCGCGTGGCCGAACTCGCCAGCTGCCCGGTCCTGGTCGTCCATGGTGGCGCACCATCGAAGGCATGACTGACATGGGCCCGACGAGTTTGGACGTCGCCACGGCCGAGGCTGCGCTGGCAGTCGCTGTCCGGGCGCCGTCCATCCACAACACGCAACCGTGGCGCTGGCGCCTCGACCAGGGAGGTCTGGATCTGCGAGCCGACCGCGGCCGTCAGCTGGCCGTGGCCGACCCGGACGGTCATTCGATGCTCATCAGCTGCGGGGCGGCCCTGCAGCTCACCGAGCTCGCCCTGGCCGCCACCGGCTGCCCGACCGAGACCGTGCTGTTCCCTGACCCGGCCGACCGGGACCTGCTGGCGCGGTTACGGCCGATCGGACACGTCGCGCCCGATACCGAGGTAGTGGCCCTGATCGAGGCCGCCCTGCGTCGGCGCAGCGACCGGCGACCCTTCGCCGTGCAGCAGCCCGCAGCCGACGAGGTCGAGGCGGTGCAGGCGGCCGGCACCGACGCCGTCGCCTGGGTCGACTTCCCCGAGCGCGGCGACCGGCGCATCGACCTGGCCGCCGCGGTGAGCTGGGCCGACCGTGTGGAACGAGAGGACTCGGCCTACCTCGCCGAGATGGAGCGCTGGCTGCACGACCCCCAGGTGCATGCGCAGGTCGACGGCATTCCCGTCGAGGCCATCCCGCACGTGCCCACCGACGCCCCGCGGCATACCGACATCCCGAACCGCGACTTCGAGGTGGGCGTCACGGGCGGGCAGCTCATCGAACGCGATGTCGACGAGCGTCCGCTGATCGCGGTGGTGTTGACCACGGCCGACACGCCCCGCGAGCACCTGTGGGCGGGGCACGCCATGATGCGGCTGATGCTCCAGGCGGAGGTGCTGGGGCTGTCGACCTGCCCGCTGAGCCAGGCCGTCGATTTTGCCGCGTTCCGGACGCGCGTTCAGGGACTGATGGGGTGGGTCGGGCGGCCGCAGATGATGCTGCGGGTCGGCCGTCCCACCGCCTCCACCGACGAGCTACCGCGTACCCCGCGGCGCGAACCGTCGAGCGTGCTCGACGTGGTCGGCTGAAGTGCCGCACGACGGGAACTCGCGTGTGGTGGACGCCCTCACCACTGGAACATGTTGACCGTGTACCCGGCGTCGGGGTTGAGCTCGTACTGGTGCTCGATCGCCTGGTAGCCGCCCCAGTACTCGCCACTTTCCGCCGGGTCCAGCACCTTCAGCGCCGCGCTCGCGTCCTCGTCTTCGCCGTCGATGCCGGCAACGACGATCACGTGGGTGGGGGAGCCGACCATGACCGGGCCGCGTTGCAGTACCTGATCCCAGCCCTGCGCGTTGCGGCACGCGTCGCTCAGGACGGTGAGGCCGACGCGTGCGGCGAGGGTCTTGCATTCCTCGTTGTCCGCGCCGTCGACCCCGAACTCCCGGAATTCGGCGAGCACTTCCGACTCGGGGTAGCTCTGGTTGCGGTGATAGCCCAGCATCATCGCGGTGGACGCGGCCCAGCACGACATCGCCTGGGTCTGAGGCACGTGTTCGACGAAGTAGTCAGAACTCATGACGACGATGGTGTCGGCATCGGCCCGCGGGAGGGCACCGGTCGGCAGACGTCCTCATGGGAAGTCGAGCCCGCCCGATCGGGCAGTTACCACCAACGGCGCTGCCTGGCTCGGGGTCAGGAAGACGAGGGGGCGGGGGGCGCCGGCGACGTCGAGGCGTTCGAACCGATCGGCTGACCCGGGCGTGGGAAGTTGCGCTGGCCGGGACGGGCCGGGAACACTCCGGCTCGATCCGGGAACTGACCTGGGCCGTTGCGCTCGAACCGCTGCGGATAGTGTCCGCCACCGCCGCCGCCCCCACGAAGGGCGGCACCGGCCAGCATGCCGGCGCCGAGCAGGACGATGGCCGCGACGATCGCAATGAGCACGACTGCGCCCTTGTGGCGCGGCACGATCCACGGTTCCTTCCACGTCCCGTACGCGACAGGAGGCGGGCCCGGAGGCGGGCCGGGCGGCGGACCGGCCTGCGGCCCGGGCGGTCCGGAGTCCCGGACATCGTCATCGTCGTCGGGAACCGGCCGGTCGGCCGGCTCGGGTCGGCTGTCGCTCATCGTCATTCCTTCGCGTGCACTGTGTCCGCGTCCGCCGCGGGTGGCCCTTATCAAGGTATGTCGCCAGTCCGGTGGCGAGCGGCTCTTTGGTCAGATTCACAGTTGGGCTCGCTCGGGTCAGGTGGGTCTCAGTCTGGTCGCGGTCGCCCGTTCGCCGATCCTCAGGTGATGATCGCCGAGAACCTCCAGGCCCGCCTTCACGCGGGCTTTGTAGCCGCAGCAGTTCAGGCTGTCGCTGAGCTCGGGGCCCTTACCGCTGGCACTGACAACGACCCGGGCACTGGGCGCCCGACCGGCAGTCAGGACTCCTGGGCGTCGTGCGCCTTTCTGGCGCGCTGCTGCTCCTCGTACTCCTCCACGATGTGCTTGGCGCGCAGGTCGGCCATCCGCTGCTTCTCGTTCTCGTCGGCATCGGCGAGTTCGCCCGCCAGCGGCGCCTCGTCGAGCTCGCTGCGCAGTTCAGTCGCGATCC